>JANPLH010000367.1:0-2392 GCA_031426435.1 Saprospiraceae bacterium | reverse complement strand
ATAAATCTTAACCAAACATTTACTAAAGTGGAGGTTCTTGAAAGCCAATTTGGTGTACTGATAAAACCTGAATTTGACGCCTGATAGTCAATCTATTAAGATTGTGCAAAGCAAATTGCTTTGCAATATGGACGAATTCAGTACATTTGCCCAGTTCAACCGACCAAAAAGACCACCCAAAGTTTAATTTTAAAGACAAAGCATGAAGAGAGAGCAAATTGTTGCGGGAAACTGGAAGATGAATTTAAGTTTTCAAGAGGGGAAAGATTTAGCAAGCGAAATCATCCGTACTTCCAGCCCGTCGGAGGTTTTGATGGTGCTTTGCCCACCTTTTATCCACCTCAACCATCTATCTAAACTGAGCAGTGAAATTTCCAACCTTTTTATTGGCGCTCAAAACTGCCATCAAGCACCAAACGGAGCCTATACTGGCGAAATATCGGCTGGGATGTTGAAATCTGTTGGATGTAATTTCGTCATCATAGGCCATTCAGAGCGAAGGGAGTATTTTGAGGAATCTGACGAATTGCTGACAAGTAAGGTAAATGCAGTCCTTGCCAATGACATGCGGCCTATTTTTTGTTGCGGAGAGCGATTGGAGACAAGGGAAGCCGGAACCCAAGAGGCTCTAGTGCTGTCCCAACTTGAGAATGGCGTCTTCCACCTTGACAGCGAAGCCTTCTCTAAAATCGTTATTGCATACGAACCTGTCTGGGCAATTGGAACCGGAAAAACAGCAAGCCCCGGTCAAGCCCAAGAAATGCATACCTTTATTAGAAGCCTGATTTTGAAAAAATACGGAAAAGAACTTGCTGACAACACCCCTATTTTATATGGTGGTAGTTGCAAGCCAGACAATGCAGCCGAGATTTTCAGCCAACCCGATGTGGATGGCGGTCTAATTGGTGGTGCATCGCTGAAGGCAAGTGATTTCGTAGCCATCCTAAATAGCTTTCCAAAACTTTGACAATCAGGATTTTTCAAACATGATGAAGATGAAAAAACTTTACCTATACCTGCCAATTATTGCCTTTTCGCTCATTGCAAGAAATGTTTTTGCACAATGCCCGCCACCTGGCTTCCCTGGCACTGGCGATACTTGCCCGCAAGCTCCCGTATTGTGTGTTGATATGAACGGTTATTGTGACCAGCTCGGCACCAACAACGTGCCTGCTGAATTCCCTAGCTGTCCTGGCAACTCTTTGAACAATGACGAGTGGTTTGCCTTCATTGCTGGCACTCCTGCTATTACGCTGCAAGTAGTTCCATCTAACTGCCAAGGTACTAATGGTCAATTTGGGATGCAAGGTGCAGTTTATGAAGGTGGTTGCGGTGGTGATGCAATTGATACACAATGCAGCTGTACTGATAGCCCTTACACATTGGGCGGAGCTTTCATACCTGGCCAAGTTTACTATGTTGTGTTCGATGGCTGCGCAGGTGATATTTGCGATTTTCAGGTTAACGTGATTGAAGGGAGCACAGTGCCAGTGCCTCCTGAAGCCCCAATATTTGATGTTGCTCCGCAAGTTGTATGCCCTGGGGCAATCGTGGATTATAGCTTGGCAAATCCAAATGCTGCAACATTTGATTGGGTGCTACTACCTGCCTCACTTGGTACAATTTCTGGCACTCCTGGAGGAGCCGTAACCGTTCAATATAATAACCAACCTGGTTCGGGGCAACTTTGTGTGACTCCTTCGAATCCATGTGACATGGACGAACCACCCGTTTGCATTCCAATCACTTTGCAGCCAATCCCTCCAACCAATGTGCCACCTGTAACCATTTGCCCGGGGGAGGCTACAATATGTGCTGGTAACACATACAGTAGTGGTACTGGCCCAGCAGGTGATCCAGTGACCCTTCAAAGTTACCTTGGTTGTGATAGTGTGGTAGTTTGCTTCATCAATGAATATCCTACGTCAACACTGGACCTTGGACAAGTAACACTCTGCGCACCTGATTTTCTGACTATTTGTGGGCAAAATTACCAAAGCTCTGACCCATTTATTAATCACACATGTGAAAATGCCAATTATTTAGGATGCGATTCCTTCGTTTTGGTAGATTTGGCCATACTTAATCCGCAGGTTTTGATTGATGAACCTCCAGTTATCGGTTGTGGGCCAACTGCAGAGGTAAATCTAAATGCATCAGGTTCTGATTTTTCACAAGCTCCTGGCGGTTCAATTTCGATGCTTTGGACAGGTCCTGGCATTTTAGGGGCTGCCAACGGACCAATTGTGACGGTCAATGAGGCTGGCGTTTATTGTTTCACAATAACCACAATAAGGGGTAACGTGTCTTGTATTGATCAAGATTGTGTAACTGTTACCGATAATATTCAGTTTCCTCAACAGCCACAATTTAGCGGCAATCAGTCGCCGTG
>JANPLH010000366.1:0-5995 GCA_031426435.1 Saprospiraceae bacterium | reverse complement strand
CCCTTCTGGCGGCTTCGGCGTGCTCGAATACCTTTGGTTGAAAAGCACAGTGCCAGTTTACAATGGGCCTGGCGACCCCAACTGGTCGCCCATTCCTAACTCGAACAGTGCGAACTACAACCCAGGCCCCATCAGTCAAACGACCTACTATATCCGCTGCTCCCGTCGGGCGGGCTGCCCGGATTACCCCGGCGAGAGCAATATCGTATCGAAGACCCTGACGCCCAATCCGCTGGCGCAAATCATTGATGCACCCGTTGTTATTTGCACCAATTTAGATGGCCGTTTTGAAGCAGCCATTGCAGGTGGCGGCGCAACTTACGCTTGGGATTTTGGGCCAGGTGCCGTTCCAGCCACCGCAACTACAAGGGTGGTAAACCCAGTTTATTGGACTTTTTCAGGCGTGAAATCCATTTCGTTGACCGTTACCCGCTTTGGTTGTTCAGTGACTGTTACCACAGCCGTTCAGGTCAATGCCTGTGGCGGCGACCCATTGATTGTGATTTTTGACGATGTAATTGCCGAATTGGAAGGCGAGGCTGCCAATATCCGCTGGCACGTGACTGGCATGGACCCAGACAATACCATGTTCTTTGTTCAGCGTTCCGAGGATGGAATTGATTTTGAAAATATCGGAGCCGTAGCTGGTAAGGACCACGACGCCGACGGCATGTTTAAAGTCCGTGACAACAGACTGCGCTTGGGAGAAAACATTTACCGCATCCTCTGCCGCCGCACGGATGGCGCTGCACCGGATGGCTTTTCGCAAACTGCCAGTGTTTTCTACCAACCAGCCGGCGTACGTGCCATTCAAGTCTATCCGAACCCAACCTTGGGCAAAGTGACGGTTGAGTTTGTCAAGAAATCATCCACCGTCTCCACCATCGAAGTTTGGAATACCTATGGCCATAAGCTCCTTGAAACCGAAGTACCATCTTTGACCGAGAAGGTGGAACTTGATTTGAGCGGCTATGCCCTCGGCGTTTATTGGGTGCGCATCAATTCCGAAAACGTAAGGGAACAAATGATGAAGGTGGTGAAGACGGAATGATGGCTTCATGGTTTCATTGACACATGGCTTCATGGTTTCATTGACACATGGCTTCATGGTTTCATTGACACATGGCTTAGTTACATCATGGTTGTCGTCCTAAGGGAAAACAATGAAACAATGAAACAATGAAGCAATGAACCAATCCAATAATCTCCATAGTTTTTTCAATACATAGTTATTAAAAATTGGCGGGCCGCCGGAAACGGCGGCCCTCTTTTAGTGATTATTTTGTTTATTGAAAAAATACGGAATACATTTGCGGGCCAAATTCTTTCCCTGTTATTGACAAATTATTGACCCAATGGGCGTGAAGCTGTACCCTTCCGACTTCCCACCCGAACATCCATTAAAACTTAATACCTTGAAAAAGAGAGTTCTCATTACCGGCGCAGCCGGGTTCATTGGCTCGCACCTCTGCGACCGCATGTTGGCCGAAGGCTACCACGTCATCGGCATGGACAACCTGCTCACGGGCAGCTTGGATAATATTGCGCACCTGTTCCCACGGGACGACTTCGATTTCTACCACCATGACATCACGAAGTTCGTACACGTGCCGGGTGAAATCCATTACATCCTGCACTTTGCCAGCCCTGCCAGCCCGATTGACTATCTGCTGATGCCCATTCAGACGCTTAAAGTTGGCGCACTCGGCACCCACAACATGCTTGGCGTGGCCAAAGCGAAAGGTGCCCGTATCCTTGTGGCTTCCACCTCGGAGGTCTATGGCGACCCGCTCATACACCCACAAGTGGAGGAATATTGGGGCAATGTGAACCCCGTCGGCCCACGTGGGGTATATGACGAAGCGAAGCGCTTCTTGGAGGCTATCACAATGGGCTACCACACCTATCATGGCGTAGAGACCCGCATTATCCGAATCTTCAACACTTATGGCCCACGAATGAGGGTCGAAGATGGGCGTGTGCTTCCGGCGTTTTTCTCCCAAGCCATCCGTGGCGAGGGCTTGACGGTGTTCGGAGACGGCTCACAGACCCGCAGCTTCTGCTATGTGGACGACCTCGTGGACGGTATCTACAAGCTGCTCCTGAGCGACTACGATAAACCGATGAACATCGGCAACCCGCAGGAAATCACGGTGTTGCAGTTTGCCCACGAGATATTGGATTTGGTGAAAAATCCCAAGGCGCATATCATCTACAACCCATTGCCAACGGACGACCCGAAGCAGCGCAAACCAGACATCACCAAGGCCACCAACATACTCGGTTGGGCTCCCAAGTTCGACCGGGAGGAGGGGCTGCGGTTGACGTATGAATACTTTAAAAAAGCGGTAAAGGTTTAAAAGTGATTGGTGATTAGTGATTGGTTATTGGTGAGTCCCTTCCACCAATCACCAATCACCAATCACCAATCTCATATCACCAAACATGAAAAAGATATTAATTACTGGAGGTGCAGGTTTTATTGGCTCACACGTCGTTCGGTTATTCGTAAATAAATATCCTGATTATCATATTGTCAACCTGGATAAGTTGACTTATGCGGGCAATTTGGAAAACCTAAAGGACGTGGAAAGCAAGTCTAATTATTCCTTCGTAAAAGGGGATATAACGGACGGTCCAGCCATGCTGGAATTTTTTAAAACGCATGATTTCGAAGGCGTCATTCACCTCGCCGCCGAGTCGCACGTGGACCGTTCCATCACCAATCCGCTGGAGTTCATTGAGACCAACATCATCGGCACGATGAACCTGCTGAACGCCGCCAAAACCGCTTGGAAGGGGAGTGAGGCAGGCCGGGTTTTCTACCATGTTTCCACCGATGAGGTCTATGGTTCCTTGGGCGACGAGGGCTTTTTCGTGGAAACAACGCCATACGATCCCCGCTCGCCATACTCGGCTTCCAAGGCCAGTAGCGACCACCTCGTGCGGGCCTACCACCATACGTATGACCTGCCCGTGCTGATTTCAAATTGCTCCAACAACTATGGGCCGAACCATTTCCCGGAAAAGCTCATCCCGTTGGTCATCAACAACATCAAGCACAGCAAGCCGCTGCCCATCTACGGCGACGGCAAATACACCCGTGACTGGCTTTGGGTAAAGGACCATGCCGATGCCATTGACACCATTTTTCACAATGGGAAAATCGGTGAGACCTACAATATCGGCGGCAACAACGAGCGCAAGAACATTGAACTGGTGACGACCCTGTGCGACATCATGGACGAACTCTTGGGACGTGCGCCCGGCACCAGCCGTGGCCTCATCACCTACGTGAAGGACCGCCCCGGCCACGACCGCCGCTACGCCATTGATTCAACAAAATTGCAGACTGAACTTGGCTGGCAGCCGACCATACAACCCGAAGAGGGCTTGCGCCTGACAGCGAAATGGTACCTCGATAACGAGGAGTGGTTGGAGCATGTGACTTCGGGAGCCTACCAAAAATATTACGAAAAGCAGTACGCTGAATAAGCGAAGCTGCCTGTTTTTTCATCGAAAAGCGCCTTTGATTGCATGTGCATTCAAAGGCGCTTTTTCGTTGCCTCGCCAATGAAACTGGGGGTTTTGATTTTCCTGTCCCATTAAAACAACAAACCCTTTAAGCGGTATGAAACGCTTAAAGGGTTTGTAAATGATAAGGATAACGATGCTCCTTTATTCCGCTTTTTTAAGCTCACCTTTTTCCATCGTGGCCAAATGCGCTGTCGTGAAGCCCTGCTTTTTCGCTTTGTCCAGCGCTTTCGTTGCGGCAGCTTTTGAATCAAAGCCGGAAAGTACCACGAGGGTAAAATCGCCTTTTTTCACGAAACTGACCAAGCCGATGTCCTCCACCTTGTCACGGTTGAAGTTCTTCAAGTCCTTGTAGGCGGCCAATTTCACCAGATAACCGTCGAGGTCGGTTGCTTTGGCAGGCACTGACTTGGGTTCGGTCTGCTTCGGTTTGGGTTCGGCAGGCGTAGCCTTAGGCTCCACCTTTTTGTTATCGGTCTCGGCTGGGGTCGGTTTGGGTTCATCTTTTTTAGGGGCAGCGGATGGCTTGCCTTTCTCAGCAACGATGAACGCACCTGTGTAGCCGCTGGTTTTTGCTACTTGTTGCGCAGCAACGGCAGCCTCCTTTGTTTCAAAAACGCCGAGCCGGATTTTGGACTTGCCGCCCTCGCTAACGGCATATACGTTACCGAGTTTGCCGAGTTTGTCTTGGTAGGGCTTCAGGTCAGGTTTGGCAGTGGCAGCCGCCAATTGCACCGAAAAGCCATCAACCAAGGTGGCAGCGGGAGTTGAGCCGGAAGGGTTCTCAGGGTTGGTTAGCTTGACATCATCCACGCCGGCATCGTTCGGCTTAGTGATGGCCGCATCGCTGGCTACCGACGAGCCAACTGGGAAAATCTCTGCAACATCCAGGTTTTTCTCTTTGGAAGACGCCGCCTTGAAATCCATCGTCAAATCCTTGAACCCCTGCTTCGAGTACCTGACTTGGTAGCTGACATTCGGTTTCAGTGAAATGGAGAAGCTGCCGTTGGCATCGGTCAGTGCGGTGGTCTCGTTGTCTTTGCTCGATGCTATGACCATCACGCCTTCCAGCGCCTTGTCGTTGGTACCGTTCACCACCTTGCCGCTATAGGCATTGGCGGTGTTGTTCAGTTCCACTCCAAGCGTGCGGCTTTGGCGGAGGCTGAGGGTGGTCAGTTTCACTGTTTTGCTCGTAAAACCGTCCTTGCTCACTGTGGCCGTGCAATCGAGGTTGTCAACGAGGGTGAAATTGAAAAGGCCGTTGACATTCGTCTGTTGGTTGGGTGAGCCGCAGTTGGAGAAGTCAATCGTTGCGCCAGCAATGGCAGCACCCGTGAGGGCATCCGTAACTTTGATGACGGCGCTTTCCGTCTCTTTCACGATGCGGTAAATGTCTTCAGAGCCTTTGCCGCCCGGCCTGTTCGATACGAAATAGCCGATATTGCGATTGGCATTGAACACAAAACCATAGTCGTCAGTGGAAGAGTTGAGGCCGGGGCCACCATGATATACCGTGGCCCAGCGCCCGCCGCTTTCTTCGGCCCGGAAGATGTCGAAACCGCCGAAACCCTTCTGGTAGTCGCTTGAAAAATGCAGCGTGGCACCATCCGAAAAGGGGGTGATTTCATTGCCAATCGTGTTCACCGCTCCGCCGAGGTTCTCAGGGGCCGACCAATTGCTGCCGATTTTAAAAGAAACATAAATATCGAAGCCGCCGTACCCGCCAGGCCTGTTGCTGGCGAAATATAGCGCCTTTCCATCGGGCGAAAAGCTGGGGTAGCCCGTTGAGAAATCAACGCCATTATGTGGGAAAGCGAGGGGCGATTCCCAGTCGCCATCGTTTTTTGCTTGCGCAATGAACAGGTTCAACTCCATGCCGCTGCTGGGCATCATGCGGGTCCCATCAATGAAATTGTTGCGGGTAAAAGCGACCCATTGACCATCGGCGGAGTAGGCAGCA
Organism: Saprospiraceae bacterium; assembly: GCA_031426435.1. Lineage (GTDB taxonomy): Bacteria > Bacteroidota > Bacteroidia > Chitinophagales > Saprospiraceae > UBA6168. The sequence goes on along the minus strand of JANPLH010000366.1, from coordinate 501 downwards.
GGGCCTTCGTTCACGCCCACGCCAAAACCCGTGTGCAGCGTCACTGGCACTTCGAGGAAGCCGTTCACGTCCCGCTGCGTGATGAAGAGGCGGTTGCTACCTTCGCTTCCACCCGACGACGGTGCGCTCCGGCTGTCCCGACCCCGTATATCGGAGCGGCCAGAGGAATAAATCACCTGGTCGCCGAAGAAGGTGGGGCCAAAGTCGAAGGAGGCCGTGTTGGAGAACTCGTTGGTGACTTTATAACTGGCTTGGCCATCGGCATTGGCAGCGAACTCGCAAGCCTCGGCGAACTGTTTGCAGCGCACCTTGTACACCTCCGATTTTTCGCCCAAGCGATTAAAGACGCCTTTGGCCAATTCGTACCTGCCCAGTTCTTGCAGGGTCAGTCCATATTGGAATACGTAAATATCCTGCACCTCACCAGAGGCAATGGCGGCTTGGTAATAGGGCAGTGCCTTGTCTTGTTGATTGAGGTGGCGGTAGCTGTCGGCGAGCTTG
>JANPLH010000365.1:0-36638 GCA_031426435.1 Saprospiraceae bacterium | reverse complement strand
TCCAAGGAACATATTGTCTATGTAAAATAATGGCAACATTGGTTGAGTGTAAAAAATGGTTTTTTAATCTACTTTCTTTCACAATCACCTTGCACTTAAATGTGACGATTTCAAGAGTTATTGTAAGTTTGCCTCCCTATTCGGTGATTAGGAATCAGACTATCAAGTGACTTCTGATTCTAAATGTTGTCGCAAGGATAAAAGAGGTAGAATTTTACCAACCCCAAGTTTAGACATAAAGTTTGGCATTGTTTTTTCCGAAAAATTCAAACAGAAGGTTTCCATAAGTATCTACAATTTGATAAATGAAAAGAATAGCAATTTTTTTTCAGAAATTATTGGCAATCAATTAGATGTAAATTTAAATGAAAAAATTTTTGGAAATCTTTTTATAAAAATAGCCACTATTGATTCGGTTTTTACAAAAAGCCTTATCTTAGCACGATAAAAATTAGAGAGAGCGTGTTTTCGCCGGGCTTGCTAGCATTTTTGCGCAAGCCCGGTTTTTTTTTGGCCTTTGTTGTTTGTAGAAATACGCTACTTTTGGGCGGTTCAAAAAGTGAACACTGTGCAAAACGTCCTTCTGCCCAATTTTCTAAGTTTACATTAGCATCATCAAGGCAAAGCAGGTACTGTAAGCACAATAAAGGCTGTGCAATCTGGCTACTGTAACGGGTAACCCTTGGCACAACCATATTCCTTTAGAAAATCTTAACGAAAATTGCCTTACTAAAATGAATGTACCATCCAACTTGAAGTACACCAATGACCATGAATGGATTAGGGTCGAAAATGACAACATTGCCGTGATCGGCATCACGGATTTCGCTCAAGGTGAACTTGGCGAAATCGTCTATGTAGAGGTTGAAACGGTTGGCGAATCGCTTGAAAAAGAAACGGTTTTTGGCACTGTCGAAGCTGTGAAGACGACTTCTGACCTTTTCATGCCTGTATCCGGCAAAGTCCTTGAATTCAATGACGCCATTTCGGAAACTGGTGGCGACGACCCAACTTTGGTCAATTCCGACCCTTATGGCGAAGGCTGGATTATCAAAATAGCGCTTTCTGATGTGTCGGAACTGGAAGAACTGCTCGATGCAGCTGCTTATAGCGCCTTGGTGGGCTGATTTTTTTAATAAAAATCTTTGTCGGACACACCATATATTTAACCTGTTGCATCTTGGAAGTATAAGTTGTTTGAAATGAAGCCTTTTTTGCCATCAATCCTTTGGGCATTATTGATTTTGGGATTGTCCATCAGTCCGAGTATCCAAATGCCCGAAACCGTAATTGCACCAGATAAACTTGGCCATTTAGTCGCATACGGCATACTTACATGGCTCATAATCAAGGCTTTAGAAAAAAATAAGAAATTATCGTCAAAAACTGCTAACCTAACAGTGTTGACGGTATCAATGTATGGAATTGCACTTGAAATAGTTCAGTGGGCTTTTTTTCCGAACCGCTTTTTTGAGGTTTGGGACATGGTCGCCAACTTTTCCGGTGCTGTTTTGAGTTATCTTGTATTCACATTTTATTTCACTAAAACATAACCAACATGGATTTCGAAGTTAGTGGTCAAATTGCACTGTTCGTTTCCTTGGCGATTGTGGTTCTCACGGTAGCATTGGTGTTTATTGTAAAAGCAGTTTACAATAGGCGCTCCAACACTGACCTGACCGCAAAGCATGCTGGTACTACTTTCGGTTCCCCATTGGAGGGCCGCAACAAGTACCCGGAAGTGGACACATTCAGCTTAGGAGGCACATTCAAGAATTATGGTATCCTCGCATCCATCATTCTGATGATTTTGGCTTTCGGCTGGACCAAGTACGAGAAAGTCATTGACGTGTCCGGCCTGCTGGGTACCCTTGACGAGGAGATTGAAATGGAAACACCCCGCACTGCGGAGCCGCCACCACCACCGCCACCACCGCCACCACCTGTAATTCAGGAGGTACCGGATGATATTTCGGTGGAAACAGTGATTCAGCAAGACCAGTCCATTGAAGAAGAAACACAGGTTGTGGCACCACCGCCAGTTATCGAAAAGGCTGCACCACCACCGCCACCACCACCACCCCCTCCAAAAGAGGAAGAAGAGGAAATCTTCAAAGTAGTGGAAGACCAACCAGCCTTCCCGGGGTGTGAGACCGTTGCTGACAAGGCGGAGAAGAAAAAATGTGCTGAAACCAAAATGCTTCAGTTCATTTACGGCAACATCAAATACCCACCTATTGCCCGTGAAAACGGCGTAGAAGGTACCGTGTATGTGAAGTTTGTTGTTGAAAAAGATGGCAAAATCACTGCACCAGAGATTGTCCGTGACATCGGTGCAGGTTGTGGCGAAGAAGCACTTCGGGTTGTACAGTTGATGCCAGCATGGGAGCCAGGCAAACAGCGAGGCCGCCCAGTACGTGTGCAGTTCAACCTGCCTGTAAAGTACAAACTCGAGTAATACTATTTTATAGCATAAAAAAAGGGCGATTGGCTTTGGTCAATCGCCCTTTTTCCGTTGAAGTATGGCCAACCAATCAAAATTTATCCTTGACAAAATCCTGTGGAAAGGCAAAAGCAAATGGCTGCTCGTAGGTGCCTCCCTTGGTACTTTTATTGGCTTGTCCCTGCTATTGGCCACGTTGCAGTTTTATTTTGACGTACAGCAATTGCTACGTGGAGACGCCAACCCCAGCGACCAATACGTTCAAATCAACAAGAAAATAAACCTATTCAATACACTTGGTTTAAAGTCCACTTTCTCTGAATCAGATATTGAGGAATTAAAGTCAAAGCCCTTCATCCAATCTGTCGGTAAGTTTACTGCCAATGATTTCAGGGCCGGGGCATCCAGCGATATGCTTGGTTTTTACACCGAGTTGTTTTTTGAGTCGGTGCCGAATGATTTTTTGGATGTAAAAGAACCAGATTTTCGATGGTCGGAAGGCCAGAACTCCGTGCCTGTTCTTATTTCAAAAGACTACCTCGCCCTCTACAACTTCGGTTTTGCGCCCAGTCAAGGCTTGCCACAAGTTACACCTTCCACTGTTGGAAAACTGAACATGGAAATCACGATTTCTGGCAGGGGCAAAAAGCAAAGCTTCAGTGGTCGAATCGTTGGCTTTAGTGAGCGCATCAATTCCATACTCGTTCCACCCGATTTTATGACTTGGGCCAATACCAATTTCGGGGGAGAATCTGGCCAGCCTTCCCGCTTGATTTTGAAAGTGGACAACCCGCTTTCCAAGGATTTCCAAGTTTTCTTAAAAGAAAAAAACTACGAAGTAAGTGCAGGACGGCTTATCGGCAGCCAATTTGGGGTACTCCTAAAAGTAGTTTTAAGTGCCTTATGGGCAATGGGCTTGCTGATACTTGCCCTCTCCATGTTGGTTTTTGTGCTCAATTTTCAATTGCTCATAGCACAAAGCCGCCCAGAAATAAGGCTGTTGCTTGAAACGGGGCATTTTCCAAAACAAATTAGCGGACTACTTACCAAACGGTTTGCATTGCAGTTCTCGGTTGTGTTGGCGGTTGTTTTCGTCGCTTTGGTTGTCATGCGAATTTGGCAGGTGGTTTATTTTGAAAACCAAGGTTTTGATTTGAAAAACGGGCTGGATTTCAAAGTATGGGCAGTTGGATTAGCCTTCTCCACACTCTTGCTTTTGTTGAACATCACCAATATCAGGCAGGCTGTTTCTAAACTTTGCAATTGATTTTCCTCGGCATTAAAACACAATCCGCTTTCCGTGGTACTCACTCGTGCCAACAGCGGAATGAACCGCTTCCAAGTTTCCCTTGGTCACCTTTCCCGCTGCCAGTACGGTGATTTTGCCTTCAGCAACGGCCTGCATTTTGCGCAGCACTGCCGCTCCTTCCATAGCCGTTGACGCTCCACCAGATGTCAAAATCCGTTGAATATCAGGTACTTGTGTCAATAGCTGAATAGCTTTGACAGGGTCAGGAGTATCGTCAATAGCCTTGTGAAATGTGACCAAAAGCGGCTTCGCCAATTCGGCCAGTTCCGCTGTTTTAGCCAAATTCACTTCATTTTTTTCATCCAAAATACCGAACACGACGCCTGCCACGCCAACTGTTTTAAAATATGCAATGGAGGCTTTCATCTCCGCTAATTCTGTTTCGTCATAAACAAAATTGCCACCCCTTGGCCGCACCATCGCCATGATGGGTATGCGGAGTGAATTGAGGCAAGCCTCAGTCAGTTCCTTGGAAGGCGTGATGCCCCCCACACTCAAATCCCCGCACAACTCGATGCGGTCAGCGCCACTTTGCTCGGCAAGGATGGCGTCTTCCAGCGTCTCCACGCAGGCTTCCAACAACAGCTTTTTCATTTTCAGCATTTTGTCATTTCACGCTGAACTTGCTGCAAATCAAGCATTTAGCAGGGTCGTGCCCTCTTGCAGGGCAATGCTCCCGGCCAAAGAATATGATTTGCAAGTGCAGCTTGTTCCAAGTGTTTTCAGGGAAAAGCGCCTTCAAGTCCCGTTCTGTTTCCACCACATTTTTGCCGCTACTGAGTCCCCAACGCTCCGCTAGCCGATGGATATGCGTATCCACCGGGAAGGCTGGAACCCCAAAACCTTGTGACATCACTACCGATGCCGTTTTGTGGCCAACGCCCGGCAGGGCTTCCAGCGCTTCCCAATCTTGGGGCACTTCACCATTGTATTTATCCAGCAAAATTTGCGAAAGCTGAAAAATCGCTTGCGATTTTCGGGGCGAAAGGCCGCATGGCCGAATCACGTCCTCGATTTCCTTTGGCGTTAGCTTAACCATCTCGGCTGGGCTACTGGCTTTGGCAAAAAGGATTGGCGTCACCAAGTTCACCCGCACATCGGTGCATTGGGCGGAGAGCAGCACCGCCACCAGCAAGGTGTAATTGTCGCCATGATCGAGCGGGATGGGCGTCTCAAAGTAAAGTCCTTCCAAGATTTCGGCGATGGCCGCCGCCTTTTTGCGCAGCGCAGGCGGATATTTCTTTTTGTTGGAATTGGCTTTGTTCATCCTAATTTTTCACGAAAATTTGCGAAAGCACACGACCATGGTGTACCACTTGCAAAGTAAACACGCCGGGTGGTAAATCCGAAACTTCCAAGCTGTTTTGACCTGACGTTAAAGTCAACTTAGTGATTTTTTTACCATAAATATCTGACAAACAAGCAATTGCACTCCCCTCACCTGCCCATTCAATTTGCAATAAATCCGCCACTGGGTTTGGCCAAACCTTGAAGCCAAGCAGCTCGCCAGGTTCCTTCGTAGCGGACGGCATGTCGGTGGTCGTCACATTGTCCATGCAGAAATAAGTTGGGGTGTTGATGCCAAACGCCCCAATATCCGAAGAGGCCACGGAGAACTCCAGCAAATCGGCATTGCCCAAGGAACTGAGGTCGAGGTAAGTCCATTCATTCACGATATAGTCTTGGCTATTGTCCGCAAAGCGGTAGTCAGCGAGGTAAAACTCGATGCTATCCGCACCCGTGACGCCGTTCAGCCTTTTACGGATGTTAAGTTTGAAAAAATCGGGGTCATTGCCACTCTCGCCACCAAATTTCTTGGCAAACAAATCGCCCTCCAACATGCTCAAATAGGTGTATGTACTATTGTTCAAGTAGATGCCCTGCACTACCCCACCCAATGCATCGCCAGTCAGGTGCATGGCCAAACTGCCAAAAACATAGCCCAAGGCATAAGTATCGGAACCTTCCGCCCCTTCGCCAGCAATGCAACTGTACTGGTTGCCAAAACCGGGGGAGGCCACGTCGGTCATTGTGGAAATTGACCAGCCGTTCCAGTATGGGAAGTTGGGGTCATCCACATACTCGTTGGGCAAAAGGACATTGCCACTGCCGAAAAAGCTGGTGCCACCTGCATCGTTATCGAAACTGCCCACTGGGAGGTTGAAATTTTCAAAATCTGAGGTTGTTTGTGCCATGATGATGTTCGTGGCAAAGAGGAAAAGGAAAGTTTTGAGTGACTTCATTTTTTTTATATGAATTTGATAATCAATTGTTTACGAATAAAACAGACATCCCGAACTGCCAAGCCCTCCCCGGCATCGGCCTACGCTCAATGACCCGATAATGGAGGTTCCAACAGTTATCTATTTGCAGGTAAATCCGGGAAGCATTTCCCAAAATTTTGCCTTTGTAATCTAAAACAGCAGTGCCAACTTGATAGCCTGCCAAGCGGCCAAATTCCGTAACGACCGAACCTGTTAACTGGTACCGATACTGCAACCCAAGCCCTTTGAATTGGACTTGACCGTTCACAAAGCCTTGACTTTCAGGAACATAGAACCACTGCTGCCCTGCCTCAATCTTTGGCAACGCCACTGCTGCTTGGCTGGTGGAATGAACCAAATCATGGCCAGCATCCAGTGCCAAGCGCCAACTGTCAGAAGCCCAAGCCCAGTGAATACGACTTTCAATGCCTCGGCTCCATACAGCCTTGATGTTGGAGGCAGACCAAAATGGCTTGCCCTCCGTTGGGAGCCATTGAATCCAGTTTTTGATGTTTCGGTTAAAAAAGGCAGTAGAAAACTGTAGTGTTGATTTGCCTTTTTGGAGGGTAAAACGGGCATTAAGTTCCTCCGCCCAACCCGATTCCGGCTGCATTTCGGGGTTGCCGCCGGGTGCCCAGAACAGGTCGTTGAGGGTGGGAAGTCGGTAGTTGCGGCCCATTTTCGCTCCGACGTGAATGCGTTTGCCAAGGCTCCGCTCCAATCCCAATGAAGGCATGAATGGAACCGCCCGCCCATTCATCCACTCTTGCCGGCCGTCCAGCTGGGCGCTCCAATGCTCGTCAGCAAAGCGCAGGGAGGCAAAAAACGCAGTTTGCCGACGCTCGGCTGGCGCTTCATAGTTCTTGATAAAAGCCTTTGTATATGTTTGATTGCCAGCGATTTGCAGCTTAATTTTCGATGAAAGGGATTGCTGCCAATCGGCTTCCGTAATGCTCGTCCAGAAGTGACTGGGTGTGTTAATTCCAGCAAGCGGGTCAAGATAGCGGATGGTCTCCCGAAAGAACGCACTGCGCACTTGAAGAAGCTGGCTGCCCATTGCGAAGCGCCAATGCAACGCCGAGCGGATGGCCCCATCTTTTTGGTTTGCTTCGCTGCGGTTCTGCGTGGTGGTGGGCGGTATTTCCCGGTAGGCCGATTGAAGCCAGGTCTGCCAGCCGAGCTGGTGCTTGCAGTTTGGCCGCCAATAGACCTCTTGCATCAGTCCGTTTTGTTGAATGGCGGCATTGGTCTGGCGCTTGTTGACAAGGTTGGGTGCCGGCCTAAATAAGAAATCGTTCTCAGCTTGCTGCCTAAAAATTTGGGTCGAACTGGCCCAATGCTGGTTGGCGAACTTGGCCGACAACTGCCCGCTCCACCAACCGAAGCTGCCGTGTCCAGCGGAAAACCGCAGTGATTGCTGGGTACCGAAGTCAGGTTTGTTGTCCAAAAGCACGGCGCCGCCCATTGCACCACTGCCCCAAACGGCACTGTTGCCGCCGTGCTGTAGGGTGATTTCATCGGCAAAATGGGTGGGCAGCAACGACCAATCGAGTAGTCCTAACATGGGGCTTTGGATTTGGAAACCATTCCAAAGTACGGCCGTCTGCCCTGCACTTGCCCCCCGGATGGAAGTGGTGGTAAGGCTGCCTGCGCCGTAGGTTTTTAGGTAGATGCCCGTTTTGCTCCGCAAAAAATCGGCGACGCTCTGGCTGCTGCCTTCGGCAATATTGGCCGTGCTCCAGGTCTCTGTGATGCCACCGGGTTGGTCATTGCGCAGTGAGGTAGCATGGATTTCCACCGTCGGAAGTTGCACGAGGCTGTCGCTCTGAGCATTCACCGGCGTTTGCGCCAGCAACCAAAAAAGCACCAATGTAAAAGTGGATTTTGCCAAAACAACCTGCCAATGGTAGGCAAAAAGGATAGCAGGTCGGAAACGGTTAGGCGATTTAAGCCATGATAATCAAGCCGTTGGCTACGGTTTGCAGCGTTTCTTCCCTGGCTTTTCCTCCGAAAGCCCGAATGAGAAATACGCTATGGCAGGTCTTCTGACTTGCTCCGTTCTTGACGCCTTCCCGAAGTGAGGAAAATGGAAATTTGGAAATGGGAAATTGTGGCAGCGCCAAATTTCCAATTTCTCAATCTCTAATTTCCGCCATTTTCAGTGGCAGATTGTCAAGAAATTTCAATGGAGCTTACAGCAGCGGGGACTGTTCCGGATTTTCACCGGATTCCCTTTTCAGATTGTCGGCAGGGCCGAAAATCACCGTAGCGGGGCAAAGGTAGAAAAAGTTGGCAGTTCGTCAGTGGGCAGTTTGCAGTCAGTCTCTGCTAACTTGACATTTCATCCAGTTTCCTTAAAAAGGATAATTCATTTGAAAGTTGCAGAACTGCTTGCCCAATTGCAGTCAGGGGCAAATTTGCATTATTCGACTGCCAACTGATGAACTGCCCAATCACGCACCTTGCCGGATGGCTACCACAGGGTCCATCTTAGCTGCCTGCATGGCAGGTATCACCCCTGCAAGTACGCCTACGATGATGGAAATCAACATACCAGAGCCAACATTGCCAAGGTCGAGGTAGATGGGAAACGGCATGCTGGCCTCTAAAGCGGTTAGAAGAACATACACCAACACCAAGCCTAAAATACCGCCAACGATACAAAGCAGCACAGCTTCCACGAGGAATTCCAGGAGGATGACGCCCCTTTTTGCGCCGAGTGCCTTTTTAATGCCGATAATGTTTGTGCGTTCTTTTACCGAGACGAACATGATGTTGGCGACACTAACCATGCCCACCAAAATGGCAAAACTGCCGATGACAATGCCCACGAGGTTGAGCACCCCGAATACGTTGCCGAGCAATTTGGCGAGTATGGACATGGTATTCAGTGAGAAATTATCTTCTTCCCTTGGCTTGAGGTGGCGTTCGGTACGCAGCACACCCGTTAAATCGTCTTTTATTTTATCCACGGAAACGCCTTCCCTTGCCTTCACTTGCAGGGAAGAACCCCAAAGGTTCTCGGCTTTCACGTTAGCTATTTTTTTGGCCAACTCGTACCCAATCATTACGGCATTGTCGAAGTCCATAATGTTGATGAGGTCTTTGCCTGATTTTTTGAAAACACCAATGACCTCCAAGTCCCTTCCCCCCATCGTAATCTTTTTGCCAATCGGATCCACACCACTGAAGAGCGCCTCGGCCACTTTGTACCCAATCAATGCCTTGTTCATACCGTAATGGTATTCGGTGGCTGTATAATAGCGGCCTTTGTAGTATTCGGGTTTGAAAATCTCGTCCATGTCGTAGGTCGTTGCTACGCAAAAAACCCTTTCCACCGAATTGGAGCGGTACTTCAAGGTTTTTAGACCAATGAAAAGGTGCAGGTCGGCGGCGGCGGCACTTCCCACTTTTTCCTTCACAGCCAAAAGGTCATCGTAGCTGGGGTCGGGGCGGCGCTCGTATTTCCAGTAGTTGGAATGCGGGTCTTCTGTCCAGGATTGCTTGGAGACATAGACCACGTCATCGCCGAGTTTATCGAGGCTGCCCATGACGTTGTCCTGCATGGAGTTCACCGCTGCTTGAATGGCAATGATGCAAAAAATACCGATGGTGATGCCCAGCAACGAAAGGAAACTGCGGAGCTTGTTGCCCGTGAGCTGGCCCCAAGCTTGAAGGGCGCTTTCCGCAAAAACACGTAGAATGACTCGCATGTGGGTTTCGGATTTAGTACCGTGAAACTTTGTTTTCGGATGTGATTGCAGCTGGGCCGCAGTTTCTACAATCCGTTTCTCAAGAGGCGCTAAGTTGGCTAACCCAATGAAATATCAAAACAAGGATTCGATGAAGACGGTTTATTTTTCCACGAAAATGGTGGAAAGCAGCAAGATAAATCAATCCCCAACGAAAGCCGCCAATATCCTATCTAAAATCCGCTGCAAAAGGCTGCGTTTTTCGGTGACAATCCTTGCCGTTCCCTGCATCTCCTGACGAAAAGGAATGAGCTTGCCATAGCTGCTTTTAAGGTACGCTGGCACGGAAATATCTACCTCGTAGCCTTGCTCTCCAGGTACAGATGCTATCCGCTGCACGGTGCCGTTCAACACGCCGAATTCTTGGTAGGGGTAGCCATCCAAGCGAATATTGACGGGCATTTTCTCCCTCACTTTGCCGGAGCGGCTGCCTTGCAATGTTGCCTTGGCGATGATTTCGCCAGAGCCGTCTATTGGCACGATGGTCAACACTTCCGTGCCAGCCTCAACCTGTTGCTGTTCGCTCCAAGTCTTGGTCAATGCCACTTCGCCGCTCACAGGAGCTATCATCAGGTACGTCTGTTTCCAAATAGTGATTTCGCCGACCAACCGCTCTACTTCCGAGCGGAAATCCAGCAGCTTCTGCGACTTTCCATCGGACTGAACTTGCTGTAAATCAAGGATTTGCGCTTGCATTTCCCGAACCCGCAGGTTGTTATGAGAAGTGCCAGCGCGCAGCGCCTCCAACTCCCGGCGCTTGGTCAGCCAGAACGATTGACTTTTCTCAAATTCCAATTTGCTGATGGCATTTGTTGTGAGCAGTTGGCTGTCCCGTTCCACATTTTTCAAAGTCAAATCCACCTCCTCTTTCAGGATTCGTTCTTGTCGGAAAAGCGATTTGTTCAGCACCAGCACATCCTCTATTTGCTTTTGCAAATTGGTGATTTTCAAGAAGTTGATGTCTTGGGCGAGGAAATAGCGAAGGTCTTTATGTCGCTGTGAGAAGTTTGCGAAGCTGCTCTGCAATGGGCCGAGTTGCATCACCGAGGGCAAACGAAGTTCGAGATAGGCGGCCGTTTCTTCCAGCATCAGTTGTTGTAAAACCGAATCCAACAAAGCAACGTCTTGCAATCGGGCAGGGTTTTCGAGCACGGCCAGCAGGTCGCCCGATTGCACCGCTTGGCCATTGGCCACTTTTAGCTGCGCAATTTTGCCACTCGCCTTTGCCGCCAAACGAATGGGCGGGTGCTGAGTAGTGAGCATTGCCCTTGCCTCCACCACATCGGGATACCGAACGAAATGTGCGATGCCCAACAGCATGGCCAACACCGCCAGCATGGCCGTCAAACCCCATCGCATCGCCCAACCGGGCGGGCTGCCGATGAGCGCTTCGATGTCATAGCGCTCATTGAGTTTGATGTTGGATGGGTCTGGCATTTTCTTTAAATGATGATTGATGAATCACGCTCCAAGTTCCAGTTGCTCCTTAACCAATTGGTAGTAAGCACCTCTCTTTTTTGACAGTTCCTCATGGGTGCCAACCTCCACAATTTCGCCACGCTCCAGCACCACAATTTGGTCAGCGTTTTTCACCGTGCTGAGGCGGTGAGCGACGACGACGACCGTTTTCCCCTGGAAAAACTGAGTGAGGTTTTCCGTAATGATTTTCTCGGTATGGGCATCGAGGGCGTTGGTGGCTTCGTCAAAAAACAGGTATTCCGGCTCCTTGTAAACCGCTCTGGCAATGAGCAAGCGCTGTCGTTGCCCTTGGCTCAGGCCGTTGCCTTTTGCACCGACAATAGTATTGTAACCCAATGGCATATTTTCGATAAACTCCTGGATATGAGCTACTTGCACGGCTTTTAGTAGTTTTTCGTGGTCAATGGCCTGCCAATCGGCCTCGCTCTCAGCAATATTGGAAGCGATGCTGTCGGAGAAAACGAAGCCATCCTGCATGACCGCCCCGCAACTCGCCCGCCACACATCTGGAGGTATGTTTTTCAAAAACGACTGCCCAGCCTTGAGTGTCCCATTGCTGGGTTCATAAAAGCCAAGGAGCAATTTGACAAGGGTCGTTTTGCCGCTGCCGCTGGTGCCCACAATGGCCGTCACCTTGCCTGCCGGAATGGTCAGGTTGATATTTTTCAAAACAAAATCTGAAAGCGGGTTATAGCGGAAACTGAGGTTTTCGAGGGTCAAGGGCAGGGAATTAGCGGTGCGCATTGACCCAATTTGCCCAAGGGGCGAAACCATACCAACACTGCTATTTTCAATGGGTTTATCAGGTTCTCCGTGTATTTCAGCGAGGCGTTCAAGGCTCATTTTTGCGTCCTGCGCCGACCGGACGAAGGTGATGATTTGCTGCAATGGCACATTCAACTGGCCGAGGATGAACATGGTGGCGAGCATCATGCCAAGGGTCATGCTGCCTTCTATGACCGCTGATGCAGCAATGGCGATGATGAAAATATCCTTGATTTGGGCAATGAACTGTGCCCCGGCGTCCTGCCATTGTGTGACGGAAAGCGACCGCACGTTTGCCCGGAACAATCTCGCCTGAATATGCACCCATCCGTAGCGGCGCTTGTGTTCGCTGTTCTGCAATTTGATTTCCTGCATCCCCTGTATGAGTTCGATAATGGCTCCTTGGTTGTCGCTCAATGCCCGGAATTTCATGAGGTCGGCATCAGCTCTTTTTTTCAAAAACAGGAAAATCCAAGCCACATACAACAAGCTGGCAATCAGGAAGATACCGAAAATTTTGAGGTTATAAACGGCCAGCACCCCGCCGAAAATCACGAGGTTAAAAGCTGAAAAAAGAATGTTCAAGGTGCTAACGGTCATGAACTCTTCAATGCGCCGATGGTCGCCAATGCGCTGCAAGAGGTCTCCTGTCATCTTTGCATCGAAGAAGCTGATGGGCTGTGCCATGAGCCGAACCAAAAAGTCGCTGACGAGCGAGATATTGACCCGGGTGCCGATATGGAGCAGTATCCAGTTTTGCAGGAAACGCACGGTGGTTTGTCCAGCAAAAAGCATAAGCTGCGCAAAAAGGATGAGCCAGACAAAACCCAGGTCTTGGTTTTCAATGCCAACATCCACAACGGCCTGTGTGAGGAACGGAAACAGAAACTGGATAAGGCTGGCCACCAGCAACCCCACAAGCAGTTGCGTGGTGAGGCGGCGGTAGGGGCGCAGGTAGTTGAGCAAGAATCCAAAGCCTTTTCGGTTGACCTTGTCGCCTTCTTGGGTATAAAAATCAGGTGTCGGTTCGAGGAGGATAGCAATGCCTTTTTGGCCGTCGCTGCACCAGTTCCGCTGGAATTCAGCATGGCTGAACTTGACTTTACCCCTCGCCGGGTCGGCTACCCAAACCCATTTTTTGGTAATTTGATAGACGACGACAAAATGCTTTTGCTGCCAATGGGCAATGCAGGGCATGGGCGCATCCTTCAATCCATCTCCTTGATTGTCAACGCCTTGAAAGGAAACCTTGATTGGCAATGCCCGCAAGCCGATGCCCTCTGCTGCTATCACGATACCCCTTGCCGAGACGCCCTCCCTATCTATGTAAGTGCGCTGCCGCAGCTGCTGCAACGAGTAGCGCCGCCCATAAAACTCGGCCACCATGCGAAGGCCAGCTGCCCCGCAGTCCATTGCGTCGAGTTGGTGGTGAAAGGGAAAAGGCATTTTTGATTTCGGATTAGGTTCGCTTCGAGATTGAAAGATGGTTTAGAGGATAAGTGGTCAATAGACCATTATCACTTTAATTTCACGAACTTCAGAAGCTTATGTTTCAAGGACAAACTAATGCCAATTTTAGATAAATTTTGAATATCAATCGTGTGTATGCAACTATGTAAAGAGTTTTGTCATGTATTTGCCCATTAAACTTGTCGTTCATTGGCTGTTTTTATCCAGTTTTAGATTTCATTTAGCCATGAAATCCATATTCTCCTACATTTGCCCCACCAAAAACAATTTTCAAATAATTTAGTAAAAGCAATAGGGCAGCACACGAATGCCTGTTCAAAAGCCTGTTTCGATGATAAACGTTTCTTTGTTGAAAAAAACCTGCGAAATCCCCGGAGCACCGGGCTTTGAGCAGCGCATCCGCCAATTCGTCCAGGAGGAAATCAAGCCTTATGTGGACGAAATCCAAGTGGACTCTATGGGCAGCATCATTGCCCTGAAAAAAGGCCGCTCGCCCAAAAAGGTGATGGTGGCAGCCCACCTCGACGAAATCAGCTTCATGGTCACCCATATTGACGACGATGGCTTCCTTCGTATCCATACCCTCGGCGGCTTCGACCCGAAAACGCTGACAGCGCAGCGGGTCATTGTGCATGGCCGAAAAGACCTAATCGGGGTGATGGGCAGCAAACCCATCCATATCATGAAGGCCGAAGAGCGCAACAAAGCCCCGCAAATCCATGACTATTTCATTGACCTTGGCATGAAAAAAGCGGAAGTTGAAAAGCTGGTGGCCATTGGCGACCCCGTGACCCGTGAGCGGGAACTAATCGAAATGGGCGAGTGTGTAAACAGCAAAAGCATTGACAACCGGGTTTCGGTTTACATTCTCATGGAGGCGTTGCGTGAGTTGCAGGATGTGGAGTTGCCGTACAACCTCTACGCCGTTTTCACCGTGCAAGAAGAGGTAGGCATACGGGGTGCAATTTCGTCAGCGCACCGCATTGACCCCGACTTTGGCATCGCCGTGGACACCACCATTGCCTACGACGTACCGGGTGCCTTGCCTTACGAGATGGTAACGCAACTTGGCAAGGGTGCCGCCATTAAAATCATGGACAGCGGCTCCATTTGCGATTATCGGATGGTGAGCTACCTCAAGGAAGTTGCGAAGCAAAACAACATAAAATGGCAGCCCGAAATCCTAACGGGCGGCGCTACTGACACGGTCGGCTTGCAGCGTTCCGGCAAGCATGGGGCCATCGCTGGGGCCATTTCCATACCCACCCGCCATATCCATTCCGTCATTGAAATGGCGCACAAAGAAGATATAAGGGGTTGTATTGACTTATTGAAGGAAAGTTTGAAAGGCTTGGATGGGTATGATTGGGAGCATAAATAGGCTGCATCAGCCCCCTGCACCCTCCTCTACTTCTATCGTTTCCTCCTCAATGTCCAGCTCTGGCAAGCTGCTGTCGAAAGTGCCGAACGCACTATAAACCACCTCATGGATACGGCTACGGATGCCTTCGGTGAAGATTTTGCCGTTGCGGGAGCTTGGGTTCACCCGATTGGAAAGGAACACATAGACCAGCCGCTGCTCGGGGTCAACCCAGACGCAAGTGCCCGTGAAGCCCGTGTGGCCAAAAGATTTTGGCGAGGCATGGGGCGAATAGGTCGGGTATCGGCGCTTGGTCGGTTTGTCGAAGCCAAGGCCCCGGTGGTTGGTGTATTTGTTGGTGACGAAATCGTCCACCGTATTTTTTTCAAAAAACTGCCTGCCGCCATATAAACCGCTTTCGAGCAACATCTGGAAAATGACGGCCAAATCCTCGGCATTGCTGAAAATACCAGCACTGCCCCCTATCCCTCCCATTAGGGCCACGCTGGGGTCGTGCACATAGCCTTGCACCAAGGTTTTCCGCCAGACATTGTCCTGTTCAGTGGGCACAATGCGCTGCTTGGGAAGCTTTTCGAGCGGCTTGTACATCACATTGCGCAAGCCCAATGGCTGATAAATTTGCTCTAGTACATACTGGTCGAGCGGCATTTTGGTGATGGATTCAATCACTTTTTTCACCAAATAAAAGTTCACATCGCTGTACCTGAAGCGAGGAGAAGGACTGACAGGGAGGTTGAAAACCCGCTTTGCCACCGTGTCCTGAAAGGAGCTGCGGAAGTAAAGGCCATCGGCCACCTTCACGCTATAAGCACCTTTTCGCTTGCGGCAGAAATAATCGTTGCAGCCCTTGGCAGGCACGTTTTTACCTGAAAAAAACTTGGACAAAGGCATTTGCGCTTGCAAGCCAGACTGGTGCAGCAGCAGTTCCTTAATCCTAATGTTCCCAACAGCAGAACCCATCGGAACTGCTAAATAATCTGCTACCTTGCCCTGAATATCAAGCCGTTTTTGCTCCACCAATTTCATGGCAGCCAGCGTCGTTCCCGCCACTTTTGTGACGGAAGCAATGTCATAGAGGTCGTTGTCATGAACAGGTTTTGCAGTCTTGCTATAGGTGAAATTGCCAAAGCTTTTGGAGAAAATCACATGGCCATCTTTTGCTACCGCAATTTGGCACCCAGGAAAAACGCCATTGTCTATCGCCGTTTCAGCAATGGCGTTGATGCTCACCAACCGCTCCGAAGCGATGCCCACATCGGGAGATTGTGCAAAACTCAGCCGCACGGGCTTTCGGCCAACCGTGGTGCCATAGCGAAGGTTTTCGTCAACATTGACTGGGAGCCTGCCCGATGCTGCCACCCCACCAAACAGCAACTGCGCCGCATAAGCCTCTGTGAACTTGTTCTTCTCAAAAACCTGCACACACGCTACCGATTTGTCGAAGTAGTGCAGGTTTTTGGGATTGCCAAAATTCAGTACCACCACCTCGGCTTGCGTCGCAGTCCCATTGACGCTTTCGATGAAGAGCTTGTGAAAACCAGGCTGAAGGTCAATGCTGTCCAAAAGGATAATAGCTGCTGGCCTTTGCTTTGCTTTTTCAAAAACAAGCGGCTGCAACTCGCCCGAAACTGGCACCTGATGTTCAACCCGTTGAAAATTGGCGTATTTCGAAAACAATAACTCAAAATCCTTGAAATTGCGTTCCGAGTAGCTAAATACTTGATAATCAGTTTCGTACAACTCCTTTAGCGGCAAAATATCGAACTCGTCACGAGCCAAGACCACCGAGTTTTCAAACAGTCGCTCGATATAGTAGTCCCACCGAGGGTCTTCAAAATAGCAGACCGTTTTGTCCACTTTTTGATCCAAGTTAGAAGGCTTTGGGCGAATAATCGGAACCACGCTCGGCTGCTTTTTTTCTGAAATAGAGACGAACTTGACCGGCTTGTTGGTCGTGCTGTCGTGCGGCAAGATGGAGAACTTGACCGGTAGCTTGCCGCCATTGACCCATGATTTTGCCAATAGCACCCTCCGCACCCGCTGGTTCAAATCCGGCTCGGTCAATTTGCCCAAGTCAATCAACCGCTCTACCGTTCGGAACACCTCGGCGGCATCAGCAGTGAGCAGCAGGTCGGCCCCGGCCAGCAGTTTTTGCTCAGGCGATTCTCCTTCTTGCAGGCTGACGGTCATCAGGCCCTTGAATTTCAGGTAGCGGTTCAGGTAGGTTTTGGGGTAATTGGGAGGTAATTGGGCCAGAGTATCTGTTCTAAACGCTTGGTCGGCGACCATAAGGCCTGGCAGCCCGATAGTAGTAAATGTTAAAAGATTTCCCAATTCGACGTTCCTTATCGAGTCGTTTCCGATGAACTTGAACTGTTGGAAAGCATCGCCTACGGCTAAAATTCGGCTGTCGTTCAGTAACTGAAACATGCGGCCAGACCGCCACGCAAGCGCACTGTCGTTTTCCTCAAAAACTTGAAAATCAAAGGATTGCGAAGCATTGTCAGACTTCTTGAAGGTAGGGTTCAAGGCGAGGTTGATACCGAGCGCCTGGCATTGCCGAAGGTAGGTTTGCTCCAAAAACGCATGTAGCTCCACCGAATCAATGGCGGAAATGGAAACAGGTGTTGGGAAATCCTGCAAGCCCCAAAACTGGTTGTGCAACGAAACTTTTTGGTCGGTGGCGAGGAAGACTGGCAGGTCAGCACTTCTTTTTAGGCTGTCGGCAGCATAGATGAAATCGGCGACTGACATATTGCGCAGCAACAAACCGCCTACCAAGCCAGCATCCGTTTTCTGAAAAACCTCGACCCGGCTCAAAGAATCTTGCATTGGAGCGTCCCAAACGATGAGTTGCCCAATTTTTTCCTCCATGCTCATGCCAGCCAACACCATGTCCACCTGCGCCGTATCAGCACCACTGAAAGGGGGGGTCGTTCCGCCCGCACCCCGATTGGAGCGCTGGCAGGAAAGGGCTATCAGCAGTAGTGCCAGCCCTGTTGGCCAGATGAGTGATTTGAACGGCATGCTTGAATACCAGGATTGCCAAGGCTTGAATCAGTCTTGATTGGCGGCAAAAATAGCCAAAACCAAGAATATGAACGAATTATCTGCTAAAAGCTTGTGCCTAAAAAGGGGGCAGGTTTGGCACAAACCTAATTTTTTTACTGCGCAACAGTTAATACAAGGCGAAGATTGTGCCTGTTATTTGCGGAGCAATCACAAAGCCATAAGCAAGGGAATTGGCAAAAGCAGTAGTTTTGCCCGCCTTGTGGCCGCCCAATTATTTTGGAAGCCGCATATTTACCAAACAAGCCTACCAAATAAATCTGGTGGCTACAATTATGAAAAAAATCCTCATCGCCAACCGGGGCGAAATTGCTTTGCGGGTCATGCGCACCGCTCGACGAATGGGCATCAAGACCGTCGCCATCTACTCAGAGGCCGACCGCCGCTCGCCGCACGTCTTGTTTGCGGACGAAGCCGTTTGCATCGGCCCACCGCCCAGCAACCAATCCTATTTATTGGGGCAAAAAATCATTGAAGCGGCCCTTTCGCTCGGCGTGGACGGCATACACCCCGGCTATGGTTTTTTGAGCGAAAATGCAGTATTTGCTCAGGCCGTGACCGATGCAGGCATCATATTTATTGGCCCATCGCCATATTCTATTGAGGTGATGGGGTCAAAATTGGCGGCGAAAGAAGCTGTCAAAAAATTCAACATCCCGATGGTGCCTGGCACGGAAGGCGCTGTGGGCGATGTTGCGGAAGCAATAGAAGTAGGCCGCAAAGTGGGCTACCCGTTGCTGGTAAAAGCATCGGCGGGCGGCGGCGGCAAGGGGATGCGCATTGTGGAAAATGAAGCAGAACTGGCCAGCCAAATGGAGCGGGCCATCAGCGAGGCCATGAGTGCCTTTGGAGATGGGTCGGTTTTCATCGAAAAATATGTTGGCTCACCCCGGCACATCGAGATACAAGTGCTGGCGGATATGCACGGCAACACCGTCCACCTCTTCGAGCGGGAGTGCAGCGTGCAGCGGCGGCATCAGAAGGTGGTGGAGGAAGCTCCGAGCGCCATCCTCAGCCCTGAAATCCGTATGGCAATGGGGGCCGACGCCGTGAAAGTGGCCCAAGCATGCGATTACACGGGTGCTGGCACGGTCGAATTCCTCGTGGACGAGCAGCTGAACTACTACTTTTTGGAAATGAACACCCGTCTGCAAGTGGAGCATCCCGTTTCGGAGCTGATTTCGGGCGTTGACCTTGTCGAGCAACAAATAAGGGTGGCGAGGGGCGAAAAACTAGCGTTTTCGCAAGCAGATTTGAGCATAAAAGGCCATGCCGTGGAGCTGCGGGTCTATGCCGAAGACCCGCTGAACGAGTTCCTGCCGAGCATTGGCAACCTCAGCACCTACCGCCGCCCCACAGGCGAAGGCATCCGAGTGGACGATGGGTTCGAGGAAGGTATGGACATCCCCATCTATTACGACCCCATGATTGCGAAGCTTGTTGCCTTCGGCAAAGACCGCACGGAGGCAATCGCCCGGCTGCTGCGGGCCATTGCTGATTACGAGATTGAGGGCGTGGCCACTACCCTACCCTTTGGGCGATTTGTGCTGGAGCATGAGGCTTTCCTTTCCGGCAAATTCGATACGCATTTTGTGAAAAACTACTTCACCAAGGAAGCCCTGACGGCAGGCGAAGCGGAGGAAGACGCCGTGGCTGCTGCCTTGGCGATGCATGTTTACCTAAAAGAAAAAGAGCGGCTGCATGTGCCGGAGACGGAGGTGACGGGGTGGTGGAAAAGGTGAAATTGGAAATTGAAAATTAGGAAATTGAGTAAGTTTTTCAACGAATCGGCGAAAGCCGAATATCCTCCATGCTGAAAGTATACCCTTGGGTGGTGTTGTCAATTTCAATACCGGGAGGACACATACAGCATTGGTAAAGTTTTCCAACATGAACAATCGCCCCTTTGAACACATATTAAGGTTTGAACGCCTTACCCGCCACTTTTTCATCATCATCAAAATCAATTATTCCATGAATCTGAAAAGCATTGCAATGTTGTTGCTGCTCGCATCAATTGGCTTTACCGCCTGCAAAGATGACGACTCATCTTCTTCAAAGGCCAAAATCGAAATCCGCCTGACCGACGACCCTTGCGATTGCCAACAGGTGAACATTGACCTCAAAGAAATACAGGTAAAACTGTCGAATGACACTACTGAATGGGTCACGCTGACTACCTTGGCTGGCATTTATGACCTGTTGTTGTTCCAGGACATAGACACGACCATCGCAACCGGTTTTCTACCGTTTGATACTTTGAAGGAAGTGCGCCTCATCCTCGGAACGGAAAACACCGTAATGGTGGACAGTGTAATCTATGAACTTCAGACGCCGAGCGCCCAATCTAGTGGCTTAAAGGTGAAAATCAATAAACAGCTTGGCACCACACTGAACAGTTTTGTACTGGATTTTGACGCAGCCGAGTCGGTGAAATTGAACGGCGGCGGCAAGTATATGCTCGACCCCGTTATTAAATTGCAATAAGAGATACTGTATCCAAAAGGATGGCCCGTTGTGCTTTGCAGTGCAGCGGGCCTTTTTTTATCTCATCAGCACCAAGTCTCCCTTCAACAGCTCCACCCTGCCGTCAATGTACTCGATTTCGAGCAGCCAAACATAGACTCCGACCTGACAGGGCATGTCCCTAAACTTGCCGTGCCAGTGCGTAGCAGGGTGAAATGGCGGCGCATCCCATACCCCGAACACCGCCTCGCCCCATCGGTCGAAAACCTGCAACTGCTTGATTTTCAGTACACTGCGACCGGGGTAAACCGTGAAGAAATCGTTGGTGCCTTCGCCATTGGGGGAGAAGGCATTCGGCACATAAACATCGTCTTCCTTGCGGACTACCAAAGTGACTGCACCTTCTGCTGTGCAGCCGTTTTCCGTCATAGCAAACAAGTGGTACTGGGTTGTTGACATCGGAAAAGCAGTGGGCGAAGGGCAGTCATTGCAACTCAACCCCAGACTGGGCGACCATTGATATGATTCAATTTGGAGCGTGGAAAATGCTTCCAAATCAAAGGTTTCTCCAAGCAACAAGATGGTATCCTGTAGCACTTGCATTTCAAAGCTCGGCGGGTCAGGCAGGTAAACGATGCGCTCAATTTCGCAGGCAGCATGGTCCCGCAGCTTGACATTGTGGCTTCCGGCTTTCAAACCCATGAAATTCACTTTTTCTTGAAAAACGCCGCCATTGAGCGAAGTAAGATAGGGCGCACTCCCACCTGCCACATCGAGGCTCAATTCGCCGTTTCCTTCTCCAGCGCACAATGGCTGAACCGTGCGCACTTGTACCTGCATAGCGGAAAGCTCCAATAAATGGCTGGCGCTTGCTGTGCATCCATTTGCATCCGTCACCGTCACCTCATAAAGGCCACCATGATTTACCGCTATTTGGGCTTGGGTACTGCCTGTTGACCATTGATAGCCAACATAATTTCCAACTTGAAGATGCGCTATTTCACCCGAGCAAAATATAGTCGGGGCTTGAATTTGCGGCAACAAACGGTCGTGAACAGATATCGTGCAAATCGTGATGCTGTCGCAACCAAGCCAAGTCTGGCCATTAAAAACCAACAATGTATCGCTGAAAACCCGAATGCCCTCAAAGGCTTCGCCCCAACAGCGGTTGGCCAATATCGTGGTTTGGGCATTTGGCAAAACCGTGAGCTGTGTCCAAACGATGCTGTCGCAACCCGATACCATTGAGGCCAATGTTTCCTCTAAAAGGGTGTCGTTTTGATAGGAAACACCTTTGTAGAAAGCCCCTTCACAAATAGTCATCGAGAGTTGAGAGGAAAGAGATGGTAACACTTCCAATTGCAGGGTAACCACACTATCACAGCCCTGCTCGGTTTGGAAAATTTGCTCATAGCTGCCAGCTGCCCCCAATGTCAAATTGCCGAAGGTGACCTGCTCCCCCTCGCATATAACAGATGAAAAACTGGTGTGCGGAACTGGTGAAACTACCAAATCCAAGCTCACCAAGCTATCGCAGCCAGCTGTAGTTTGGAGCCATTGCTGATAGTTGCCCGCAACTGTAAGTTGTTGATTATGAAAAATATATGTTTCGCCTGCGCAAATCTTTGCAGCCAAGTTTTTGACAATCACAGGCAACACCGCCAAGGTCAAAGTCACGATGCTGTCGCAACCATTAGCCGTTTGCAAAATTTGCTGGTAGGTGCCGGACTGCGCAAGCTGCTGATTCCCAAAGGCATAGCTGCTACCGGAACAGATGCTGGCGCTTATTTGCGAAGCAACAGTAGGCAAAACGCTCAACGTCAAGGTCACGGTGCTGTCGCAACCATTAGCCGTTTGCAAAATTTGCTGGTAGGTGCCGGCCTGCGCAATCTGCTGATTGCCAAAGGCATAGCTGCTACCAGAGCAGATGCTGGCGCTTATTTGCGAAGCAACAGTAGGCAAAACGCTCAAGGTCAAGGTCACGGTGCTGTCGCAACCGCTGGCCGTTTGCAAAGTCTGCTGATAGGTGCCGGGCTGCGTAAGCTGTTGGTTGCCAAAGACATAGCTGCTGCCGGGACACATGCTGGCCACCAATTGCGAAGCAACGGAAGGCAAAACGCTCAGTGTTAGGGTTACGGTGCTGTCGCAACCATTAGCCGTCTGCAAAATTTGCTGATAGGTACCGGACTG
Source organism: Saprospiraceae bacterium (assembly GCA_031426435.1). Classification (GTDB taxonomy): domain Bacteria; phylum Bacteroidota; class Bacteroidia; order Chitinophagales; family Saprospiraceae; genus UBA6168. The sequence goes on along the minus strand of JANPLH010000365.1, from coordinate 14,050 downwards.
CGTAAGCTGCTGGTTGCCAAATGCATAGCTGGTACCCGGGCAGATGCTCAACGCCAATTGCGAAGCAACTGAAGGCAGAACGCTCAAGGTCACGGTCACGGTGCTGTCGCATCCACTGGCCGTCTGCAAAATTTGCTGATAGGTGCCGGGCTGCGTAAGCTGCTGATTCCCAAATGCATAGCTGGTACCGGGGCAGATGCTCAACGCCAATTGCGAAGCAACCGAAGGAAGCACTGCCAAGGTCAAAGTCATGATGCTGTCGCAACCCGCTTGATTTGTAAAAGCCTGCGAATAGCCGCCGGCGGTAGTCAGGTATTGTCCATTGAACCAGGTGCCCTCACCTGCACAAAGCGTGACTGATGAAGTAGCTGTGGAAGTAGGAAGCACGGTCAAATTCAGCGTGACAAGGCTGTCGCAACCCTCTGGCGTAGAGAGTTGTACGAAGTGCTGGCCAGCAGCCGAAAACCATTGGCCACCTACCTCCACGGGCTCATCAGCACAGGTGGCCATGCTTATAAATGATTGATAAACAGGCACTTCTATTACCGTTACGTTGGATACGGCTCGACAAAATGGTTCGCCGAGGTTGCTCTGTGTGCCTGCCATCAATAGCCTAAAAAGTTGCCCAAACTGCGGGTTGGGATGATTGAGGTTAGGGCCATTAGCGCCGGGAATATTGCTCCAGTTTTGGCCGCCGTTCGTGCTGGTTTGCCATTGGTAAAAAGCCTGCTGCCAAGGGCTTCCCTCGAAAATCGGGTTAAGCACCAACGATCCATCGCAAAGCGAAATGACCTCGGGCAAACCGATTTTTGGCCCGCAAAACCGCAGGCTGATATTGTCCAAAGCGAGGTCGTTGCCGAAGCCGCCGGGTGCGTTGTTGCGCAGCGTAAAAGTAAACTGGGAGACGTTGGGAGGTGGCGTGAACTGGAACTCGTAAGTATGCCACTGCTCATCCATCGGGATGTCGCCTGTGGAGAAAACGACGTTGCCGTCAATGAGGAAATCCACGTTGGGAAGGATGGCATCGGGGAATTCCGGCAGGAAGAGGTTGATGATGTCGGCGGAGAAGATGTAAGGTGTGTTTTGGCAAACGGGCACGGTGCGCTCATAGAATATGCCGGGCGTGTAATCGGCGTTTACGACCATCATATAGCCGTTCGGGTCAGCGCTGTTGTCGCCGATTTCGAGCCAAAACAGCTCGGCAAACCAGTCCCAATCCACCGTACTGTTTGCGATGCAATAGGCACCATCTACGGGTGGCGGGTCAAGGAAATAGAAGTAGCCCGGTGCAATTTGCGGGTCATAAGGCAATATCATCTCCGACCCGGAACCGAGGTCGCCGTCGGGGAAAACATTGGGACCGAGTGCACCGGGACAACTCGTGTTTTGGGTAGATACGGGAGCCGTCAACAAGAGCAATGCCCATGTTACAGCAATGGCCAGACGTTTAGGTTCGAGAAGTGTCGTCATCTCATCTTGAATTTTCTATTTCAATCCATTTTTCGGATGGCGGTAGATGTCTGGCTAACTATCTATCGAACAGGCAAATAGCAAGCCAATCTATACCATTTATGGTACGGGATAGATGAGACCAATTTTAAAGTGTCGGTAGGGAGAAGGGTGTTCCGACGGAAGGGGAAAATGTCAATTGGCAAACAAGGTAATCTAAATAGTGGCTATAGTTTAACCATTCCTGTAGTTTTTATTCAATTTTAATAAGTTTGATAGAAGCAATGTTTTCAGCTTGATTCATCCTTATCCAATACACCCCTGTCGCCAGCCCTATGCCATCCACACCAATCCAGTGCTGCCCTGCCCCCATTTTACTTTGGGAAACAATTTGGCGCAGCTGCCGCCCCATTGCATCGAAAAGGGTGAGCCTCACTTCGGCAGGTTCGTACAGTTCGAACTCTACCCAAAGCTGGTGGGCAAAAGGGTTTGGGAATGCCTTGATATTTAAGGGCTTAGACAAGACTGCCTTTGTTCCCGTTAACACCGCCAAGTTCAATGTCACGATGCTATCGCAACCCTGCCAAGTCTGGAGCGGCAGTTCGTAAAGCCCGGCTTGGCTGAAAATTAAGCCGCCCACTTCCACAAACTCACCGGGTGCAATGGTGTCGAAAAGCAGTGTTTCCTCTTGGGGGAAAACTCTAAAAACGACGGTCGAAATGGAGTCGCAGCCGAGCGGCAGGCTCACCGTGTCCACGATGACCGTGTCGCTGAACAACTGGACGCCGTTGTAAAAGCTGCCTTCACAAACATTGAATTCGTAGGTCGTTTCCAGCAAATCAGTTACCGTCACATGGGCAATGATGGTGCTGTCACAACCGAGCGTCCAAGTCGGATGCACGAATGAGAAGCTCGTATCAGAAAAGACATGTACGCCACCATAACTGCCTCCTGCACAAAGGCTTATGTCAACTGCTGTTGTCGAATTGCCTTCAATATAAATATCCCGAACAAGCGTGTCCAAACCAAAGCCGTTACCGACAATAAAGGTCACTTCATAAATCCCCGAAGCAGGGAAATTGACGGTCGGGTAGCGCAAGTCGCTTTGCGCTGGCGAACCGCCGGGGAAGTACCACCGCCAGCTTTCTGGGTTAGAATAGCTGTTGTCCAAAAACTGCACGATGGGCGCTGCGCAATCGCCGTTGTGGTTGAAACCAAGGACCGCAGTCGGTGCTGCTCCAATGGTGATGGTTTGCTCGTAAGTTGCTGTTCCACAGGGAGTTGTGGCAGTCAATGTCACGGTGTAAACGCCGTTCAGCGGATAGGTATAGCTCGGATTGGCGGCCATCTGACATACATTGTCGCCATAGCACCATTCGAATTGCGTACCGCCCAAGCCCATCGGGTCGGCGCTTTGGTTGACAAACTGCACCGTAGCCCCATTAACGATTGTCACAAACTCGGCATCGGGGGCGGGCAGCACCGTGATATAGTTGGAATAGGTCGCCGAATGCTCGCCTGCCGCATTGCGCACCAAGAGTTTCACTTCGTAAACGCCTGAGGTGTAATAGGTGATATCGGGTGGGGTTTCGCCAAAATGAGCAGCAGGTATGCCACCCTCGAAAGCCCATTCCCAATGCGTCGGATTCCCAGCGGCCTCACTGAAAAACTGAATGGTATGGTTGACGCATACCTCCCGTTGGTCGGCCTCAAAAAAGGCAACGGGAGGTGTGAGTGTCGCCGTTTCCCGAAGGAAAATAGGCGCTCCCGTGAGGGCAATGGCGGTGGAAGGAATGGTTGAGGATTGACCCGTTTCCGAGAAGTCCCAAGCCATCCGCTGCAACTGGCCAACGCCCAAACCCGTTGGAAATGAATAAGTTGCGCTGGCGGTTTCGGTCAGGTCGATCTCTGTTTTTGCCCAAAGTACATACACGAAATTGCCATCGGCATCGCTGAAAGCAGCCCCGCCGATATTTGCTGGAAGATTCAGTGCAGCCGTCTGTTGCTGGTCCAGGTCGGTGCCGAAGAGCAGGTCGGAAGTGGTTTTCAATGCAATTCCCGCTTCTGTTTTGGTCACATTAAAAGGGGTGCTACCTTCCATTTTTGCATAAAAGCCCATGACCTGAAATGGGTCGGTGGCTTCCCAAACATTGGCGCTCTCTGAAAGCCGAAAGACATTGAGTTGCCGGATGCCGTCCTTTACGCTCTCCACCCATGCTTTTATCATCCAGTTGCGCTGCGCCTCATCAGAACCGATGAAGCCGTAAAACGAGCGCCTTGGCAGGTTCGCCTCGCTGATAATCCATTCTTTTTCAGGCATTTGTGTGCCGTCGTAGCCGTAGTTGGCCAACACGTCTTGGAACTTCGCCTTCACCAATGGGATGCCGTTCACGGCGGCGTCGCTGTGGCGCTCATAGGCAAATTGGCCAGCAGCCACATCAAAATACTGCGTGCTGCCATCAAAGTGAGGATAGCTTTTGTAGCCGACTGCGTCGAAATAAGCACCACCTTTCAGCGGATAAGGCGACTGCACTGAGCCGTCGAGCGGGTTGTCAGTATTGCGGCAAACGGCATCAAGGAACGACGGGAATGCAATGCCGCTGACGGTCACATACGCCTCTGGGTCCAGGTAATGCACGATTTCATAAGCAATACGGAGGCTGCGCACATAGTAGAAAATCGGGGCCTTTAGCTCGTAATCGCAGGGGTCGGGGTTGTTCTCCCACCAGTTGCCAAGCTCGCCGGGCGGCAGCCACGCCTTGTCGCCCGTCAGGTCGTAGTCGGGCGAGTTGTAAATCTCCCAAAAGCGCACGTAGTCCTTGTAGGTGCTGACCGTGTTCCAGACGTACAGCGCAAAGGGGTTGGCGTCGTTGACGGGCGTCCCGTTCGCCCCGTTGTCCCAAATATCGAGGTACAGGTCTTTGAACAAAGCGCTCTGGTAATCAGGGCAATAGCGGATGGGGTCTCGGTTTTGCGCAGCAGGAAAAGCCAGCAGAAAGCTGTTGTCCCGCAGGTCGAGGTTGTTAAAATGTTCGAATTCGGCACGGCGGGTCTCGTAGCCAAGGTCGAGGAAGGCGCTCTCGCCTGTATAGGTTCTGACCGCTTTCACCCCTACCCCATCTACCTCCCCTGCGCCCCCAGATAGCGGGTTGCCTGCGGCAATATCGGCCTGCTGCTCGCTCGTCCAGCCTGGAATATAATCCCAGGAAGTGCCAGGCCGAAACTTGCCCGTGAAGGCCGGGATGCTGTCGTTGGCGGAGAAATCAAGCTGGGTGGTGGAAGGTGAAACGATGGTCAAATTTTGCATAGCATTCACCGTACCGCATTGATTTTCAGCGGTCAAGGTGACGGCGTAGCTGCCGGATTGGAGGTAAACATGCGTCGGTTCCGGCTCGGTCACTGAGTTCCCATCACCAAAATTCCAAGTGAAATCATACAGCCCATAAGGCGTCAAGTTCTTGTAAAAAATAATCGGACCTGACTGCTCGAAATCAATGGCTGGACTTGGCAATTGCTCCAAATATAGCGTTTGGGTTTGCTCCGCAATTACTTGGCCAGCGGCGCTCAGGGCTTGCATCTTCACAGCATAAGTACCTGGAGTGGTGAGTGTCGTTGAAGGGTTTTGTGCGGTAAAAGTCACTGGAAAACCGTTGGGCGTGGTTATCGTCCAAAGCCACGAAGCATCACCTGTGACTTGCGGCGTAAGCTGCAAATTGAACGGCACACAGCCCGTGTTGGCATTCATGGTGAACACCCGTTGCGTCAGGAAAATCGGGGTGGCAGTGAGTGCGATACTTGCCGAAGGCACCGAAACGGCATTGTGCGAAATACTGCCGTCCCACTCGCATTTCAAGAGGTTGGAAACGCCCAAACCCATTGGAAATGAATAAGTTGCGCTGGCAGTTTCGCTCATATCGGTCAGCGTTTTTGCCCAGAGGACATAAGTGAAATTACCGCTGGCGTCCTTGAAAGAACCTCCACCCATATTGGAAGGCAAGTTGAGTTGCGCCGTGCGCTCCGAGTCTAAGGTTTTACCAAAAAGCACATCCGAAGCCGTCTTATGGGCGATGCCTACCTCGTTCAGTTCTTGATAATAGCCGTGGTTATAATCGAGCCGCTTGTAAAGCCCCATCAGGTCGAACTCGGAGTATGCATTGTCAAACTCGCTGTCTTCGGCCAGTTTATAGACCTGCATTTGGCGGATGTTGTTCGCCATGCAAGTGACCATCGCTTTGATGATGAAATTGCGCTGCGCAATGTCCGAACCAATGAAGTTCTCGCCGGGGTCGCTGGGGTCGGGGTACTCCTTGCGGGGCAGGTTGATTTCGGTGATAATCCATTGTTTTTCAGGGTAGGTTGTGCCATTGTAGCCGTAGCTGTCCAGCACTGTTTGGTAGTCTTCTTTGGTGCGCAGCAATGCGTTTGCCGCCCCATCGGAGTGGCGATAGTAAATCCAGCCTTGGATGGCATCACTATACTCCCGCAGCCCGCCGTCGAAATGCGGGTAGCTGTGGTAGCCCATCACATCGAAATAAGCACCGCCCTTGAGCGGGAATTCGGCGGTCACGGAGCCGTCCACGGGGTTGTCGGTATTTCTGAGAATGGCATCCAAAAACGAGGGATAGCCCGTGCCTGAAACCACCACGTAGGCATCGGGGTCGAGGGACTTGATGATGTCCCAACTGATGCGCAACAGCCTGATATAGTGAAAGATAGGTGCCCGCAGTTTGTAGTCGCAGGGGCTTGGGTTCACGTTCCACCACGAATTGGGCGCAGCAGGTGTGAGGTAGCCGAGGCCACCTGTATAGTCGAAGCCGGGTTCGTTCCAGATTTCCCAAAAGCGCACGTAATCCTTGTATTGGTTGACGGTTTTGTAAAGGTAGGCTGCATAATAATTCGAGTCGTTGAAGGGTGTCCCGTTGGCCCCGCCGTCCCAAATCGGGCTGTACATATTGGCAAACAAAGTGCTCTGTATGCCGGGGCAATGCTGCGTCGGGTCTTGGTGCGCCGCCGACGGGAAACCGACGATGACCGTGTGCTCGCTCATGCCCAGCTCGGCGTATTTTTGGAAAATGGGCAGGCTGGCATCGTAGCCCGCCACCTCGGCATAGCTTTCGAAAATGCCGGGGCGCAGCGATTTCACGCCTGCACCCAATACCTGCCCCCCTTGCGAACCCGCAGGGGCTGGGCCACCAGCGGCAAGCACGGCGAGTTGCTCCTCAGAAAAAGCGGTGTACTGGCCAATATTGGCGGCGGGATGGAAACCGAGCGTGTAAGGCTGGACTAGGTCGTTAGCGGAGTAGCTGACCTGTGCGGTTGACGAATTGCAATAAAACAAGGCAATGAGCGCCACGCACCTAAGGGTCAGGGATTTAATTTTGGACATAGTGTTGCTGCGTTTCTTGTGTTGCTAAAGCTAAGGGGGAAGCGGGGAATTTAGTTCAGACGTTAGCCACTGGGCGGGGGAAGACGTAACAAAGATAAAAGCAAATACTTGAAAAACGAAGCTGGATATTGAAAATCATGCGAATTCAATGACTTTTAGAAACTATTCAAAAAAATTAATCGTTTTTTTACGATAATTTTTGCTTAACCACTTGCGCATTCAAAATCCCATCGTATCTTTGCGATTAATATTACAAACCACAAATATGGCAGTACATAAAAAAGAAGAATTCAGCCTAGAGGAACAGGAGTTGGCAGCCTTGGCTAAGGCGCTCGCCCACCCTGCCCGCATTGCCATTTTGAAGGAACTGGCCAAGCGGCAAAGCTGCGTCTGTGGCGAAATAGTGGAGGTATTGCCGCTGGCGCAAAGCACGGTATCGCAACACTTGAAAGAACTGCTGAACGCCGGGCTCATTCAAGGTACGGTGGAGGGCGCAAAGTCCTGCTATTGCCTCAACCCGGACACCTTCATGCGCTTTGAAAAGATTTTTACTTTGTTTTTCACCCACACGATGAAGGATAAATGCTGCTGAAAAAGTCGTGGCCAAGGCTTTTTTTTTGGCATTATTCATCGTATTTTTTCGATAAATTAATCACCTTTACGACATGAAATCATCAGATGAAATGAAGCAAATCGTCCGGGAGAAATACTCGGAAATCGCAACGCAGGACAAGGACGCCAATGCCTCCTCTTGTTGCGGAGCAACCTCCTCCTGTGGCACCTACACCATTATGTCGGACAGCTACGCCGACCTCGAAGGCTACAACCCCGACGCCGACCTTGGCTTGGGCTGCGGCCTGCCCACCCAGTTTGCGAAGATAGCACCTGGCGACACGGTGCTCGACCTCGGCTCCGGCGCTGGCAACGACTGCTTTGTGGCCCGTGCCGAAACGGGCGAATCTGGCAAGGTCATCGGCGTGGACTTCACGCCCAAGATGCTCGAACTGGCCCGCCAAAACACCGAAAAACGGGGCTTCAACAACGTTGAGTTCCGCCAAGGCGACATCGAAGACCTGCCCGTGAACGACAACAGCGTGGACGTAGTGGTGAGCAATTGCGTACTGAACCTCGTGCCGGACAAAGCCAAGGTTTTCAACGAAATCAAGCGGGTGCTGCGCCCCGGCGGCCATTTCAGCATCAGCGACGTGGTACTGTGTGGCGAACTACCCGAAAAGCTCGTCTCCGCTGCCGAAATGTACGCTGGCTGTGTTGCGGGTGCGATGCAAATGGATGATTACTTGGCACTTATTGAGCAGGCGGACTTCCAAAACATGACCGTGCAGAAGCAAAAGCCCATCCTCATTCCCGACGATATTTTGCTGGACTACCTCACGCCAGACGAGTTGAAAGCATTTTCAGCTTCAAAAACGGGCATTTTCAGCATCACCGTCTATGCCGAAAAACCGGGCGAACAGCGGGCGAAAAAGCCCATGCTCGAACTTGCCCAATTGAAAAAAGATGCATGCTGTGGAGCTGGCAGCAACTGTTGCTGACGCTGGATTTTGGAAATTGGGGCCTAAGGATTCATGTATGTTAATTGCAAATTTGGTAGGCTCCAATTCCTGATTTTTTAATTGCTTAATTTCCTCAAATGCGAATCGCATTATTCTCTGACATCCACGCCAACCTACCTGCTTTGGAGTCTTGCCTGGCCAGCATTGACCAGCGGCAACCCGACCAGGTTTACTGCCTCGGCGACCTTGTTGGTTACAATATTTGGCCCAACGAGGTCATCCGTGAAATTCGCAGCCGGGGCATCCCGACCATTACTGGGAACTACGATTTCGGCATCGGGAGGGGCATCCCCGACTGCGGCTGTGCATATAAAACCGACGAGGAAAAGGCCAATGGGGCCGTGTCCATATCATTTACCAATGCAATCGTAGAGCCAGCGGAACGCCAGTATTTACGGGCATTGCCAGCCCATATCCGCTTGGAGTTCCAGTTGAACGACGACCAACTGAACCTGCTGCTGGTGCATGGCAGTCCCCGCAAAAACAACGAATATTTGTTTGAAAACCGGGAGGAAAAAAGCCTGCTGCGCATCCTGGAAGGGGCAGATGCAGACATCCTCTGCTTCGGACATACGCATAAGCCTTATCACCGCATTTTGAACTCTGGTACTGACGCCGAGCCGCACTACCGACATGCCATCAATATCGGCTCGGTGGGCAAGCCGAAGGACGGCGACCCACAGGGTTGTTACGCCCTGCTAACCATTAACGAGCACAGTTCCATTTTAAATAAAACCAGCATCAGTGTTGAGTTTGTACGGTTCGAGTACGATGTGGAAAAGGCAGCAAAGGCAGTGGAAGAAAGCATATTGCCAGATGCGTATGCAATGGCTTTGCGGATGGCAAAATGAGACAAAAGTCACTCACCATTCTGCGCTAAATCACCGAATTATGGTGATTACCGACATAGCTTTATACCGGGTTTGAGAGGGCTTGAAATGCGACAAAATGCTCAGGCTTTCTCAAACTCTCTAATTAAAGCACTAAGTCATGTCAGAAATAGCAACCTCCAACCGTCAAATCACTATCATCTACAACTCGGAGTCTGTAAGAGCTAAAAAGGCCTTGGCACTTGTGCAAACCAAGAAATTGCCAATTCGTGAAATTGACCTGATGAAAACAAAGCTGACAGGTGCACAATTGGCCGGCATCGCCAATGACCTCCACCTGCCTATTTCGGAATTGGTTAACCGGGAGCATCCTTATTTTAAACAGCAATTCGGCCATGCTGAGTTCTCCGATATGGAGTGGCTGACCATGATTGAACACAACCCACAAATCTTGAAACAACCCATCGTCATATTCGGCGATAAAATCATATTAGTGGAGACACCGACAGATGTGCTGCAATTATGAAATTGGGAAATTGGGAAATTGGTGTTCTTAATTTAATTGCTCAATTTAAAATTTTCCAAACAATTCCAACAACCACGCAGGTTCCAATTGTTTTTAACATATCCCATTTTAACTTAAAATAAAGGAATAAGGCGATTAAAGTAATGAATAATGCACCCCAACCAATGGTAGACATTACTGGGTTCTGGATATTTAACATGCCATATTTTAAATCATTAACCTCGCCAAATATGGTGTGTAAACTAAACCATATACCAAGGTTTAATATCACGCCCACCACCGCTGCCGTGATGCCTGAAAGGGCGGTGGTCAGTGATTTATTACCCCGTAATTGCTCGATATAGGGCGCTCCCGTGAAGATGAACAAGAACGAAGGCAGGTAGGTCACCCAGGTCACCAGCATGGAGGCCAACACCCCGGCCAGTACGGGGTCGAGCGCCCCTGCATTGCGGAAGGCACCCATGAAGCCCACGAACTGCACCACCTGGATGAGCGGTCCCGGCGTCGTTTCGGCCATGCCGAGGCCATCAAGCATCTCGCCGGGAAGCAGCCAATGGTAAGTTTCCACCGCTTGTTGGGAGATGTAGGCCAGCACCGAATAGGCCCCGCCGAATGTTACGAGTGCCGATTGGCTGAAAAACAGGCCTTGTTTGGTAAAGATATTGTCCATGCCAAGCGTCAGCGCCAAAACAATGACGGGTATCAGCCAGAGCGTCAACCAAAAGGCAGCTGTTTTTAAAGTGCTTGATAATGAGGGTTTTATGGGATGAATGAGACGGTCAATCAGCCCTTCTTCGCTGCCAGCCACGTCTGAGTGGCCTTTGATGACGAGAAATTTTTCTTCCCAAACCTTGCCACCCACAAAGCCTATCAAACCTGCTGCCAGCACGATGATGGGGAAGCTGATTTTGAAGAAAAAAATGGCCACAAAGGCCAGCACCGCCATGCCGACCATTACCTCGTTTTTCAGTGCTTTTTTCCCGATTTTAATGACTGCCCCAACGACGATGGCCAACACGGCGGGCTTGATGCCATAGAAAATGCCCTGCACCAGCCCAACGTCTTTCCACAACGCATACAAGATGCTCAAAACCAAAATGGACAAGAACCCCGGCAGCACGAACAGCGCCCCAGCCACTACCCCACCCCGTCGGCCATGCAGCAGCCACCCGATGTACGTCACCAATTGCTGCGCCTCTGGCCCCGGCAGCAGCATGCAGTAGTTGAGGGCGTGTAGGAAGCGGTTTTCGCCCAACCATTTCTTTTCTTCCACCACGTATTTGTGCATGACGGCAATCTGCCCGGCAGGGCCGCCAAAGCTGTATAGGGCGATTTTGAGCCAAACACGGAGTGCTTCGGTGAAGGTGGGTCTATGTTGAAATTCTGCCATAACGGGAAGCTCGTTTAATAAAAAATCACGCTGGTTTCACAATCAAAACCGAAGGCGTGTTGGATAGCCAAATGCTCTGCGACTCCACTGCTTTTTTCCAGCTATCGAGGCTGATGAGCATCAAATCCTGTTGTTCCAAAAACGCCGTTTCAATGATGTTTTTATCGTAAAAATCAATTTGATGCGGGGCCGTCTTTTTCAAATCAACCACCATTTTTTCGAGTTGTGGCGATTGCTGCAAAATGCCTGATGCATCGAGCAGTGTGAGTTTTGCGTCGTTGTGGTGCATCATTTTCTGCGCATAGTCGAGCAGGAAGCCGTCATCTGCTGCGAAAAAGGGGATGAATACCCTGTCAATCTTGACCAACCCCTTGTCAATCAAAATGCCCACTGGCATCTTGGTCGTTTTGATTAGCTGTTTGGTGCGGTCGTCAAAAATTCCGTCCTCGAACAGGTTTTCCTTCCCAGTGATGGCATCGTACAGTTTTTCAGGATTGATGATGCGGGAGGTGAAGCCCAGTATTTTTCCAAGCAGCGTACCCTCAAACACGGAATTGCCCATGCCAATCAACAGCAGGTCAAACTGGCCAAAGTTGGCGGTATCGGCTATCTCTTGGTCAATATCTTGCGTGGGCTTGAACAGTGTGTTCACTGGCAGATTGAGTTGCTGTGCCTCCACCTCGATGGGCTGAAAGCTGTCCCGCTCGTACTCCTCGGTGTTGAACTGATTCAGTTCGATGCTGGGGGTGACGTGGAGTGCCGTAACACTTGTTTGCGCAGATGACTTACGGCTGAGGCTGCTCGCCAAGCGCAGCATGGCCTTGCCCGTCTGCGGGTTTGCGAAGGAAATAAGGATATCGAACTTGTCGGCGGTGCCGATGGAGCCGGGCATGATGACGGGCTTCTTTTCTGGCAAGAAACGGTTGATGAGGTCGAGCGCAGGCCCGGTCATCACGGTGGTAACAAGGGCCATGATAACCATCATCGCAAATACTTCCGGCGTAAGCACGCCTAGGTCGTAGCCAATGTTCAGCACCACGAGTTCCATCAATCCACGGGTGTTCATAAGGGCGCCGATGGTGAGGCTGTCCCGCCAGTTTTCACCGACAAACCGAGCGGCGAGTGCGCTACCAACGAATTTGCCCACCACGGCCACGAGAATGATGAGGCCGCATATTTGCCACAGATATGGTTCGTTGAGCAGACCGATTTGCGTGCGCAAGCCCGTGAACACAAAGAACAATGGCAGCAGCAGCACCTGCGCTACGTCCTCCACTTTTTCGATAAAAAGGTTGCGGAAGCGCATATTGTCCGGCATGATGACGCCCGCCATGAACGCTCCGAAAAGGGCGTGAATACCAATCACCTCCGTTGCGTAAGCGGAAATCAGCAGCATGATGAAAAAGATACCAACGACGGGTTTGCTCAAACCTTCCTTGCTGGAATAAATATCGCCGAGCCGTTTTAAAAAGGGCTGCACGACTTTCAGCATGACCAGCACATAGCACGCTGCCAGCAGGATGGTAAATAACGAACTGCCGATATTGCCTGCCTTCACAATGGCAATGACAGCGGCCAGGATGCACCAGGCCGTGATGTCGTCAGCGGCGGCGCAGGTGATGACCACCGTGCCGATGCGGGTCTTGGCCAAGCCTCGCTCTTGCACGATGCGGGCCAGCACGGGGAACGCCGTCACGCTCATGGCTATGCCGATGAACAGGGCAAACGAGAGGAAATTAATGCCTTCGCCGGAAAAATTTTCATAGATGAAATAGGCCAGCCCAACCCCCAACGAAAACGGGATGATGATGCTCGCATGGCTAATAACCACGGCTTCGTTGGCTTGGTTTTTCAGCACTTTTAGGTCGAGCTCCATGCCGATGACGAACATGAAAAGGATAAGCCCAATCTGGCTGAGGAACTGCAAATTACCCAAAGACGCTGCGGGGAACAGGAACTCGGAAAACGCCGGGAAATACATGCCCACGAGGGATGGCCCCAAGATGATACCTGCCGCAATTTCCCCAATGACGGCTGGCTGCCCGATTTTTTTGCACAAAAACCCGAAGATACGGGCGGCCACGATGATGGTGATGATTTGGAGCAAGAGAATGGCCAAGGGGTGCGTGAGGTTGTGCCCCATCGTATCCTGAAATTGCTCAACGGCATTGGGCGCAGTGGGCGACGGTAATTCGATGGCTTTTGCTGCCTGTTTTACCTCACCTTTTAGCACAATAAAATACATCAGCAGCGAAAAGCCGCCGATGGTAATGATGTAAAATAAGAGGTTCTTGTATTTGCGCATCGTGCAGTTTATTTTGTTGCAAAATGAATGGATTCGGTGGTGAATTGCTATTGTTCCAAAATAGCATATTTGGCTGCAAGATAAGTTGTGATTTAAGGGGACGGATTAATTTGTCCTTAATTTCCGACGAACTATTTCAGGCTTTTATAAATCGAAAACAGCGAGGTCAGAATAATCACCACCCCCACCAAAAACATCAGGGTTTTGGGCTTAATAAAACGCACGAGATAAGCCCCGATTGGCGCTGCAATAACCCCACCGACTATCAACCCAAGAATGGTTTTCCAGCCTTCCAGCCCAAGAAAGAAAAGGAACACACCCGTGCTGAAAAACGTCACAAAAAACTCCGCCGTGTTCACCGTGCCGATGGTGAGCTGTGGCGTTTTGCCCCGGTGGATGATGTTGGAAGTAACGACCGGGCCCCACCCCCCTCCGCCAATAGCATCGAGCAAGCCACCAAAAAAGCCGAGCGGCTCCACCCGTTTAATTTCGTCCTTGAACAGCGGCTCTTTGAAGCTTTTCACCAAAATGATGGTGCCCAACACCAACAAATAGACAGAAATCAAAGGCTTCACAGTTTCGCCATCCAG
>JANPLH010000364.1:0-22207 GCA_031426435.1 Saprospiraceae bacterium | reverse complement strand
TGTGAATCTGTGTCTAAAAACTGCACGAAGTGTTGTTAATAATCACCGCCAGTAGCTGTTACCATGACATCTTTTTGGAAAAAAACCTTTTTGTTCATATTATTGGTCGGTGTTCTGGGTTATGTTCTGGCGCTGTGGGGAGAGCGCAAATTATTGCAGCGGATAGAAGAAAAGATTGCAGCTAGTGGCATCCTGAAGTACCGGAAAATGGACATTTCACTATTGGCAGGTAATATTTCATTTACAGATGCCTCCATCAATTGGAAATGGCCCGAACAAGGAAAGCACTTCAGTTTACAGTCCCCCGAAATTCAGCTGCACGGCATTGGCTGGCGCAAGCTTTATTTTGATAAAAAACTTAAGATAAGGTCCTTTCACCTACAGTCGCCTGACGTGATAATGCGTGACATCCCAGTTGATTCAGCGGCCATTACCTCCATTCCAGATAGCGTTGTTAGCGAGCCAAAAGTTAACGTGCTTGCCCTCGAAATCGGCTCTGCCACACTTGATGGTGGCTGTGTAGAGATTTATAGGGGTAAAGAATTGATTGGGGGGAAACCGACGGTTTGGGCCAATTCCATGTACATTTCATTGGACGACTTAGCCTTTAACCTACAGGCTGACGAAATGATGGAACCTGTCTTCGGAGAAGCTGACTTACTACTCGAAGATGTAGCGATGAATGACCGCCAAGACCGCCACCGTTATTTTCTTCAAAAATTTCACCTCAACAAAAGGGATAGTCTCATTGAATTCAGTGGTTTGAAACTGGACCCCAAAGACACACCGGCGGCGTTTTTCAACCAGATGGCTTTTAAAAAAGCTTGGATAGATTTGAGCTTGCCCTCCGCAGTTGTACATGGATGGAATTTTGGCAAATTGTTGCAAGGAGAATTTATTGCACGTACGGCAAACTTCGAAGGGTTGGAAATGAAAGTACGGGCCAACCAAAACCTACAGCCTGACCCCAACGGCTACCGACCCATGCCACAGGAAATGATTCGCAACATTCCAATACCATTTAGTATAGACAGTGTGTTCGTAAAAAAAGGAAGTCTGGTCTTTGAGAACATTGGTCCAGGCAAGACAGAAGTAGGTGTGATAACTTTTGACCCCATTACCGCATGGATATCCAACCTCACCAATGACAGCGCCCGAATTGCGAAGCAAAAAATGATGGAACTCGATGCTGTGGGCTTCTGTCAAGGGAAGCACCCTGTCTACAACCATTTGTGGTTTGACCTCGCCAGCCCAACGAGTGCATTTAGCTTTAAGGGCAACGCCTCCAAAATCCCTTTCGTGAGCCTGAACAGTTTTATTAAGCCCTCCACCGATATCTTTTTCGATGACGGAGTCATCAACAACATCAACTTTGATGTAAACGCTGACAATCGCCTTGCCACCGGGAAACTGCACATGGACTATGAAAACCTCGATTTTTCGGTATTGAACAGCGACCGGGAAAGGCGCAAATTGTTGAGTACAGTTGTTGATTTGCTATTCATTAAGGAAGACAACAAAAACAAGGACAAGGACTTTCAAAATGGTAGCATCTATTTGGAAAGGGATGTACGATTACCGTTTCTCAACTATTGGTGGACTGCCATACAATCTGGCATCAAGACCTCGCTGCTTGATGGCATGTTGCTTAAGCAGGCAGATAAGCGTGTAGCCAAAAAGGCTGCCCAAATGGAAAAAAAGGCCAATCGTCAGGCTAAAAAAAACAAATGAACAATGGCCCCCCCCTCCCGTTTTACCCTAAAAACGGAATCGTACCATGGGCCTTACACCATTCACATCCAATGTCAAGCCTGGCAAAGCAAAGCATTTAATCAAAGAGCGAACTGAAAAGGGATATCCCTCCAAACTCAGTTTTGCGCCGCTCCTTCGTTATTGGGAGCAGCAGTTGGAGCATGGCACCGCAACTGCCAAATTGTTTGCAAAAGAAGTGCTTTCCCGCGCCAAACGACTGCCTGAACTACAAGAGCCTATTGAAGATCCACGTTGGCTTGCCAAACATGGCGACCTCATGGAACTGATGTTTTCCCCTATTTTTCCTGTTACTACCAATAAGGCCATAGTGGGAAAGGTAAACGCCCCATGTGACCCAACGCCAATCTACCATACACCTGCCTGGAAGCCGGTTTTCGAAGTAGCTGTGCCCCATGCAGACGGCCTCAAAGAGGTACCCTTGGATTATGCTACCTTGAACAACTGCCTTGCCATTGTCAAAGCATGTTTGAAACAGCCGCTCAATTTGCATATACCTGCCCCGCCCCCAATATGCTTTAAAGACGAAAATGGCTTGGAGCGCTACTTCAGGCCAGTGATAAATATGGATTTTTTGGAGGTTAAGTCGATTGGTGAAAGACCTTCCCTGGGCAAAAAGGATGTCGAGCGATTGCTAAAAAACATCTACGACGCCGATGCATTGTTCGAAGTGCTCCCCCCTCACAAATTCGAAATTGTCGGCTTTATCGCAACGACTTTCGAGGACGTTACCGCCGAAACATCGGTTTCTCTTATCAATTCAATTTTGCTTCGGAAAGACGCACTGCAAAAAGAGGAAAACATTGCGCAGCTTCAAAACCTACTTCGTTCCTACTTCTCATTTCCCAGCCTACGGTTCGGTGTGCTATCACTAAAATCTGATGAAGCCAATGAGAACTTCATCATTGACGAATTTCCTTTTGGCCTACTAAATTGGAAAAAAGGGACATCAATATCAGGAAAACCGCTTTCAATTTACGGAAAGGTCTGCAACTTCAACAAATCTGTGCTTTATGAACAAACGGACAAAGACAAAGACCGTTTGCTTTATAAACACGGTATCAAGTCGCACTTGGCAGCACCTTTGAGAGATGTTGATGGCAGGGTCATTGGCATTGCCGAACTGGGGGCCACCGAACCATTTGCCATCAACAGTTTTACTGATATGCAGCTTCGCAAACTGTTGCCGCAATTCAGTCGCTGCATGGAACAACAGCAGGATGAGTATGCCTTCCGGATTGATACCGTGATGCGCCAAAAGTTCACCTCTATACATCCCAGTGTAGAGTGGCGGTTTTTGGAGGTGGCAGAGCGCTATTTGGCCAAAATGGATGCAAAAGGAAAGGCAACCCTTGAGCCAATACTTTTCAAAAATATCTACCCCCTCTATGCACAAGCAGATATTGTGAGTTCCTCGCTCACCCGCAATCGCACAATTCGGGAAGACATTCTTCGCCAATTGCAGCTAATAACAGAGGTGCTCAAACTCCTGAAAAATCGGCTTGACTTTCCGTTGTTGCGGCATACGCTGCAACAAACTGAGAACTATTTGGGTCGCCTTGAAGATGACATGCAGACGAGCGATGAGCCATTTTTTATAAACTTTGTGATGAATGAGGTGCATCCGCTGCTTCGTGAATTTGCGGAGCGGGATGCGGCCACAAAGCAAGCTGTTGAGCACTACTTTGCACTGCTCGACCCCAACTTGGAGATTGTTTACGAAAAAAGGAAGGATTACGTAGATAGCGTCAACATTATCAACGAAGCATTGTCAGAGCTTGTGGATGAGGCAGATGAGCGGGCACAACGTATGCTTCCCCATTATTTTGAAAAATACCAGACCGATGGCCTACAGTTCGAGCTCTATGCTGGTCAGGCACTGCTGCAAAAAGGCAGGTTTTCTGATTTCCAACTCAACAACCTTCGGCTGTGGCAGTTGCAGACCATGTGCGAGGTGACCCATCGAATGCGGGAGCTAAAAAAGACGATGCCTTTGCCATTGGACACAGCGCAATTGGTGTTTGTGTACGGTGAGCAGATATCAGTGCGTTTCCACATGGATGAGAAATACTTCGACGTGGATGGAGCCTATAATATCCGCTACGAAATTATCAAGAAGCGCATTGACAAGGCTTGCATACTGGGCACAGAGGAGCGGCTTACGCAGCCTGAAAAAATAGCGATTGTGTATGCAACGGAACCTATGCGCCAGCTGTACCTTGATTTTTGCGGGTTTTTGATTTCTGAGGGGCTTATCGAAGAAGAGATAGAAGAGCTGGAATTGGAAAAGCTACAGGAAACACAAGGCTTGAAAGCGCTGCGCATCAAAGTGAAGTAATCAGTTGAAAAAATTGGTACAGATTGAACATGAGGCATAAACCCCCGTTTTTAATTTTAAAACTACCTTAATTTCTTTGTAATGGACGCCATCAACAAGCAAATAAATTCGATTTTTCTAAAAACTCTACACGCATTCTTAAAATAATAGAGCCTCAGTGAACACAGAATAGATAAAAACGTTTTAATATAGTAATATCGCTTTACAAATACGACGACACGTTATAGTATTAATTTTAAATAGCGCTGATAATCAACTGTTGCGCAAATTCTTTTCTAAAATAATTCAATAAAAAGTACATATTCTCAACAAACCAAAATCTTATTGATTACATATTGAAAGAGAGAGAGATTGTTGTGCCTGTGCGACATATCTGCTCGCACAGGCACTTTTTTAGGACTCAACATTGCTGCAACTATTTTTTCTAACCATTATAAATTCATTAATCATGAGTGCATTCACTGACAAAGTCCGTGGCAACTGTATTGTTGTCGTCTGCAAACTGATGCAATATTACGGTGACCTTACCGACAATGACCTTGTTTACATGGATGGCAAAGAAGATGAAATGCTTGGTAACCTACAAAGGAAGACCGGGCAGACGAGGGAACAACTTGAAAAGTTTATCAATTCCTCCATCTAATCGAGTCTTTTAAAGGCTCAAAGAGTACCTTTCCTTTTGGTCAGGTACTCTTTGTATTTTATTGATGATGTGTGAGTAGTGACAATTATTTTTCAAATTCCAAAAAATTATTAAAATGCGAATCATCCTAATGCTATTTAGCCAGCTTCTGAGTTGCCATTTATCCGATCCCCCGGTAAAAGTCTTGAATGCATTTCAACAAAAGTACCCTAATGCCAAGGAAGTTTCCTGGAACGCCGACAGGAACGGCAGGCATGAGGCTGATTTCAAAGTTGGGGGCACACATTATAGGGCCGACTTCAACCAAGATGGTACTTGGGTGGAAACTGAAACATCTGTTAAATGGAAAGATTTGCCAGAGGCCACAAAAGAGAGTTTCAAAAAAGAGAGCAATCAGAAATCCATTGTTGAGATAGAGCTGGTTGATAGTAGCAAGAATGGCAAATTCTATGACATTGAATACAAAATCAGTGTCGGCAAGCAAGATATTCTTATCACACCCGATGGAAAGGTAATCGGTACTGATAACCACTAAACAAGCTATAGCATGAAATCAATAGCGCAAATAATACTACTATTTTTACCCAGTATTCTTTGGGCACAAGACCTGCCTACACCCGTAGTAGGCAACCTGTTTGCCAAGCCTGGTATTCGCAATGGTTCGCCGGGTCGGGGACTGAGCATAGAGTATGAGCGCCATCCAAAGTTCAAGCTTTCTGGCGGAGCGATGGAAGGTACAGATAACGGCAAAAACGAAGTGGAAGCCAAAGAGCGTTTTGAGGCCAAGTTGAAGTTCCCGATACTGTTGAAGAACAACTGGAAAGTACTCGGCGACCTTTACCATTCCTTCGAACGCTATAGTTTTGAATCCATAGATCCGGCCAGCGAGTACATTTTTGTACCAATTGACGGGCAGATGTTACGACGCACCAGGCTTACAGGCTATGTGTTCAAATCCCTATCAGAACGGACTTACTTAGCATTCCGTGTAGAGGCTTCGTCCAATGGAAAATACAAGGGCATCGCCAATTTTGACAGGCGATACATGGTATACCGTGCTTCTGTCATACTGGGAGTTAAAAAGAACGAGGATACAGAATTTGGGTATGGGGTGATGCTGGCCGATAATTTCCAGCGCTATACGGCTTTTCCTTTCCTGCTGTACAACCACAATTTCAACGATAAATGGGGATTAGAAACCCTATTGCCAATCCGAATAAAGTTGCGCCACAACATGAATGATAAGAACCTGTTGAGCCTTGCAGCCGAGTACTGGAGCAGCGCCTATTCCCTTGACATACAACCTCCCGGCGAAAACACTCCTCGCGATTATATCTTCAAAAGCGCAGCTACACAATTTTTTGTAGAATGGGAAACCAACAAAATGAGCAGATGGACCTGGTTTGCGCTAAGAGGCGGCTATTCGTACAATTTCAACAGCAGGTTCGTAGTGCCTGGCACCCGCAACGATGGCCGAATTAATGCTTTCCCAAGCAGCAGCATCTTTATTACTGCTGCCTTCTTTCTGGCTCCACCAAAAGATTACCTTGATGGGGGTTCCTACAAAAAAGTGAATTAAGAAAGGCGAAGCTGCACTTTTATTATTAGATGCATTTCTGCATTGAACATTAAACAGGTTTAAGCTTTATAGCTAAAAATTAAACTTTAAATTTAACTTATCATGATGAAAAAGACTTACACTATTCTTGCGTTTGCAGGATTTTGCCTCTTCGTAGCTCCTACTTTTGCCGCTTCAGGAATAGCCGCCGTTACGGAGTCAGCTGTTGCTCCAACTCCAGCCAGCGAGGCTAAAGCTGTGGAAGCTGGCAAAGCCATTGAAAACGAATGGAAAAACAAGAGTGTAAAAGAAAAGCGCACGGTTCGCAAAGAACTAAGACAGGCCCTCAAAGCGGCAAGAGGTAATGCCAGCGATAGCGAAACTATCCTTTTGGTCATTTTGGCCATTTTGTTACCACCTTTGGCCATGGCTATTTATGATGGCATCAGCACCCGCTTTTGGATTTCGCTGTTGCTTACGCTGTTGTTCTTCATACCAGGTGTCATATACACATTGGTGGTGATTCTGGGTGGCAAATAGTACCACCATCCTTCTACCACAAACTGTCTTTAAAGAAAGAGTCCAGATTCCGTATTGTTTCTATCAAGGCAGGGCAAATGGTGCCCTGCCTTTTTTTTATTTAGTAACTTTCGCTAAGAAAAAAATCACGGTAATGAACATCCAATATATAGTTCCGTTTTACACCAGAATATCAAGCATAAATTTAATAATAAAATCGGAATTTCATGAATTACTTAGGCATTGAAAAAACTAAAACCGTCAAGACTGTCAAGGAGTTGAACAAATTGCTCGCCTGCTACCATATTTATTATCAAAACCTGCGTAACTTTCACTGGAACGTGAAGGGCGAGAATTTCTTTGCACTTCACGAAAAATTTGAACAGCTGTACAAAGATGCCAGAACGCAGATAGATGCCATTGCGGAACGTATACTCACGCTCCGCTATCGGCCCATGAGCAACATGTCTGAGTACCTTGAGGTTTCGATGATAAAGGAGGCTGGAGAAATTAGTGAAGACCGAGAAATGGTTTCAATCACATTGGAAAACCACAAGCAAATCATTGAGTGCATGCGCGATGTGCTCGATGCAGCCGAAAAGGCAAGCGATGAGGGGTCTAATGACCTTATCAGCAATTTTCTTGGCGATATTGAGAAAAAATCGTGGATGCTTGATGCATGGCTTTCCCATCAACGTGAACCAGTAGCTGCATGATAGGTTAAAACCAAAAGATGAATTCAATATTTTATTTGTCAAAATTATTTATCATAAAAAAATATGCTAATGCCACTTAGAAACTATCAAACAGTATCCATAGCTACAGAAGAGCTCCGTAAAAATGGCTATGATGCCAGTTTTGAACTAGAGGATGACCTGTTAAAGTCAACAACCTCAGGCAAAACTTACACGCCAAAGGATATAAAAATTACCGAGTTTCATAGATTTGAAGGCGATACAGACCCCGGCGACGAGTCCATTGTTTACGCCATAGATTGCGAAGGCGGTGAAAAAGGAACCATAGTTAGCGCTTATGGCATGTATGGCAGTGCGCCTTTGAACAATTTCATGAAGAAGGTAAAGGTAAAGGACAAAACAAAGGTAGCAGGGCCTATCCACAAACGTATTTATTACTAAACCCATTAGTCCTAATTCAGCCTGCAACATCTCCATACATGAAGGCCAACAAAATTAATATTAGGCTGCTTGCCAATTTTGGCATGTTGCTTTTCATGTTCGTTTACTTACTCGTCATCGGCAAATCTATTCTTGTGCCGCTTACCTTTGGGGCATTATTTGCTTTCATGCTCAAACCGCTTTGTACTTGGTACGATGGCAGGATAAAATGGCAATCTTTGGCCATTTTGATGGCTATGACCACTGCACTCATACCCATTTCCGCTATTGTCTATTTTTTTTCCAAGCAATGCATGAATGTGGTGTCCGATATGCCTTCCATAGAGAAAAAAGTGAATGCCGGAATTTCGAAAGTTTATATTTTTGCCAAAAACACCATTGGTTATACTAGGGCCGAAACTGACGAATTTTTCTCCGACAAATTACCCACAATGGTATCCTCATCCGATTTTTTCGGAGAAGGGTTTAGTTCTTCAACAGGCTTAATCACAGGTTTCCTTCTTACATTCATTTATGTTTTCTTGTTTCTGCTTTACCGTTCAACGTTCAAGAATTTCATGATCATGCAAACTCGCCAAGACAAACGGGAGAACACGCAGGGACTTCTGGAAAAAATACAGAAAGTGATACAAGGGTACCTTCAGGGCTTGCTTATGGTAATTGCCATCATGGGCATCATGAACAGTGTCGGGTTATGGGTCATCGGTATCGAACACCCATTTTTCTGGGGATTTTTGGCGGCCAGTTTGGCAATCATACCGTTTATCGGTACTTTCATTGGCGGCCTGTTGCCATTCTTGTATGCATTGGCCACCACCGATGAGTCATGGCAACCTATTGCCGTGGTCATACTTTTTATGGTTGTGCAAATATTGGAAGGCAACCTGATAACACCCAAAGTAGTCGGTTCGTCCGTCAGCGTAAACCCCTTGGCGACCATCATTGCCTTGCTCATTGGGGCACAAATTTGGGGAATAATGGGCATGATACTTTCCCTTCCATTGGTCGCTATTTTCAACGAGTTTCTCAAATTGTCAGATGTCTGGCGACCAGTGAGTTTACTTATTAGTGATGAGATAGGCATAAATGAGCACCTTTTCAAGCAAAAATGGAACAAGGAACGATTCAGATTGAGCAATTTTTTTAAGTCACATGATTAGGGGCGTCTTGAAAGACAAAACTCAGACTTAAGAAATCAAACAAAATAGGTTGGACAAAATGTAGATTCTATTGAACATATTCTCCCTTTTTTACGCTCTACTATCATTACTAACTTTAAAATTAAACAACAATGAACAATTTTTTCAGAGCAATTTTTGCCGGATGGGGCGCAAGCAAATTAGGCGGCGGTTGTTTAGGCACTGTACTAGTATTTATCATCATTTGGGTAATATTAGGCACATGTAATTAACTTAAAACCGTGACAATTTACTAATTCAATCACAATTAAATATTTAAATCATGAAAAGGATCATATTCTTTTTGTTGAGTGCCACGCTGTTGCTGGCAAGTTGCAAATCCTGGAACCGCACCCAAAAGGGTGCTGCTATAGGTACTGGCGCTGGAGCAGCAGCAGGTGCAGTTATCGGCAAGGCTTCAGGCAATACTAAGTTGGGCGCTATTATTGGTGCTGCCGTTGGTGGTGCTACTGGAGCTGTCATTGGACACAAAATGGACAAACAGGCCGAAGAAATGAAGAAGAAAGTTCCTGATGCAAAAGTCGAAAGGGTAGGGGAGGGCATCGTTGTTGAGTTTAACAACAATATCCTGTTCGGCTTCGACAAATTCGACTTGACCGCAGAAGCAAGGTCAAACCTAGATCAACTTGCCAATATCTTGACCGATTATTCTGATACTGATATTGAGATACAGGGCCATACTGACTCGAAAGGCAGTGACAGCTACAATTTTGACCTTTCCGTGAAACGCGCCAATGCCGTTAAAACGTATTTGGGTTCCAAGCAGGTTAACCGTGCTCGTATGAACACCGTAGGTTACGGCGAATCGGCTCCAGAATACGACAACTCCAGCAGCAATGGCAGGGACATGAACCGCAGGGTTGAATTCCTTATTACTGCCAATGAGAAAATGAGAAAAGAAGCAGAGAAAGAAGCTTCCGGCAAGTAAGGTTAAATTCTAGCACCGATTTCAGCGAATAATGACTATTTCTTCAAACCATTAATTAAAACTAAATCAAAAACAGGTATGAAAAATTTCAAATTATTGCTAACCATGGTGTTCCTTGTTTGGGCTACCATTCAAGCAGATGCGCAAGGCTTGGGCCTCAGGGGCGGTGTAAATTTCCAAAACATCAACGGAAAAGATGCCCTTGGCAACCAACTCGAAAATGACCTTATTACTGGGATCAATGTCGGTCTAATGGCCGAGGTGCCTCTTGTACCGGGTTTCCTTTTCCAAACAGGTGCAATTTTCTCCACCAAAGGCGCCAAGAGCAACGACGATTTTCTGGGACAATCCATTACCAGTACCGTTAAGGCGGGATATATTGAAATACCGTTCCACCTGATGTTTAAGCCTGCCCTTGGCAATGGCCATATTATCTTGGGCCTTGGGCCATACGTGGCCTTCGGCATCAATGGCAATGCTAAAATTGAGACAGGTGCTGGCAAATCAGATTGGGATGTAGCATTCAAAAATAGCGTTGGGTCTTCCGATGATGACGAAACGATTTACCTCAAGCGTTTCGACGCCGGGGGCAATTTATTTTTCGGCTATGAGTTTGCGGGGGGCTTGTCGTTCCAATTGAATACGCAGCTTGGGATGCTAAAAATCAACCCCGATTATGAAGGCATTGACGACGAAAGCAAGTGGAACCACACCGGCTTTGGCTTCTCTGCCATGTACCGTTTTGGCCCTAAATAATGTCTTAAACTAGCTTGTTACTACAAGGCTTTGTGCAAAAGCTTCTGTCCCAAAAACGAACCGCATTGAATGGGGTTAGTTGTCAAGACAGAAATTTTGCGCAAAGCCTTTTTATATTAAATCTAAAAAATAATCAAATGACAAATTTGAAAGAATTGCTCGAACAAGAGATACAGGATATGTTCTCTGCTGAAACCCAGTTATTGGAATCTCTCACTAAATTATCCCTTTTAGCCACTCATGTCAAGTTGAAATTTGCACTCGATTCTTATTCCCAACAAAACAAAGTGCATATCGAACGTCTGCGCATGGTCGCATCTCTACTGGATTGCAACACTGTTGATCAAAAGTGCAAAGCCATGAAAGCGATAATCAAACAGGGAGTAAAACTTGCAGATGCGCAAATTAACTTACAAGTGAGGGATGCACTGCTAATTGCCATCGTTCAGCGGATGGCACACTACAAAATTGCTGGTTACGGCACTGCACACCATTATGCAGAGTTGTTGGGCCTCGTTGAAGAGACTAGGGTCATCAATCTTTCCTTGGAAGCAGAAAAGGCTGCAGATAAAGAGCTCATTGAATTAGCGATAGCTGAAGTAAATATTCTTGCAGTCAATTAAAACAAATTAGTCCCTTCATGCCTTGTCTGCGCCAAGTTTGTCATCCTCCGCCAAGGGCGGATGACAAACTTGGCGCAGACAAGGCATGGGTAAGTTTATAAAAGGATTTCAATGTCAAGTTCACAAGCCATTAATTGCCAGTCACTTTAATGCCGAGTTGGAAAAAACTTATGAAAAATTGAAGTAACCAATTCTACCGTCAAAGGCTTGTGCAGATATGTTTTGATTTGAGGCTTATCTTGTGCCTTTTCTTTGTCTGCTTCAGCTGCTGAGGTAGTGAGTAAGCAAACTATTATTCCTGTCTTTTCTTCCAGTTGGAGGTTTTCGTAATGTTCCAAAAACTCCCACCCTGTCATGCCCGGCATGTTGATATCAAGGAAAATCAGCTCAGGCGCTGGCTTGTTTCCGTCTTCCCCCTTTGTCGTTAGAAAATCTAAAGCCTCTTGGCCACTCTTTTTTATTGTGATGGTGTGTGACACTTCGGCTTTATTCAAGATTCTTTCGTGAATGAAATTGTCAGCTTCCGAGTCATCAATCAGCAGGATGTTATTGAGTTTCTGTTTCATCTTTTAGTTTTTTTGAAATAGTGAAATAAAATAGACTGCCTTTTCCAGGTTCAGAATTTACCCAAATATTACCATCATGCAACTCCACGATTTTTTTGCAAAAAGCAAGCCCAATGCCTTGCCCTTGGTAATCGCCATCACCGTGTAAACGTGAAAACATGTTGAAAATTTTCGACTGATGCACCTCTGGAATACCAATACCGTTGTCTGCCACGCAGAACTCCCAGTGGCTGTCTTTGTCATCAGCGGTTATGGTGATTTTGGGCACCACATCAGGGGCAGTGTACTTGATGGCGTTATTAATGAGGTTTTGAAATAATTGGGTCGTCTCCGTTTTCATGCATACGATGCAGGGCATCTGGCCATCCTCATTCACCATTGCTTTCTTTGAAGCGATCGTAGCGGCAAGGTTCGCTCTGGTTATGGCTATCACCTCATTTAGGTCCACCTTCTCGGCCCATTTGGACTTGCCGAGTCGTGAGTAATTCAGCAGCCCTTCAATAAGCGCTTTCATGCGGTGCGTGGCACCAAAAATAAAGTCGAAATATTGATGGGCGTCTTCACCAAGTTTCTCGCCATAGTCCTCCTTGAAAACTTCTATAAAGTTATTGACAGTACGCAATGGCTCCTGAAGGTCGTGGGAAGCGATATAAGCAAAATGGTTCAGTTCTGCGTTCTTGGAGGTCAATAAGCTTATATACTCATCGTTTTTGAGTTCTGCTTGTTTGCGAAGTTCAATTTCCTTGTTCTTTTCCTGAATAGAATTCCATAAATTAGCGTTGGCTAAATTCAGTTCATTGATTAGTGGGCCTATCCTTTTATAAAGTTTGTAAAGGCTATAGCCTGCGAGTAAAATACCCAAAAACATTAAGATAAAGGAAAGACGTTGCAAAAGGACATTGTCATGCTTTCTTTCCATTAATAGGCGGTCTTCCTTTGCCAGTATTTTGAATTTGAACTCCGTCAATTTATTCATTAATGACTCCCCGGCATCTGTGTTTACTATTTCAAGAGCCTTTTCAAGCTGCCCACTGTTAAATACTACATAAGTCTTCTGTATGATATCTAATTTGGCTCGTGCGTATACCGAAAAACGAAT
The DNA here is from genome assembly GCA_031426435.1 of Saprospiraceae bacterium. Classification (GTDB taxonomy): domain Bacteria; phylum Bacteroidota; class Bacteroidia; order Chitinophagales; family Saprospiraceae; genus UBA6168. The sequence continues at coordinate 9,072 of JANPLH010000364.1, read as the reverse complement.
CAAAAGTGCATGTTGCTCTGGGTCCTTCATGGTTAGTTCAAGTAGGTTGTTCAAGTTTTGCTCCACTTTTTTCTCTACGTCATCAAATGGTTGAAGATAAATTGAGTCATTGGTAAGTAAATAACCCCTGAGTTCACTTTCGCTTCCTTGCAAGAGGTCATAGACATCTATTGTCCGTTCTTTCACCTCCATAGAGCGAGTCATCCAATGCTCCGAGTTTTTTTGTAGCAGCAAGGATACAATGGCCATCAATATTACTGCAAATATGGAGGTGATGGAGATTATGGTATCTTTTATTCTATGTTTAGTCATATACATGATTGGGCAGCGGAGTTGATGGCGAATCGTTGGTTTTAGAAATCCTGAGACGCCCAATGCCCCAATTTATGTTCAACGCATTCAAAATGCTAATGTTTACTGTATAAAATCAAATTATTTCAAACTAAATCAAAACCTCATTGAACATCTTCAAGTATCATCCTTTATAGACACATTACAACCTTTTATTTACAAAAATTAAAAAGCAACTAACAATGAAAAAAGCAACCATCATCCTTTTTACACTGTCACTTTTCGGCATCTTTACTTTCGTTGCTTGTGGCAACGACACTAGCAGCGAGCAAGCGAGAGAAGAAACCAAGGAAGCTGCCGACGCTGTTGGCGATGCAATGGTAGATGAGAAAAACGAGCTGAAGCGCGAAATGAACGAAGCCGCAGAAAACTTGGATAATCGGATTGACAAGCTTCAGAATGACATGAAAGACGCCACGGCAGAAGCCAAAGCAGAGATGCAGGAGGAACTGAACCAATTGGAAGCCAAGCGCAAGCAATTGGCCCAAGACCTTGAAGTCATTGGCGACAAAACCGATGCCGAATGGGACCAGTTCAAAGCCAATGTCCGCGAAACCATTAAGGACCTCGGCAAGGATAACAAAATGTAATTTTTCCGAATAATTACCATGTGTCAACGGTGGGCGGGTTTAAATCCAGCCCACCCTTTTTTTTGTGAAAGCAACTGTGCTTGGATTCTTTTTAATTGAATTTTACCATCTTTGTGCATGAATAAATTATTAATTTCGGCGTGGCTGTTAGTCATTTCCTTCGTTTCAGCCTTTTCTCAATCGCCGTATCAACTCAAATTTGGTAGGGAAATAAGTCTGTACAGCGCTGGTCTTGGTATTGGGGCTGGAGGCATCTTCTTTGGCAATAAAATAAAGCCACTGACTGAAGCCCAGATTATGAATCTCAATGCCTTAGATTTGACCAAGTTTGAGCGATGGGTGACCACTCGCCGTTCGGTCAGGTCGCACAATACCAGCAACGTATTGTTGATAAGTTCTAATTTATTCCCTGTAATACTTACCCTTACCGATAAATCAATGCGTAAAGATGCCAGCACCATCGGCGTCCTTTATACCCAAGCAGCCTTCATTAATCTTGGCCTCACATCCTTAATAAAAACGACGGTGAGGCGTACCAGGCCCTACGCTTATCAAACGGAACTCACTCTAGAAGAAAAAATGACAGTCAATGCCCGGCAATCGTTCTGGTCGGGCCATACATCACAATCCGCTACTATGTGCTTTCTCACGGCACAAATGTATGCGGACTATCATCCTGACAGCAAATGGCGACCAGTAATTTGGTCAGCCGCCGCTGCAATTCCCCTAACCACTGGCATTCTTCGCATGACATCTGGGAAGCATTTTCCAACGGATGTGGTTTTTGGTTACGCGACCGGGGCTGCTATTGGCATGCTGTTACCCCGATTGCACCGACGCATGAATAGGTGAATTGAACAATTGCACCGTCTCACCCGTCTTAGCCTTATAAAAGCGCTATAATTCGTGCGCTAAGCCGGTCAGCCTCAAAATCTCATAAGCATTATGCCTTTGAACACCATCCAATCCATCAATCCTGCCACTGGCATAGTTGTTAAGAGCTTTAAGCTGTTGAGCAATAAAGCTGTATTGGCAAAAATTGAAATAGCCAATGAGGCGCAGGTTGGCTGGAGCAGCAATAACCTTGGTTTTCGCCAAAATCTGATGATGGCTGCCGCTCAAGGATTGCGAGATAGGCAAAACGAATATGCAACGCTCATGGTGGAAGAAATGGGCAAGCCCATCAAAGATGCACGAGCCGAAGTAGAAAAATGTGCTTGGGTTTGTGAGTATTATGCAAAAAATACTGCCCAATTTCTGGTAGACGAGGTGGTGGTGACTGAGGCCAAAAATAGTATAGTGGCATTTCAGCCGATGGGTTTGGTACTGGCAGTCATGCCATGGAACTTTCCATTTTGGCAGGTATTCCGATTTGCTGCACCATCGCTCATGGCAGGCAACGGGGCGCTCTTGAAGCACGCCTCCAATGTACCAGGATGCGCCATTGCCATTGAGGAATTGTTTGAAAGCGTGGGATTCCCAAAGGGTCTTTTTTCCAATCTACATATTCATTCAAATGAAGTGGAAAGCGTTATCCGGCACCCATTGGTGAAGGCGGTTACCCTCACGGGCAGCGAGACAGCTGGGCGTAGCGTAGCGAAGGTGGCGGGTGATTGTCTAAAGAAGACCGTGCTCGAACTTGGTGGCAGCGACCCTTACATCATATTAGCCGATGCCGACCTTGAACTTGCTGCCGACACCTGTTGCAAGAGCCGCCTACTCAATGCTGGTCAAAGTTGTATCAGCGCAAAGCGATTTGTAGTGGTGAATGATGTTTATAACGATTTCCTGAAATTGTTTAGAGAAAAAATGGCTGCCGTAAAATTTGGCGACCCCAACAACGAAGCCACTGAAATGGGTCCAATGGCCCGCATTGACCTTCGTGATGAGTTGCATGAGCAAGTGAAAAAAAGCATAGGTGCTGGTGCAAATTGCCTATTGGGCGGCAAAGTTCCTAAATCGGAGGGCGCTTTTTACCCACCAACCATACTTGTTGATGTGAAGCCAGGTATGCCAGCATACGACGAAGAACTTTTTGGGCCAGTAGCAGCCGTCATTAGAGCGGAAGACGAGGCAGACGCAGTCCGAATCGCTAACGATAGCCCCTATGGTTTGGGAGGAGCCGTTTTCACCAAAAACGAAGATAGAGGGTTATGGATTGCCAAAGAAAAACTTCAAGCGGGAAGCTGTTTTGTCAACTCAATGGTGAAGTCTGACCCAAGGCTGCCCTTTGGTGGCATCAAAAACAGTGGGTATGGCCGAGAGCTGTCGCATTTTGGCATCCGAGAATTTGTGAACATAAAGACCATCTGGGTTCAATGAATAAAAACTGCCTCATTAAATCACGCTAAATCGCATTAAATTTCAGATTATAGTCCTTTAATGGAAAAGGTGAACTCCGCAAGGGGTTCGCCTATTTCCTAATATGCTTTATAACAGTGCTTCACATGGCAAATGGGTCAGGAAAACCTATTTAATATATTATCCTAAACCGCTAATTCCATTATCCATGATAAAGAAATTCAGCAAAAAGACCAAGATTTGGCTCGTAGTATTGGCAATGCTGGTATTGGCTCGCTTGGTGATGCCGTATTTTATCGTAAAATATGTGAACAAGGTTTTGGCAAATGACATTGCGCCATACAAGGGGCATATATATGACGTTGACCTGTCGCTTTACAGAGGTGCCTACCGAATTTGCGACATGAAAATAGACAAGGTGAACGAAAACGGTAAAACACCTTTCGTTCATGCACCGCATATTGACCTCTCCATCGAATGGAAGTCGCTCTTGGAAGGTTCGCTGGTTGGCGAGGTAGTGTTGGAGGAACCCCGCATTAACTTCAAGCTATCCAAACAAGGTTCACAAACAGGAGAGGGAGTTGATTGGGTAAAACTCGTGGAGGACCTCATGCCTACACAAATAAATAGGTTTGCTGTTGAAAACGGCACAGTTACGTTTAATTGTATAGACGGGAAAGCCCCTGACTTCAACATAGACTTCAAAGATTTTGAACTGGAAGCGAAAAATATCAGGAACGTTGAGGAAAAGGAAATTCCCCTGCCATCTTCGGTTATGGCGACTGCCAATGCGCCAGGCTATGGAGGGCTTTTCAAGTTTGATGGCAAGGCCATGTTCTTGAAGAAAATCCCAGACTTTGATTTCAATGCGAAATTTGAGAACGGCGAGCTAAAAGGCATCAACGAGGTGTTCCGTTATTATTCGGGCGGGATGGATTTTGAAAAGGGAAAATTGAACATGTACAGTGAAATGGCCATGAAAGACGGTTCTTACAAAGGCTATTTTAAGCCCATTCTGATTGATGCAACCATCTTCAATCGGAAGGAAGAAGACCGTAGTTTTAAGCAAGGAGCTAAGGAATTGTTTGCTGAGGGTATCCAAGAAGTGTTCGAAAACCACAAAAAAGACCAGACTGCCTTCCGTGTTCCCATTCAAGGAAAAATTGAAGCTACTCGAAACTCGAGCGTTTGGAAGACGATTATTAGCGCTTTTTCAAATGCTTATATACGTGCGTTTCAATTCAAGCTGGATGATACGATTAATTTTAAATCAGTTGCAAAAAAAGAAGGGGAGAAAAAGGAAAAGGAAGGATTCTTCCACAAATTTCGAAGAGATAAGAATAAAGAAAACTAACTACATAAGCTAACCAAATAAATAGAGATTTAGTAGGGTAGGGGACGAAAGTTTGTATCTGTCCATGCTTAATCTGAACAAAATTTTGACTAATTCATTGTACTGTTAGCAAATGCAATTCCTTTGCACCGGCTTAACTACTAATAACATTGTAATGCATCAACAGCTTTCTGTAGAATTGGAAATAGAATTATATTTATTACAAAAGAACGAACTTGGAATAGCGTTGCTTTACGATAAATACGCATCGTTGATTTATGGAGCAATCTTGAGGATTGTACAAGATGAGGATATAGCTGGAGAAGTAACACAGGATGTTTTCGTGAAAGTCTGGGAAAATGCAGACAATTTTGACAACACAAAAGAAAGTCTCTTTACCTGGGTTTATCAAATTGCAAGGAACACGGCACTCGGCAGGGGGCGTTCTACCGCTTACGAGTAGTGCGATCACATGAATAGGCCTACCTACATCGGGCGAAAATCCGGGTACATCGCTATACAGCTGCCAAACGCATAGCTTGGTCAAAATCGGTATTTTGAATATGCTGCCCAAGGAATCAACATGGTGCACGGCCCTGGCTGCCCGGTATGCGTCACACCATTGAACCTAATTGACAAAGCTGTTTATTTGGCAGAAGTTGTGGAGCGGGGTTTGAACCATTTTATATTTAACATAATATAGATTATAATGTTTTTGGTGGCGGCTGCTATTCAAAACAAGCTCAACTGTGGGTGCCTCATTTTCTCGAACAGTTCCAAGTTGAACGGCGGCACATCACGTCCAGAAAAATACTTGCGCCGGGCAAGCTGGACTTGACTTCGTATACTTTCGGCAAAATTTCCTTCACCACGCATACGGTCGCCAAAACGGCTATCGCCAAGCTGGCCGCCATGCACTTCCTTGATTCTGTTCAGCACCTTGTCGGCACGGTCTGGAAAATTCTTCCGAATCCAATCCTCGAAGATTTCGCCAATGTCCCCATTCAAACGCACGACCGTATAGCCAAGGCTATTGGCACCAAGCTTTGAGGTGTATTCAGCGACCTTGAAAACCTCAGTATCGTTCAGGCCTGGGATGACGGGTGCAAACATGACGGAGACTGGGATTTCATTTGCCGCCAATTTTTCAATCGTAAAAAGTCGGCTGTGTACGCTTGCGGTGCGGGGCTCCAATCGCCGGCGGAGGTCTTCGTCAAGTGTAGTAACTGAAATAGCAACTTTTACGAGGTTTAGCGACGCCATTTTTTTCAGGATATCCAAATCCCGCAACACAAGGCTGTTTTTGGTGATGATGCTGACCGGGTGCCTGTACCGCCAAAGCACCTCCAGAATGTTTCGGGTGATTTCCATTTTCCGCTCAATGGGTTGATAGCAATCTGTATTGCCTGAAAGCATGATTGGTGCGGCTTTCCAGTTCTTGCTTTTGATTTTTTCTTCTATCAATTGGGCGGCGTTCTTTTTCACTAAAATCTTTGTTTCAAAATCACTCCCGGCGCTGTACCCCCAATAATTATGGGTGTTTCGAGCGTAGCAATAGACGCAGCCATGTTCGCAACCTTGGTATGGGTTGGCCGACCAATCCATCAGCAAGTCTGGACTGGTCACGCTGTTTATCATGGTCTTTGGATGTACTTCAATGTATTCTGTTGGATGCGTTTCGTCTTCAATGGAAGGTATATCTGGCTGATCGAAGTAAGCCAGTTTGTCGAACCGGTTGGCAGGGTTGAATTGCGCTCCCCTACCCTTTTTGTACGAAGTTTCAGAAGTCTGCATTAAAATACATTTTGTTTGCAAATTTAATGAAAAAATCTAATTGAACTAAATTTAAAACAAATTATTTATCCAGTTGGCCTAAAAATGCCTTTTTCAGCGATTAAAGTCAATCGTATCCCCATTTTTTCAATATTTGTGGCCTCAACAAAGCAATGGATGCACAATTGTTTCATTTCTGTAGTTTCTGTGATTGACCAACGGGAAGATGTTGCCCTACTTCCTGAATACCTCCGCAACCTGCATGGGGAGCTTGCGGGCAAGTTTTCAGACCATGAAATCATTCTGGTAAACAACACTCATGGAGCTTCACCAGACGAGTTTATTTCCCAACTCGACCCAGTTATCAAACAGCATATTTTCCTGCTGAACTTGTCTTCACCCGTGAACAAGAACCACGCAATCGTGGCGGGGCTTGACCGCTCCAACGGGGACTACACCGTGATTTTCGAATTTGAGTTTGCGAAGCAACCTGAATTGGTCACCCGCATGTTTGAGGAAAGCAACAAGGGCAATGATATCGTCTATCTGAGGGCAAAAACTCGACAATCAAACATTAGGTTTCGTTTATTTTACAAGCTGTTCTATTGGATTTTAAGGAACTATTCAAACCTAAAAGTGGACGACCGGGCGCACGATAGCCGCATAATTTCACGCCGGGCACTCAACTCGCTGCTCAGGTTACGTGAAAACTTGCGGTACATGAAGGCCATCTACTCCATCGTTGGCTATCGAACGGCCAGTCTGGAAGTGGATGTGCCGCTCCATCACGATGGAACTGGCTTTGGCGAAAAATTCAGCACTTCGCTGGTGGCCATCACCTCTTTCACCACATTTTTAAGGGCCTTGCTGGGTTGGATTTTTGTAAGTGCCATTGTGCTGATGTTGGCTGTAACCTATAATGCTGTCAAGGTGAAATTGACAAATGTTGATATCTTTGGAGAGTACCACCCCGTGGTGCCAGGTTGGACGTTTCTGGTCGTGCTAAGTTCCATCTTCTTTGCCATCACCTGCCTCATCCTTTATATCATGTCCATTTACTTGTCCAATATTTACGAAGAGATTAAGCACCGGCCAATGTACATTATTGAGTCGGTGAAGCGATTTTGAGGTAGTTCGGGTTGCTACAACTTAAGGGTGAATTTGGCCTGGAAATACGCAATTGGTACTTTCGGGTGAAGGCCAATAAGTCGCACCACCCCATTTTTGGCCCATTGTTTCACCAATTCAAAATTAAGAATCATGAAAAACATCGTTTGGAAATTTGGCCTCATCGCAGGTGCAATCACCTCCATCGCCATGGTAGTAGGCATGAAATTAATGGTTGGCCCCGACGGTAAATTTGACATGGAAGGCGGCCAAGTTTTTGGCTACACTTCCATCATTGTGGCGCTTTCACTCATTTTCTTTGGCATCCGCAGCTACCGGGACGGGGAACTTGGGGGCAACATCAGCTTTGGTAAGGCGTTCAAAATCGGCTTGTACATCACCCTGATTGCCTCCGTAATGTATGTACTGACGTGGATGATTTACTACCATACATCCGATATGAAGGAAATTTTCGGGGCACAGTACAAAACACATCTGACAGAATCCATGCGTGAAAAAGGAATGTCAGCGTCGGAAATTACCGAAAAAATAGCCTATGAAGACAGCTTTATGAAAATGTACGACTCGAACCCTATCATCATGTTCGGTGTGACTTTGCTTGAAATCTTTCCGGTCGGGCTATTCATAACGCTTTTGAGCAGCTTCATTTTGAGGACTAAAAACAACAAATCATGAAACGAGTCATTGGCCTGGGCGGCATTTTTTTCAAATGCGAAGACCAAAAGTCAGTCAGGGATTGGTACGCCACCCACCTTGGTATTCCGTCAGAGGATTGGGGCGCAGTATTCCCTTGGCGGCGGCACGACAAGCCGGAGGAAAAATCCTATACCGCATGGAGTCCCTTCAAAGGCGATAAAAATACTTGGAGCCAAGCCAGCACGATTATATGATAAACTACCAAGTGGAAGACCTACATGCCTTGATGGATTTGCTCCGCAATGAAGGGGTTACGGTCTTGGGCAATGTGGAAGAATCGGAATTTGGCAAGTTCGGATGGATTTTGGACCCAGAGGGCAGGAAGATAGAGCTTTGGGAGCCACCTAATTAGTTGGCGGTTGGCGGTTGGCGGTTGGCGGTTGGCGGTTGGCAGTTGGCAGTTGGCAGTTGGCAGTTGGCAGTTACCAGCCACGCCTCAAGTCACAGGGGAAGGCGGGCCGTTGGAGGGCGGCACCCAACTGCCAACTGCCAACTCTCTCTACGAAACTTTACGGCGCGCTCGGTCGTTCAGCAGCGCACGCCAGGCTTCGATGCGGTTCAACGCGTGCTCTGGCCATTCCAAGCGGGACAACCGCGACAAAAGGTGGGGGGTGTGGTCGCCGGCTCGAATACGTGGGCCGAACACGTCCGCTGCTGCCTCGATGTATTCGAAGGCACGGTCGGGGCGCTGTCGCGAAAGCTCGTACCAAGCGCAAGTCAGCAAATAATGCTGCTTTGCCTCGGCTTCTTCTACGACGATGCGCGAACACTCTTCGATCAAAGCTCGAGCACGCTCCGGCTGCCGCCGAATCAGCGCCAACTGGCAAAACAGCAGCTTCGACTCCATCACGCCCCAAGGGTCGCCCATCTTCACGAACGACTTGTGTGCGCGATCGCTAT
>JANPLH010000363.1:0-4736 GCA_031426435.1 Saprospiraceae bacterium | reverse complement strand
GCTTGAAGTCGGCGACCAGCCTTGTCCAGATGGCGGCGGCGGAATCGGGGTCGTGCGTGCGCACAGAGAGCAAGAGTTCCAGTTCGTTGCCATTCTTTTCGAATTTCACTTCATCCACTTTGAGCGACTTGCCCATGCCTTTGGATTCGAGCCATGCTTGGTAGAGGCTGGCTTTTTTCTGGAAGAAGGGGAGGTCGTTGCCGAGGAAATCTTGTGAGAAAACAAGGGTGGTACAGAGAAAGGAAAGCAAGCAAAAAGTCAGGGTTTTTTTCATCGTGATTTAGGTTTGTTCGTAACAAATGTATGGTTTATGTGCAGGCATCCAATATATCCATTGAGTATTTTTTACTTTTGGGACAGTTTTTCAACCATCAAGCCACTGACATGAACAGATTTGTTTTTTCCTCCTTGTTTTCCCTGCTTTGGATGATTGCCTTTGCCCAAAGCCCCGCCCGCTCCGGCAACGACCACGCCGTGTTCTTCTACGTCACCGACTATCAGCCCGGTTGGGGGGATTTGACGGAAACCGAGGCTGAGGTAGATGCCTTGGCAACGGAACTGAAAAATAATTATGGCTTTTCAACGGAAGTCGTTGTCAATCCCACAAAAAAGCAGATTGAGGACAAAATAACGGAAGTCAATAGCCTCAAATTAGGCGCAAAAGACCAGTTGTTGTTATTCTTTTCAATGCATGGCTACTTCGATAAAGACGCTCAAAGGGGTTACCTGGTGCCTGCTGATGGCAAATACCCTCACGATGATGCAAATGCCTGGAAATCATGGTTCAGCTATGATGACCTGAACGCCTATATCTCAAAAAACAAATGCGGCCACGTGCTCTTGGCCTTGGATGCTTGTTATTCGGGCGCTTTTGGCACCCTCTGGAAAGGTATGCCGACAAAATTGCCTTGGGAACACACTTATGGCAATTATCTTGATTGCCGACAGAAAATAGACAACGTACTTGCCTATCACAGCCGCCATTTTTTCACTTCTGGAAGCCAGCTGCAGCGCACCCCCGCCCGCTCCCTTTTTGCAAGCATGTGGCTGGAGGCGCTGCGGCATGGCAATGAAACCGGCCTCGTACGTATCAGTGATTTACAATATTATTTGGGAAGGATTGAATTCCCGAAACCAGAAAGCGGTACCTTTTCGAATCATCACGAAGAGGGTGGAGATTTTGCCTTTGTGCACAAAACGGCGTGCGGCGGCCCATTTGACAATGACAACCCTGAAGACAAGGCTGCTTGGGAGCAGGCAAATAATGCCAACACACTTGAAGCCTACAACAAGTACCTCACAGATTACCCAAACGGTGAATTTCACAATTTGGCAAGGGCAAGTACGCTTTCCCTCATGGAGGCTGAATTTGATGCGTGGGAAGAAGCAAAAGCCGCCAATACCGCTATTGCTTACGACAATTTCGTGTTGAAATTCCCTAACAGCAAGTACAAGGAGTTGGCGGTTCATAATCGTTCGCAATTGTTTACTCAAAAAAGTGTTTCAGCGCCCTCCAAGCTTCCGGCGCCACCTTCCGACCTTCCAGACTTCGTTTTCGTTCAGGGTGCTACTTTCGTGATGGGCAGCAACGATGGCGACAAGGATGAAAAGCCCACGCACAAGGTTTCGGTGAGCGATTTTTACCTTGCGAGGCATGAACTGACGGTTGACGAATTCAGCAAGTTCATCTTGGCCACCGATTACCAAACTGACGCAGACAAAAAAGGCGGCAGCTATTTTGAGGAGAACGCAGCAGCCGATTGGAAATTGAAAACCGGCATCAACTGGAAATACGATGCCACCGGCAAGCTTCGGCCTCCCTACGAGTACTATCACCCCGTCATCCACGTGTCCTGGAACGACGCCGTGGCCTACTGCAACTGGCGCAGTGAGCAGGATGGATTGCAAAGAGTTTATGCCATTTCAGGTCCCAACGTCACCGCAGACTGGAGCGCCAACGGTTACAGGCTGCCCACCGAGGCAGAATGGGAGTTTGCCGCCCGCAGCCGGGGGAAGGGTGAAAAATGGGCTGGCACCTCATCAGAAGGCAGTCTTGCCTCCTTCGCCAATTACCATGAAGGCGGCACCAAGGACGGCCACCTGTTTACAGCTCCTGTCGGTTCTTCGAAAGCCAACGCCATCGGCATTCACGACATGAGCGGCAACGTCTGGGAATGGTGCTGGGATAAGTATGGTGAATATCCCGATGCCTTTCAAACGAACCCACGTGGCCATGGCACCGGTGCAGAAAGGGTTTACCGTGGTGGTTCCTGGAATGGCTATCCATCGTTTTTGCGGTGCGTAAACCGTGGCAGCTACAGCAGGGGAAACAGGAATACCATCACCGGGTTCCGTCTCGCCAGAACGGTAAATTAATCCCCGGGCATAAACGGAACAATGAATAAGAATATGCATCCTATCAAACCACTATTTATCAGTTGGCTGTTCTTCATAAGCGCAACAATTGTTGCCCAAAACCCCGCCCGCTCCGGCACCGACCACGCCGTGTTCTTCTACGTCACCGACTTCCAGCCCGACTGGCAAGCGCTTCCCGAAACCAAGACTGAAATGGAAGCCATTGCCGCCAAGCTGAAAGAAGACTACGGCTTCACGGTAGATTTCGTGCCGAACCCCACCAAAGCGGACATAAGGAAAAAAGTGCTCGAACTCAATAGCCGCCAATACAAGGAAAAAGACCAGTTACTGCTGTTCTTCTCCATGCACGGCTATTATATCCACTCTGCCGACCGAGGCTACCTCATCCCTTCCGATGGCAAGACCCCGCAAGAGGATACCTTCGGCGATACATGGGTCAGCTATGAAGACCTTGGCACCTGGGTCTCCAAAAACCCCTGCAAGCATATCATGCTCTCGCTCGACGCCTGTTTTTCCGGGGCCTTCGGCATACGCCAAAGCGCCACGGAACGCAGCAAGTCCTATCCCGGCGACGTGAAAAAGGACGCCAGCCAGGAGTGCCGGGAGCGGGAACAGGAGGCATTGCTCGCCGACAGCTATCTTTATTATTCTTCGGGCGGGCTGGTGCGCACCCCCGCCCAATCGAAGTTTGCCGAGGCATGGCTCCAAGCCTTGAATGAGGGTTGGCTGAAAAAGGTCATCACCGTCAAAGAACTTGACTATGCCTTCGCTGGCATGAAAAACCCTGCCCCGGAGGGTGGCATCTTCAGCCAGAACAAGAACGGCGGCGACTTCATCTTCCTCCACAAAACCGCCTGTGCCGCCGCCCCGCCCATTGACAAAGCCGCCGACAAAGCTGCTTGGAACAAGGCCAAAACCGCCAATACCTTCGATGCGTTCCGACAGTATGTCGCCGACTTCCCCAATGGCGAGTTCCGGTCATTGGCGGAAAGCAGAATAGCGGACTTGGAAAAGGCGCAGAAAGAGGAACTGGCCTGGGCAGATGCCAAGCGCCTCGACACCTGGGAGGCTTACGATGGCTTCCTCCGGGACTACCCCAACAGCGAGTACCGGGAACTGGCGGAGTTCAACCGCTCGAAATTGACCCCTCCTAAAGCAACTACCTCTTCTGGCAGCAAGGTGGCTGATTTACCAAACTTCGTCTTTGTACAAGGCGGCCCCTTCTCCATGGGCAGCAAGGATGGCAGCAACGAAACCCCGCACGACGTCACCCTCAGCGATTTTTACCTCGCCGTCAACGAGCTGACCTTTGAAGAGTACGATGCCTATTGCACCGCCACGGGCACGACCAAGCCCGATGACCAAGGTTGGGGCCGTGGCAAGCGCCCCGTCATCAACGTCAGTTGGGAGGATGCGGCCGCCTACTGCAATTGGCGAAGCGGGCAGGATGGCTTGCAGATCGTGTATAAGATTGTCATTGAAGAAGAAGCTGTCGATTCTAAAACAGACATCCGCCGATATGTGACCGTAGTAGGAACTCCGTACTGGAGCGCAAACGGCTACCGCCTGCCCACCGAGGCAGAGTGGGAATATGCAGCCCGAAGCAGGGGAAAGGATGAAAAATGGGCGGGGACTTCAAGCGAAAGTAGCCTTTCTGCTTATGGCAACTTTTGCGACAAGAATTGTGAATATGATTGGAAAACGGCAGGGCAAAGTGACGGTTATGGTAATACCGCCCCTGTCGGCTCTTTCCGCTCCAATGCGCTTGGCCTCAACGACATGAGCGGCAACGTCTGGGAATGGTGCAACGATTGGTATGACAGCAGTTATTACGGTAGCAGCCCCAGTCGTGACCCTTACGGCCCGGATTCCGGCTCCAGCCGTGTCCTTCGGGGTGGTAGCTGGTACGACATACCAGCCTACCTGCGTTGCGCCTACCGTCACAACAGCAGCCCCGACTACAGGGGCCTCAACTACGGGTTCCGCCTCGCCAGGGCAGCACGTTAGCTTTTAGTTTTTTTACCTTTTTACAAAAAAAACACGCAAAGAGCGGGGATGCACCAAAACGGGTGCATCCCCGCTCTGCATATATATGCTATGCGAAGCAGCATATATATAGGGAAATAACAGGAAGAAATATTGAGAATTATTTGACGGTCCTCGCTTGTCGGAAGCCAGTGTTACAGTATCTTTTGTATAACTCATATTGCTGGCTACAGTCGCATTTTAGATATTCAACTGGGTCTGGCCATCCCCCGCCCATCGGGGTGGCATACTCACAAAAATATGCTTGTGGCCCTAATTGTACACCACTATAAATTGGTGAAACAGAACAATTCCAACTCCATTCTTGCACATTT
>JANPLH010000362.1:0-3256 GCA_031426435.1 Saprospiraceae bacterium | reverse complement strand
TCCAAAACGCCTCGAAGGTTCGTTCAAATCAAGGATTGATTGTCCACATCTTTGGTAAAGTCGCTGCGGCTTTAGCTTTGTGGGTTTTCAACCCCTAATTCGCATTATTTATAAATAATTGTCGGGAAAACCCTGCATGAGTAAGTTAATTAAAAAATACAACACTATTTTGCTACAACTTTGTAGAAATAAACTAAATTTGTCGCTCGTTTTGAACTCAAATGATTGACAGATTATGAAAAAACAAGACGTTCACCGAAAGCATAACTACCCCGATGCCGACCTCCACCAACAGGTCATGGAACGCCTCCGCTATGCCCACCGTGACCTCGAACAGTTCGAGCACTACAGCTATGGCATGGACAAGCTGGTAAAGCTGAAGGCCATCGCCGACCGCTTCCGGGAGCTCCCCGACGACGACGAACTCGTGGGCGACCAGATGCTGCTTTCCGAAAAAAAATACAAAGCCAGCGATGACCTCCAAGCCGCCATCCGAAGCCTGATGACCCGTGTGGCCCTCAAATTCAACAACCGGACGGGCCGCTACCGCAAGTTCGGGGCAGGCAAGCTGGGCGACATGACCGATGCACAGCTCATCTTCTGCGCCCGTCGGGTGGTACGGGTGGCCCGCCAGCAAATTGACTTCTTGGATGACGTGGGCGTGAACGAGCGCATCCTTGGCCGCATCAGCGATGCCTGCCAAGCCTTCGAGAATGCCGTGAACCTGCAACAGGACAAGGTCGCCGACCGTGACATCGGTGTGGAGCGGCGGGTTGAACTCGGCAACGAACTCTATGAGGAACTCGTCGTGCTTTGCAATATCGGCAAGGACATCTGGGACAACAAGGACAAGGCGAAGTACGAGAACTACTGCCTGTACGAGAGCAATAATGAGCAGAAGGTGGCGAGGAAGGCGAAGTTGGCGACGGAGGGGGGGCAAACAACTGCTATTGCCCAATAACTTGTCATTTCCATCAAATCTTCGGACTTTTGTATCAAACCTCCACCTAAAAAGTACAACATGGGACGAGTTCATGCAGCAATAGAACTCCTCAACAGCCGGGACGTTGACAATTTCGAAGAAGGCAACCTATCAGAGGAAAAAGTGCGCCGGATGACGGTGCGGATGAACGTGGATTCAGGTGCCATCATGCTGGCCATCAACGAAAACATCCGAACCCAGTTGGGCTTGCGGGTCGTGGACACCCGGCCTTGCCTGCTGGCCAATGGTACCTATGATGAATTAGGCGTGGTGAGGAACGTCATGGTTCGCTTCAAAAACCGGGAAGCCGTGGTTTCGGCGCTGGTTCTGCCCGGTGATACGGAGCCTTTGCTAGGGGCTATTCCAATGGAGGAAATGGATGTGCTTATTTCGTCAAAGATGCAAGAGCTTATCGTGAACCCGGAACATCCGAATGAGGCGGTGATGGCGTTGCGGTGAGGAATGCAATAATGACCAGAAGGTGGCGAGGAAGGCTAGGTTGGCAGAAGCGGAAATTATTTCAAACCTATGAAAGACAAAATTATTCTCTACATACAAAAACGAGGTAGGGTTAAAGTATTTACATTTTTATTCTTTGATTATCTCAGCTCATTGATGTAATTATTAAGTCTTATTTGCACAATGCGTTTGACTTCACCATCATTTGACGAATCTAGTGCTTTTTGAAGTTCATATGTATTCAAGTTTTCAACTAAATGAACTAAGCCCCATTCAATTTGATAGCAACTTTCTCCGATTGGCGGGGATAAATTAATTAGTTGAACAGCAATTTCGAAATCTATTGGTAGTGTAAATTCCTGTAGAATATTATCAAATTCCATTAGAGGAAAACCTGTTTTGTCACAAATATCTTCGGTGGCAATTTCCCTATTTTAATCAACCCATTAATTAATTCTTGATTCGTCATCTCCAATTAATTTTCAAACTAACATCAAACCCAAAAGGTGAATCATGTTTTAATCTTAGCTACTAAAACCTGATTCACCAATTAAAGCATAACGAGCTAGTTTAGTAACTCATACACCCCAGCAATCCCCTGCCCGCCCCCAACGCAAGCCGTCACCATTCCATATTTCTGCTTCCTTCGGCGCATTTCATTAAAGAGCTGCGTGGAGAGTTTCGCTCCGGTGCAGCCGAGCGGGTGGCCAAGCGCCACGGCGCCACCGTTCACGTTTACAATGTCGGGGTTGAGGCCTGCCTCTTTTATCACCGCCAAAGCCTGCACGGCAAAGGCTTCGTTCAGTTCAATCTGCTCGATGTCGTTCAGCGTCAAGCCGCCTTGGGCCAGCGCCTTCGGGATGGCAGCGCAGGGGCCGATGCCCATGTACATTGGCTCCACACCTGCCACGGCGCAGGAAACCAGTCTGGCAATGGGCGTCAGGTTCAGTTGTTTCACCAAATCACCGCTCATCACCAGCACGAAAGATGCGCCGTCAGAGGTTTGCGAGGAATTGCCTGCCGTCACCACGCCGCCGTTTTTGAAGGCTGGTTTCAGTTTGCCAAGACCCTCCATGCTCGTGTCCGCCCGCACGCCCTCGTCTGTGTCAATCAGGAAGGATTTCTCCACCCGCTTGTTGTCCTGCACGAAGACCTCCGTCACGTTCACCGGCACGATTTCGTCCTTAAACTTGCCCTCGGCAATAGCCGCCGCTGCCTTTTGGTGCGAGCGCACGGAGAACTCGTCGCCCATCTCACGGGTGATGCCCCATTTGGCGGCCACGGCTTCGGCGGTATTGCCCATGCCCGTCACGTATTCCGGCGTGGAAATGGCGACTTGGTAGCTCGGTGCCAGCTTGTAGCCCGTCATCGGAATCATGCTCATGCTCTCCGCCCCGCCAGCGATATAGCATTGCCCCATCCCCGCCCTGATTTTTGCGGTAGCGATGGCGATGGTCTCCAAACCGGAGGCACAGTAGCGGTTCACGGTCATGCCCGGCACGGTCTTACCGAGTGCCCGCAAGGAGATTTGCCGACCGACCTGCAATCCCTGCTCCCCCTCTGGGTTTGCGCAACCAACGATGAGGTCGTCCACCAAAGTGGGGTCGAGTTCGGGGGTTTGCGCCAGCAGGTATTTGATGACGTCCACCGCCAAGTCATCGGAGCGGTAATTGCGGAAGCCGCCTTTTTTGGCTTTGCCAACGGCGGAACGGTATGCTTTTACGATATATGCGTCTTGCATGATTTTCGATTTTTTTATTCTAAAAAATGACGTGGTGTGTGTCCTTTTTGTCATTGCCGAAGGCAAACTGCGAC
>JANPLH010000361.1:0-1886 GCA_031426435.1 Saprospiraceae bacterium | reverse complement strand
AAGGGCTTGAGCAGGTAGTCCACGGCCTCCAACTCGAAGCCTTCAACGGCGTATTCGGGGTACGCCGTGGTGAAAATGACGAGCGGCGGCTTGTCCAGCGATTTGAGCAGGCTGATGCCAGAGAGCTTGGGCATGTTGATGTCCAGGAAAAGCAGGTCAATGGGCGAGCGGCGCAGGGCCTCCATTGCCTCAAAGGCATTGCCACAGGTGGCAACCAGTTCGAGCTGCGGCAGGTCGGCGGCGTATTTTTCGATGATGCGGAGTGAAAGCGGCTCGTCGTCAACGGCGATGCAACGGATGGTCATACGGTGTCAATTTTTAGTACGACCGTGAAGGTACTGATTCCGTCGGCGATTTCGAGGCGGTGCTTGCCGGGGTAAAGCAGTTTCAGTCGCCGGCGCAGGTTCTCCAGTCCGACGCCCCCGCTGTACTTTCCTTTTTCCACGTCGTCCACGATGCCTTTGTTGTTCTCGGTCTTGAAAACCAATTGATTGTCAAGGATTTGCAAGCTGATTTTGATGAATGCGCCCTCCGTGTCGCCCTTGATGCCGTGCTTGAAGCCGTTCTCAACCAATGGCAAAAACAGCAGCGGGGCGACCTGTTTTTCATCCACCCCGCCCGTTACCTCAAAGCTGATATTGGCCGTTTCGCCGACACGCAGCCGCTGCATTTCCACGTAGTTGTTCAGGTGTTCGATTTCCTTTTCTAACGGCACGAAATCGGCGTTGGACTCGTAAAGCAGGTAACGCATCGTTTGTGAAAGGCGCAGGATGATGCCGGGCGTGCGGTCATCCTTGTCGAGGGCGAGGGAGTAGAGGTTGTTCAGGCTGTTGAACAGGAAATGGGGGTTCACCTGTGATTTTAGGGCGCTCAGTTCGGCAGCGGATTTTTCGGTTTCGAGGCGCTGCAATTGGTCTTGGATTTCCCGGTATTTAAACCAGCTTTTTGATAGTTTTATTAAGGAAGTGATTATGACATAAGCGATGATAAACTCCGCTATTTCCCAAAAGCCATAATAAGCAATAAAATAATAGTCGGGGAATAATAAATCGGATAAATAGTTGAATGTCAATAAATTGAAGCCAATGGAAATGCAGATAAAAACAGCCAATAAAAGGAAATAAAGCCCATATTTTTCAGCTTTAAAATAAACCGGAATTAACCAGTTCAAGTTGATATATACGGTGAGCCAAATACTGAGGTGGAACAGGAAAGTATAAATAATGTCCACTGTAGAAACCTCGTCGGAATAGGCAAAAAGCCGCATCAGCACATAAAAGGAAACAGCCCAGAACAGCAGGTGCTGTACCATGCGGTGCTGGGCTGTTTCTTTTATAAAATTGCGGATTGACATTGCGGGTTTAGTTTTTCAAATTCAGCACAATGGGGTCATCGAGAAAGGCCTCTTTTTCCTCGGCATATTTCTCCACAAACTTCTGCAAATCGGCGGATGAGGCAGTGAGTAAATAGCCGCTTTCCGTTTTCTCGTGCTTGATGCGGATTTGCTGGCGCTCCAACAGGTTTTTCAAAAACTCGGGGTCGAACAAGTTGATTTTCAATGTTTTGCCCGATATCTCCACCTTGGCAAAGGTATGTACGGCTATCAAGTTGTTCTTCAAAAAATTGTTCATTATCTCTGGGTCACGGAAATTGGGTGCCTTGCGCACGGCAGCCATGTCTTCTGGTAGGGAGCCCGGGAAGAAATCCATGAAATAATGGTTGCCCAGCTTCACTACGTGCACGTCGAAAGCAGCCACTAGCCCGTCTTCATCTTGGTGAATGAGCAGGTAATTCTTGTCTTCTCCTTGCCGGAAGGTCCAGATTTCCGGCTTTTTGGATTTCCCGTTTTGGTTGGGTTCACCTTTATCCGCTTGCCAAGCCCCAGC
>JANPLH010000360.1:0-4325 GCA_031426435.1 Saprospiraceae bacterium | reverse complement strand
CGATTTCGTCCACGCCCATGGCCTCCAGCACGCTGTGGTGCAGCACGGTGATGGCCCGGCCTATGAGCCGCTTTGGGTTGTGCTGCTTCATAAGGGCGGTGGTGAGGATGGAGCTGCCCTCGTCCTCGCCAATGGCCACGATGACCACGTCCGACTGCTCAATGGGCAGGTTTTTGATGGCCTCGGGGTTGGTGGAGTCCAGTGCAACGGTAAAGGTGAGGCGCTCCTTGACGGCGTCAATCTTTTCCATTCGCTTGTCCACGCCGATGACCTCGTGCCCCATTTCGGTGAGCTTGATGGCGAGCGATGCGCCGAAGTTGCCAAGCCCGATGATGATGAATTTCATGCTTTGGTAATTTGGTGATTGGTGATTGGTGATTGGTGACTGGGAAAGCCCAATCACCAGTCACCAATCACCAATCACCTTTACGTGATAATTACATTTTCGACCGGATAGTGATAGTGCTTCGTGTCCAATGCTTTTTTCAGGAAGCCCAGCAGCAGCGTATAAGCGCCTACCCGCCCTACGAACATCGTTAGTGAGATGACGGCCTTGCTGGCAGTGGTCAGTTGGGCGGTGATGCCGAGTGATAGGCCAACGGTGCCAAATGCCGAAAAGCATTCAAAAACGATTTTATCGAGGGCAATTTCAGGGTTGTAATAACCAACGGCCAGTGTCGAGAAACCAAGGGCAATCAGCGAGAGCGAGATGACGATGAACGCCCGCATGAGCGATTCGTTTGCAACTTCCCGCTTCGCAAATTCCACGTGATCACGCCCACGGGCGATGTTGAAGATGCCCATGGTGGCCACGGCAAAGGTGGAGGTCTTGATACCGCCACCCGTGGAGCCAGGCGAAGCGCCTATCCACATGAGCAGGATGGTCACCAACATGCCCTCACGGGTCAGGGTGGCCATGTCAATATTGTTGAAGCCTGCTGTCCGGGGCGTCACACTCAGAAAGAATGCGACCAGCCATTTGCCCAAGCCATCATGCTCTTTGAGCGAGGCGTTGTACTCTGTGATATAGAAAATAACGGTACCAACAACTAGCAGGATGGCCGTAGTGCGCAGCACGATACGGCTGTTGAAGTTGATGAACCAAGGAACGTGCTTGTAGGGGTCGCCGAGGAACCATTGCCGCAGACGGGTTAACAGGCGCTCACGCAGGTAGTCAACGATGTTGAACGAAATAAAAAAGCCAAGCCCGCCGAAGATAATTAGTAGGGCGATGACGGTGTGGAAAAAGTGGTTCTCCTTCAAGATAGGGTCGTAGAGGCCCATAGCCTTTAGCTGGAAGCCCGCATTGTTGAAGGCAGAGACGGCGTGGAAAAAAGCGAAATACATTTGCTCGCCGACGTTGCCATCAAAGTCCTTGGAACTGAGGCTGAAAAAGAGCGCCAACATGCCAACTAACTCTACCCCGATGGTGAAGCTGACTATCTTTATGATGGTGGAAAAAACGTTTTTCAACTGGTCGGCCCCCGTGAAGTCCTTATATATCAATTGGTTCTTAAAGGATGCCTCGCCCTTGAAAAATAGGCCGAAAAAGCTTGTGAACGTCATTACGCCGAGGCCACCCAGCGATACCAATGTCAATATAACGTTTTGGCCAAACCGGGTGAAATAGGTACCGGGGTCCACCACGCTAAGGCCTGTCACGCAAACGGCACTCGTGCTGGTGAATAAAGCATCAATAAAGGAGAAACTGCCGGAAACCGTGGAGTCGGGAAGCATGAGCGCAAAAGCCCCAATGATAATGATGATGAGGAAGCTGAAGATGAACAACAGCGCTGGGTTCATCTGGATGCGCTCCAATTGCAGGCTGCGGGTAGAAATCTCAACGACGAAAATGACGAAGATGGCCAACTGCAAGAACTCTCTCGATGCCAGCGACCCGAACAGACCTACATTCGTTTGCGATAGCAACAGTACCCCAAGGAAGGCCAATTCCATGACCACCAACCATTTTTCCCGCTTCTTTGTGATGAGGAAGAAATTAATGTATGCCCGGAAACAAAAAGCTAAAAAGAAAATGGTCAGGGTGAACCGATATATGGCATCGAAGGAATCGTGCACAGATGGCATTAGTTGACCGACGTCGGCGAAAATGGCCAAAAACCCAAGTATGGCAAAGCCAAACACCAAGTTGTCAATAATGCGCTGAAACTTGAGCAAAGAATTTTTGCCGATGAAAAAACTTCTGAGGCTCACTTATTTTTCCTGTAAAGATGAAAGAACATCCATGTCGAAGGTGTGGCCAGGGGCACGAATGAATTGATATTCAAGAAACACATTTTAAAAGCGGGACAAATGTAAAATTGAACAGCGATTTTTACTCACAAAATAAAAGAAGGGTTCAATTGCCGCCCCGATTTTGGTCGGAGTCATTCCCGATTTATTCCCTTGAGAAGGAACCTGCTGCCCCGAAAGGAATCCCGCAACCATTGACCTCCTTTCCATTGATGGTCAGTTTCACACCCAATTTATATGTGCGGTCGGACATTCCGTCACTGCAAGACAGGCTGTCCACTGCGAGTCGGATATTGTCGCCGCTGTCTTGGTTGATGCCCGTAAAAATCTTGACGCCCTTCTCCTCCACGGGTGGCTGGTAGGCAAAGACCTTCGTGCGCTCGTCGTCCATGCCCCGGTACTCGATGACGCCCTCGGCTTCCGATACCTGCGCATACCAGAACGGCTCGTTGCCGAGCGCCCAGAAGTCGTAGGGGATGCAGGTATTTCGGAAGTTCTTGGTTTCGGCGCTCGTGACGCCCGAAACGACCAAAAAGCCCTTCCTGTCATCGGGCAGTTCATGGCTGCCGAAATAAGGGGTCACGAAGCCCTTCACAGCTGCAACGATGGGCTGGTTCGGGTAGGGGTATTTAAGCAATCGGCGATAGTGCTGCTCCAATTGGCCACCCGATTCGTCCACCACGAGGTAGCGGGCATCGGGCGCTGCACAATCCCGGAAGCTGCTGTCATTTCCGTCAAAGACAAATAGGCCACGGTACTCGGCTGGTGTATTTGCGGGCATGAGCGACTTTAGGGTCAACGGAGAATCGTTCTTCAATGATTTGGCGCCCGCCAGTTCCAGCCCAGCCCAGAGGTTCTGTTTCACCTCCTCCGGTTGGTTGGCTATTTTTTGGGCAAAAAGTTCGTCGCCTAATTTCCCCAGCAAGGACTTCATCACGAGGCCATGACCGACGGCGGCGGCGCTGTCTTGCCCCGCATTGAACTTTAGCAGTTCTGTCATGGCCGCTTCGTCGCCGTTCAGGGCTTTGTCCAAATAGCCCGTATAATCAAAGTCATTCTGGTCGGCCAAGGCCCTAAGCCCAGCTTCGACTTTGATGCCATTCACTTCTACTGGGCCGCCAGAGGTGCAGGCAGTTAGAGACAGGATGGCGAGGAGTATAAAAGTACGCATGTCCTTGAGGTTTTATAAGAAGTAAAATTGCTACGCAAATAGAATCCCTACCACGGCAACTCCATCGGTATCGCCTTTAAAATCAGGCTCTCCCGCTCCGGCCCCGTGGAGACCATTGAGATGGGCACGTCGAGGTATCCCTCCAGTGCTTGAAGGTAGGCTTGGGCTTCCTTCGGCAAATAGTCGAAGTCTTTGGCGGCATCCAATTGTTGCTTCCATCCTTCGAAATCCTTGTATACAGGTTCAAGCGGCATGCCGCAGAGGTCGAACGGCATTTGGTCGGTCGTTTGACCCTCGAACTGGTAGTGTGTGGCAGCCTTTATTTGTTCGAACTTGTTCAGCACATCAATTTTTGTGATAGCCAACTGCGTCACACCGTTGAGCATGATGGTGTACTTCAACTGCGGCAGGTCAATCCAACCACAGCGGCGGGGCCGCCCGGTGGTGCTGCCGAACTCTGCGCCTTCGGTGCGGATGAAGTCACCCGTTTCATCCAAAAGCTCGGTGGGGAACGGCCCGCCACCGACCCTCGTGCAATAAGCCTTCGTGATGCCGATGACCTCGCCGATGCGTTGCGGAGCAACACCAAGGCCGCTGCACACGCCCGCTGTCACGGTGTTTGACGAAGTCACGAAAGGGTAGGTGCCAAAGTCAATGTCGAGCATGGAACCCTGGGCACCTTCTGCCAAGATTTTTTTGCCTTCGACAATCATTTTGTTGATATAATACTCGCCTTCTACGAGCTGGAGCGACCGCAGCATTTCCAAGGCAGAGAACCATTTTTGCTCCTCGCCTTCGAGGTCGAACTCTACCTTTGGCAATGCCTGCAACAAGCCCAAATGCTTGTTTTTCAAGGAGTTGTAACGCTCCAAAAAATCGGGCAGTAGCGTGTCGCCGACCC
>JANPLH010000359.1:0-4747 GCA_031426435.1 Saprospiraceae bacterium | reverse complement strand
ACTTCTGATACCATGTCCAAACTTGATTATGTTACCATCGCCATCGTTGGCATCTGCATCATGGCCATCCTCTTCTTGGTTTATAAAATGACCAATGTCTTCAAGGATGGCAAGCAAACTGATAAAACCGAAATGGCAGCGGACAGTGTCGAAACCGAATCGGACGATGTCTATGACTATGAAATAGACCAAAACGTTGATTCTACGGACGCCAACTCAGCTTCCAAAGGCAATGCTGCTTCTGACAAGACGACAGCCACCAAGCCTGCCACAACTTCCGTTCCTGCCGACAAGGCCGAAACTTCTGCCAGTGACGCACCAAGCGAAGACGAAGTGGATGATGCTGTTAAGGATGCCACTGGGACAAAGTCAAAGCCAAGCAAAACATTTACTGACAATGCCGATGAAGCCAATTATGCTGATGGCAAGTATTTGGTCATCGCCGGCTCTTTCAGCATAAAGGCCTCAGCTGAAAAACAAGCGTCCAAATTGAAGAAAATGGGCTATGAAAATGCCCGAATGGAAATTTTCGACAAAGGAAAATACGCCGTTGTGCTGGTTGACCGATTTGAAAACATGGCAGAAGCAGAAAGGCTTGTGAAAAAACTAAACGGCGACGGCGTGAAGAGCTATGTGAAGGCCAAAGCCTCCGAATAAGCAAAGCATTTTCACCGTAATAAAAGACCCTCATTGTAGCAAACCGCAGCAATGAGGGTCTTTTATTTCTACCAGATTTCTTCAAAAATCCTTGGGAAAAAATTTGCCTACTACCTCAGAATTTTTCTTCGAAAATTCTGGCCAAGTTGCTGCCTCTGAACGAATGCAAACCACGCCGCAAGTCGGAATATTGTCAATATAATCCTTGGTGAACAAATTGGCCAAACTGGTAAAAGTCGGGTTGTGGCCGACAAGCATAACGATATTGGCCGATTCCGGCAAGGTCTCTATCAGGTGTTGAATAGTTGCAGTCATGGCCTCATAGATTTCATCCCTTACCCAAAAGTCTTCGCCCTCCACGCCAAGTGCCAGCTTGAAATAGGCTGCAGTCGTGAGTGCCCGTATGGCCGGGCTGGATACCAACAGGTCAGGTTGTACTCCTTTGCTTTGCATAAGTTTGGCCATGGTGGGCGCATCTTGCAGGCCCCGTTCGTTCAATGGGCGTTCAATATCCCTCAAATTGTTGTTGTCCCAGCTTGATTTGGCATGACGTACTAAGTACAATGTCTTCATAAAATACGCTCGGTTTTCGGTTGGAATGCTGCAACCGTGTTTACAAAATCTTGATTTCCAATGGTTAAAATGGTTGGTTAAGATGTTTAACTGACTTTCAATAAGTCAACAAGTTCCAAGAACCAAAGGTAGTTTTTTCCGTTTGAGTAGCAGCAATAAGCCATGTATCTTTGTGGTTTTGCACAATCCAACCTGCTACCTGCTTGAATTTTCTGCTAAAAAATCTTGAACTGGAATTGGACGACCGGCACCTGCTGGTCGGGGAGAAGCTGTTGGAGGAAGGCAAGGTAACCCGTCTGTTCGAGAACGAGCCGCACCTTTGGATTGCCAGCGTGGATGGTTTTGAGGTGGAAATGCAGATTTCGCCCTCAAGGGTGAAGGCCTGCTCTTGCGAGTGTGACCAATTTGATCGGGAAAAAATGTGCGGCCACCTGGCAGCGGGCTTGCTCAACCTGCGCCGCAAACTCTCCGAAAAGACCAAACAGCCAAGGGTATCGCAGCGCCCAAAGCCATTGGCTTACCAAAAACTGACCGTCAATGCCATCCTCGACAGCGTAACGCAGGACGAATTGGCTGCTTTCGTTCGAAATTTTGCCCGCACCAATAAACAGTTTTCATTGGCCCTGCGGGCCAAATTCGCAGCAAAAGTGCCGCTCTACGATAACCGGGAAAAATTTGGCCAACTGCTCGACAGCGCCATTTCCTCCTACCGAAAAACCAACGACCGCATCAGCGTTGCGGGAGCGCACCAACTCCAAAAGCTGCTGGAAGAGTTGCTGGGACAAGCCGATGATGCGCTCGCCTTGGAGTATTTCGCCGAAGCTTGGGCCATGCTTTCTGCCATCGTTGGCCGTTTTTCACCCATCATCAAAAAGCTGGAAGGCGATGAAAACCCTCTGCAACAGCCGTTGCTTCAGGCTTTTTCGAAAATCGGCCAATTAGTCGCCTTGAGCATTCCACCTGACTTGCAGGAGGAAATTCGCCTGTTTTGCAGCGAAGAGTTCAATCGCCCAGCCTATCGCTTGAATGGGTTCTCTGGCCGACTTTTGGACATTTGGCTTTTGTTGGCGAACGATGCCGAGGCTTCCCAACTGGCGCTGCAAGCCATTGACGATGAACTGAAAAAGTATAAAACAGACACCGCCTACCGGGCAGCCCTAATATTGGCCAAACTGCAACTGATAGCAAGGCCCGGCATGAACGAGGCAAATGATGCCTTTACCCTCGAATGCCTTTCAGAGCCTGCAAAGCTGCTGCAAGTGATGGATGCCGTAGCGCCTTCCGGCGATTTTCGGCCCATAAAAGCGCTGGTGGAAAAAGGCCACCGCCTCATTGACGATGCAGCGGTAAAGACCCAATTGGAAGCGGTGCTGTTGCAAATCGCCCAATTGGAGGGCGAAAAGGACGTAATTGCTACCATTTCTCGCCAAAAATTCCTTGAAACTCGAGACTTTACATTTTACGAACAATGCCGGGCACACCACAAAGGCAATTGGGAAGCCTTTGTGAAAAAGCTATTGGCCGACCTCGTGCGGCGTTATGATTTTCGCCAAAACATCGCCACCATCGCCACCATACTGGGCCGTGAAAGCAAATTCGATGACCTGTTACGACTACTCGAAGAGCAGCAATCCTTGGAATTATTGCTCCAATTCGACCATTATCTTTTGAAAACCAAACCCAAAGAAGTCACCAAACTTTATGAAACCCAGCTGCGTGAATACCTCACCAGCCACCTTGGTCTAAAAGCTTCTCAACGACTGCGTTCTGTGTTCAGGCATTTGGAAAAACGGGGCGCCGCCAACTTGGCTGAACGGCTTTATTCCGCAATTAGAGAAGCATTCCCGAACCGGGTATTTTATTTGGATGAGATGGAGAGCGTTCAATTATAATCCATCAACTTCCTCCATGCTACTTCATCCTTAGATTTAAGGTAAAATGTCAAATCACAACCTATCTAAAGCCCATCCTGGCTTTTCTTAACCCAAACTGGGTTAATGGCAAAAAAATTGGTAATGTCGAATAGCTGCGAGTGAATTAGCTCCTCTCCCCCATCGCAAGCTGCCTTGTTCACATCCTTATTATCGCCAATCGGCAAACAATTTGGGTACTTTTGGCTATTATGTAGTAGCTTCATCCTTACCCATTTTTTTGGTAAAGTTTAGACACAACAAATCTCATGAAAATAAGGAACGCCTTATCAATTTTGCTCTGTATTGCGTCCATATCTATTTGCAAAGCGCAAGTTAGTTTTTCGGCACAAGTAACGAATGCAACCTGTTCTTCCAACGGCAGCATCCAAATCACCGCAACAGGTGGCAACAGCCTGAACTACGAACTTATAAGCCCTTGCCTGGTATTGCCATTGGTACAGCAATCTCCCAATTTCAACAACCTCTCGCCCTGCCAATATACCATAACCGTGACAGATGGAGGTTCTGGTGCTTCCGCAACCCAGACCGTCAACGTTGGGGGCAATTACCAAAGCCCAAATATTTCCCTTTTTTGCGGGAGCTGTTCAATTGACGCCACCACTACTGGCGGTGCTTATCCGTTGGAATACGCCATCTCTACAATTGGCCTGGGTGGGCCTTTCACAGCCAATACACCTTCGGACAATCCTATTTTCGACAGTATTCAAGGTGCTACCAACTATTGGATAAAAGTAACTGATGCCTGCGGCAACGTCTCCGTAGAAACCTGCCAAACAGGCGAAGGAGCCATAACTGATTTCACTTATGAAGTGGGAGTGGATGGTCAAATACATGTACTTAGCGTGACGGGCGGCACTGGCACCATCTACTATCAAATCAACTCAACGGCAGGCAATTTTACCAACCTGTCGGGCACTTTCCCGCAGAACCAATGGGGCTGCAATATGACTTTGACGGTGAGGGACGATTGCACGCAAATAACCAAGAACGTCCAGTTGCGGCCAATCATAAAGTCCATTTGCAGCAATTTTGCCGAAGGCACTGCCACTTTGGGCAACGTCATCAACGGAGTGCCACCCTTTACTTTCATGTATATTTCACCCACCAACGTGGTTACCTCCACCATGACCAACGAGTTGACCGGCCTTCCCATCAATGCCAGTTTTTACCTTTTTCAGGTAGTGGATGCCTGCGGCAATGTCAGCGACGGCATTTACAAACAGAAAAAATACCCTGTCTTCCAACAAGACCCGCCAGCCGATTGCGATGGCAACAGCATTTCCCTTTATACGCCAAATGGCGGCTGTTCGGGTGGTTTTGATGCTGACAGTTGGCCTTTCGACGTCACTTGCCTGACCTGCTCACCCGTTGTCACCAAAAGCATTGATACTGCCGGCATTGCTATCGTCTTCACGGGAAATGCTCCAGGCGAATGGGAACTTGCCGTTGAAGATGGATGCGATGACCAAATGACTTGCCGTGATTCCGTCATTTTGTTGCCACAGCCTTATTGCGATTCCCTTCGGGTGAAACTGATTGACCGCTTTACTTGCGACAACGGAGCCATTTCCGACAGGCCATTG
>JANPLH010000358.1:0-5766 GCA_031426435.1 Saprospiraceae bacterium | reverse complement strand
AGAGGGTGAGAAGGTGAGAGCGTGAGAGCGGTGCGTTTCCCACTCTCTCACCTTCTCACCCTCTCACCCTCTCACTCTCTAAAAAAACAACCACTTCACCGCCTTCGGGAACTCTTGGCCCCATTTGGCCTCATTGTGTTCCCCTTCTGGGTCAATGGAAATATTGAACTCGATTTTGCTGCCGTCCAAGCCTTTACGCTGGAGGGCAGCCTTTAAGCGCTGCACGTTGGGCACCATATTGGAGCCTTCGTTGCCGCCTGCGTAAAGGTATATTTTTGTCTGAAACGGGTTGAAAAAATTGATGGCATGGAAATAAATCTTTGGCGAGAGCCAAAGCGAAGGAGAGAAAATCATCATTTTCCCGAAGGTTTCTGGGAAGATAAAACCGCTATAAACACTGATGAGGCCGCCCATGCTGCTGCCCCCGACCCCCGTATGCTGGCGGTCGGGCAAGGTGCGGAAGTTGGCGTCCACGTAGGGTTTCAGTTCATCGGACATATAACGTGCGTACTGCTTGCCGAGGCTTGGCCCGAACTTCGTGACCTCCGGCGGGGAGAACTCCCGGATGCGGTCTTCGTCGGCATGGTCAATGGCCACTACGATGAGGTCGCCGATGCCAGCCTCGGTCATCAAGGCCAGCCGCTGGTCAACATGCCAATTCCCGAAGGGCGAGCGGTGTTCGAGCAGGTTTTGCCCATCCTGCAAATAGAGGACAGGGTAGCGCTTGTCGGTTTCGTCGTAGTTATGTGGCAAGAGTACAGCGATGCGGCGCTTTAGTCCCACAGGTGGTGGCTTCACTGAGCCGCTGATAACTTGTATTTTAGGTAAAAAATTAGAATTCATGTGCAGTGCCTCATTTTGTGCGTTTTGTTAGATTTGATGTTGGCTGAAACAATAGCGCCGCAAAATTAGCCGAATAAACCAATGACAAAATGACTTTGGTCAATCGCTGTTTTTACTTTTGCTCCGCAATGGGGTTTACCCAACGTCGGCAGGGTTCACAACCCTGCCGACGTTTTAATGCCGAAAAGCTAAACTTTTCAAAAACCTTGCCCCGTGAATAGGGGTAAACGATTCTTGCCAGCATCGCATAATTTAGAACCATTTTCATTTGGAGCATTTAGACAAATATTCAACACTTGCAGCAAAGTACCTCGCTGGGCAGACCAGTCCAGCCGAGGAGCACGATTTGTTTGCCTGGACGGACGCCAACGCCGACCATCAAACCCATTTCGAAGAATGGACGCAGGCATGGACTATGACCGAGGGCGCTGCCACCAGCCCCTTCGAGGCAGACCTTGGCGCAGCATGGGCAAAGGTGGACACAGCCATTGCCACGGAACGCCCGGCTGCGAAAATTGTCCATTTGTCGAAAATGGTGCGCCGCTGGAGCGTAGCCGCCGCAGTTTTGCTTGCTATTGGCGCAGGGCTTTGGTGGATGAACCGTTCGCCCGTTGCGCAGCAGCCACAATTCGTTGAAATACAGACACTTGACCACGAGAAAAAGGCCATCATGCTGCCCGACAGCAGTCACGTCTGGCTCAACGAAAACTCCAGGTTGACCTATGACCCCCGTTTTGCGCAGCGTCATGTAAACTTAGAGGGCGAGGCGTTTTTCGAGGTGGAGCGGCTGGTGGAGCGGCCCTTTGAAATCACGAGCGGCGAGGCGGTGACGACGGTCTTGGGCACCTCGTTCAATGTGAGGGCCTACCCGTCTGAGGACAAAATCGAAGTGACCGTGAAGACTGGGAAAGTGGCACTGGCCAGTAACAAATCCAAGCTAAAGCCCGTCTTCCTTGCGCCCGGGGAGACAGGCGTTTTTGACAAACCAGCACAAAAAGTTGAAATGGCATTCCGTGAGCAGGAGAACGCCGACGCATGGAAAACGCAGAAACTTTCTTTCGACGATGAAAAATTATCACAAGTTGTTGCAGCGTTGGAGCGTTATTTCGGCGTTGGTATAGAAGCATCGAACCCGGCCCTGCTCGAATGCCCCTACACGACCACAACTGCTTTTGAACCCCAAGGGGGCGAGCAACTGGACTTGGATGCTATCCTGACCGTCATCGGCACAACCATCGGCTTTGAGTTTTCCAAAACGGACGGGCGGTATGTACTGAGCGGCAAAGGATGCCAGTAAGACCAGAAGGGGTGAACCGTTGGCAGTTAGCAGTTGGCAGTAAGGGACTACGAAATTGGGCCTGACTGCTGAACTTATAAGACTGCTAACTGACTGTCAACTGTCGAACTGCCAACTGAGGAAATGAGGCCAATCATATCAATCTACCTATTATTCCTACTTGCCAACGGCCTATTGGCGCAAACTGGCGTTTTAACCAAAAAAGTCACGTTTGAGTACAGCAACACCCGCCTGAAAGAAGCCCTTACCGACCTCACGCAGCGTTACCAAATCCCGTTTTCTTACAGCACCGAGCAGGTCAACGTCCGGCAGCGAATCAGCGCCAAGGCGACGGACATGCCATTGGCCGCAGCGCTCGACAGGCTTTTTGAGGATGTCAATGTCAGCTATATGCTAGTCGGCAACCATATCGTGCTGCGCAACGACCCCACCAAGATCATCAGCAAGCCCACGAGCAGCAAGCAAAGCTCTCCTAAAAAGCGGACCCCCGAACCTGAGGCACCACCTGAACAGACCACGGTACTGGTAAAACAGGAAGAACTGCCAATGCTTTCTTCGCCCGCCTTCGATTCTGTTGCTGCTTTGCAAACGCCTGATGCACAGCCAATTAGCAGCAACGAAAGCACACACCCATTCGACCAAACCCTGCTCAATTTTGAAAAATGGCGCTATCAGACTGGCAACTGGAACCGCCGTCCCTCCACGGAAAAACGGGTAGCGCAAGTCTCCGTTTTGCCGTTCATCGGCACCAATACCCGTAACAGCGATGACGTCTCCAACAACCTCTCCCTGAACCTGCTCTGGGGCGTGAACGGTGGCGTGAACGGCATGGAAATCGGTGGCGGCATCAACATGGTAAGGCACGATATGCGGGGATTTCAGGTGGCGGGCCTCGGCAATAGGGTGAACCACGACATGACCGGGACGCAGTTCGGCGGCATTTTCAATTATGCGGGCGGCACCACGAGAGGCTTCCAAGCGGCGGGCGTCGTTAATTACGCCAACAACGCCGAAGCCGCCCAAGCCGCTGGCTTCGCCAACATGGTGCGGGGCAACGTGACCGGGATGCAAGCCTCGGGCCTTTTCAATGTAGTGGGCGGCAATGCACGGGCGCTGCAAGCCTCCGGCCTTTTCAACAAAACTGGCGGTGATTCCAAATTTCAGGCAGCTGGGGGCTTCAACCGCAGCCGGGGCAATTCAAAATGGCAGGCGGCGGGCGTCTTTAACCTAAGTAGAGGCAATACCAAGTTCCAGATAAGCAGTTTGTTCAACAATGCCAACGATGTACAAGTGGGCCAATTTGGCACTTTCAATCGGGCGAGGGGCAATATGCGGGGCCTCCAGATTGGCCTCATCAATATTTCAGACACCGTTAGCGGGGTGCCCATTGCGCTCATAAACATCGTAAAACGAGGCTACAACAAATTTGAGATTTACGGAAGTGAAATTTTGCACGGAAATTTTCAACTCAAACTAGGGGCAAATAGATTTTACAACATCTTTCATGTAGGAGCGAGGGTTCCGCCGGGCGACGGCTCATACATCTGGGGAATCGGCTACGGAATCGGCAAGGTTTCAAAGCTGTCTAAACGTAGCACTTTGAACTGGGAACTGATGGCCATGCACATCAGTGAAAACGAGCCTTGGACGAATACCCTAAACAGCATCGGCCAGTTTCGTTGGGTGTGGAACTACCAGTTGGGAAGCAGCGTGGGCTTCTTCCTCGGCCCCACAGCCAACGTGATGATATCGCAACTTCGCAACGCCGAAACTGGAATCATCCGCTCCCCTGTAGTGCCTTATACCTTGATAGACGAAGACCTGAATGCCAACACCAACCTAAAAGCATGGGTGGGGGTGAACGCTGGGTTTAGGTTTTAAATATGGCTTCAAGGATTCATTGCTACACGGTTGCATTGCTACACGGTTGCAGGATAACAGTGAAACAATGAAGCAATGAAACCATGAAGCCATTCAACAATGAAATAATGAAAAACTTAATTGCCTTCTGTTTTTTGCTTGCAGCAACAGCCGTTTTTGCTCAAAAAGACGAGACCATGTTTAGCGACTTGGACCGCATCGGCGGCTGGGGAGCGCCCATCATCGAATACACCAACCTTAATAAAGATGTGGAAGTAATAAGCGGCGGCGGCGGTGCGCTCGTGCTCAACGACTTTTACCTCGGCGGCTACGGTATGGGTACGGCCAATTTTAGCCTCGACAATACGCTTGGCGAAGAGTCCCTGAAATTTAAACACGGGGGCTTCTGGATTGGCTACACTCCGATGCAGCACAAAGTCGTACACCCCTACACCTCCGTGAAACTGGGCTGGGGCAAAGCCAATTACAAACTCACTGGCTTTGACGAAAAAGAACTTGACTCCGAACGCAGCAGTATCTTCGTCACCACGCCAGAGTTGGGCTTGGAGGTGAATGTGTTTTCCTTTTTCCGCATCGCAGCCACGGCCTCCTACCGTTGGGTCAATGGTTTCGATGGCATCGGCGGCTTCAAGAACGACGACCTCTCCAGCTTCGGCGCCACGTTAACTTTGCGCTTCGGCGGCTTCGGGGATGATGATTGGAACAACAACGATTGAGTAGGCAGTCAGGGACTGCTGAATTGAGTTTAACTGCTTTGATTAAAAAAATCCTGTAATCAAGTTTTATGCAAAAAAACCAATTGCTACTGCGTAGCATGCTGCTTTTTTGCCCAAAATCACCCCCCTGTCTAAACCTCCTAAACCCACTAAACCTTATAAACTATTTCAAAATCAAAACTTTATCAACAATGAAAAAATCAATCTTCATAGTCCTTTTCGCATGTTTTGCTTCGCAAATCTTTGCACAACGCTGGAACGGCGGCAACCAGGACGAAACCCTTTTCAGCCGCAGCCGACGGGTGGGCTTCTTTGTTAGCCCCATCGTTGAATACAGCGACTTCAAGCACAACCTGACCTCAGCCACCGGTGGCGGCATTGGCCTTATCGCTGGCGATTTTTTCATCGGCGGCTACGGTCTTGGTACAGTTGACTACGACCGGGTCATCAACGAAGATTTCGACCAATTGGATATGGGGCATGGCGGCTTTTGGCTCGGCTATGTTGCTCCGCAACACGAGGTCGTCCACTTCTTCAGCAGCGTGAAGGCGGGCTGGGGTGCAGTGAACATTGACTTCGACGCCAACGAACCCGATTACGAGGACACGTTCTTCGCCTTGACCCCCGAAGCTGGCCTTGAAGTCAATGTCTTCCGTTGGTTCCGCATCGGCGCAGCGGTGGGCTACCGCTTCATGAACGGCTTGGCCGAATCGCCCAGCTTTGACCCGAAGGACTTCCAAACGATGACAGCATCGCTCACCTTTCGCATCGGTGCCTTTGGCCGCAACAACGACCGTTGGGATGATTGAAGCGGTTACGGGATGTACGATTTCGGAGTTCGGTAAATCACTGAACAATCTGAAATTACGCTGTCTTTTACCAAAATCATGTGACTGAAATTAATCCACAGCCCGCATTTCTACATGAACATGCGATGGAGAAGGGCAGCGCATTGCCCACAAATTGCGGAGCATAAAACCCCGCTTTAATCACCTTTAAAACATTCTGACTGTTTATGAAAAACCTGAC
>JANPLH010000357.1:0-20458 GCA_031426435.1 Saprospiraceae bacterium | reverse complement strand
AATAGCGGTGCAAAGGAAGTACTTTGCATTCGTGTTCTTGGTGGCTCGCACCGCCGCTATGCTTCCGTAGGCGATAAGATAGTTGTTGCTGTTAAGGATGCTTCACCCGGTGGTGTCAAGAAAGGAACGGTATCCAAGGCAGTTGTGGTTCGCACCAAGAAAGAGGTGCGCCGCAAGGACGGTTCTTATATCCGTTTTGATGACAATGCTTGCGTTCTTTTGAACAACCAGGATGAGCCAAGGGGCTCCCGTATTTTCGGGCCGGTTGCTCGTGAACTTCGTGAAAAGGATTACATGCGTATCGTTTCGCTGGCTCCTGAGGTTCTCTAAACCATTAATTGAAATTGAGACAACCTTATCATGGGTTGCATCAGATAATTCGTTGATTATCATGTCAAAGAAAGAAAAAAAGACAAGGTTCGCACCCAAGCTCCACATCAAGAAGGGCGACCGGGTGAAGGTCATTGCTGGCAACGACAAAGGCGAGGTAGGTGAAGTAACCGAAGTGTTCCCTGACAAGAACAGGGCGATTGTTGAGAACCTCAACATGAAGAAGAAGCACCGCAAGCCTACGCAAGACAGCCCCGGAGGCATCGTTGACATCTCTGCGTCAATCCATCTCTCTAATCTGATGTTGGTTGATCCCAAGTCAGGTGAAGCTACCCGCATTGGACGGAAGCTGGTGGATGGCAAGTTGGTTCGCTATGCCAAAAAATCTGGCGAACTGATAAAATAACTAATCGCTGATAATTTTTCAAAGCAATGAAATACGTTTCCAGGTTCAAGGAAAAATACGAAAAAGAAGTTGTTCCAGCGCTGCAGGAGCAATTTCAATATAGCAACCCGATGGAGGTTCCAAAGTTGGTGAAAATCAGCTTGAACCAAGGTGTTGGCCTCGCCACAGGCGATAAGAAATTGATAGATATAGCTATGGACGAGATGACCAGGATTGCTGGTCAAAAGGCAGTGCCTACCAAAGCGAAGAAGTCAGTTTCAAACTTTAAGCTTCGTGAGGGAATGTCCATTGGTGTGCGTGTAACGCTCCGTGGTGTTCGCATGTGGGAGTTCATGGATAGGCTCATTACCGTCTCCTTGCCCCGCGTACGTGACTTCCGTGGCATCAATGACAAGAGCTTTGATGGTCGTGGCAACTATTCGATGGGCGTAACAGAGCACATCATTTTCCCAGAGATTGACCTTGAAAAAGTTACAAAGATCACTGGTATGGACGTGACTTTCGTTACCACCGCAAAAACAGACAACGAGGCTTATGCCTTGCTGAAGGCTTTGGGCCTGCCATTCAAGAGCAAAAACCCACAGCAACAGTAAACCTTAATCAATTCATTGCGAAGCAAGCAAACGAAATAAGAAATGGCAAAGAAATCACTTATTGCACGGGAAGTTAAGCGGGCCAAAATGGTAGCCAAATACGCTGCCGTCCGCAAGAAACTCAAAGAAGCAGGCGATTACGAAGCGCTTGATAAGCTTCCACGCAACTCGCTACCAATACGCCTGCACAACCGCTGCAAGCTGACAGGTCGCCCGAAAGGGTATATGCGCAAGTTCGGACTTTGCCGTGTGAAGTTCCGTGAAATGGCCTTGGATGGCAAAATTCCTGGCATAACCAAAGCAAGCTGGTAATTCCAGATTTGTTGGCCTGGGCCAAACAAGCCGGGGCTGCATTCATCAATTAGATTGCAAACTAAATAAAATGATAGTAACGGATCCGATAGCAGATTTCCTGACCCGCATTCGCAACGCACAGCAAGCAGGGCACAAGGTGGTGGAAATACCCTCTTCCAACGAGAAGAAGGCCATCACTGAAATCCTTTACAACAGTGGCTACATTCTGAAGTACAAGTTTGACGACGAGGTCGGCTACAACGGCGTCATCAAGATTGCACTCAAGTACGACCTGATTTCCCGCAAGCCCATCATCCGCAAATTGCTGAGGGTGAGCCGTCCGGGTCTTC
The DNA here is from genome assembly GCA_031426435.1 of Saprospiraceae bacterium. GTDB lineage: Bacteria > Bacteroidota > Bacteroidia > Chitinophagales > Saprospiraceae > UBA6168. The sequence continues at coordinate 18,485 of JANPLH010000357.1, read as the reverse complement.
GCCAATACAAGAAAGCCAATGAGTTGCCAAAGGTAATCAACGGTCTCGGCATCGCCATTGTGTCCACTTCAAAGGGCATCATGACCGACAAGCAGGCTCGTGAGGAGCATATCGGCGGCGAAGTCCTCTGCTTCATTTATTGATTTTTCTAAAAATAAATAAGAAACAAGATGTCCAGGATTGGAAAAATGCCGATAACCTTGCCTAATGGCGTTGAAGTAAAAATCAACGATGCCAACGTGGTATCTGTGAAAGGTCCAAAAGGGCTACTTACCCAGCAGGTTGACCCAGACATTACCGTATCGGTTGAAGATGGTACATTGACGGTAAACCGCCCGACCGACCAAAAGCGCCACCGTTCATTGCACGGCCTTTACCGTGCCTTGATTAATAATATGGTAGAGGGTGTTTCAACTGGCTATGTGAAAAACCTTGAAGTAGTGGGTGTCGGTTACCGTGCAGCCAATACTGGGCAATTGTTGGAGTTGACCTTGGGCTATTCTCACCCGGTGATGTTTTTCATCCCAGCGGAGGTGAAGGTGTCTACTTCGCAAGAAAAAGGTAAGAACCCGATGATCAAACTGGAAAGCTCCGACAAGGAACTCATCGGTCAAATAGCTGCCAAAATCAAATCCTTCCGTAAATCTGAGCCTTACAAAGGAAAAGGTATCAAGTTTGAGGGCGAGATTCTCCGCCGCAAGGCTGGAAAGGCAGCCGCTAAGAAGTAATAAACTGAGCAGCCCGAATGGGTGGGCTGTCTTTATGAGAATTATATTGAAGTTTTAAAAAAGTCTTGGGTTTGGACTTCGAGCGCCTTTCACTAAGACGACCAATAAGTTGCAAAATGAGATTCAAAAAAGAACAACGCAGGCGCCGCATTCACCTCCGCATCCGCAAGGCGGTAATTGGTTCAGCACAGCGCCCACGCCTTAGCGTATTCCGCAGCAACCTTGCCATCTACTGCCAGTTGGTTGACGACAGGGCAGGCCATACAATTGCCTCAGCTTCATCGCAAGACAAGTCCGTTGGCAAAGCAACAAAGGTGGAGCAAGCTCGCCTTGTAGGCAAATTGATTGCTGAAAAAGCTCAAGCTATCAATGTGGATGCAGTCGTTTTTGACCGTGGCGGTTACCTGTACCATGGGCGTGTAAAGGCCTTGGCAGATGGTGCCCGTGAAGCAGGCTTGAAATTCTAATTCATAAGTGAAAAATCGCCCCTTGTTTGCGGGCGTTTAAATAATTTTTCAATGTCAAATAGCAACGTTCAGAAAGTAAAGACCGTAGGAGAATCTGAAATCAAAGAGAAGCTCGTGAGCCTCAACCGGGTTGCCAAGGTGACAAAGGGTGGTCGCACGTTCAGCTTTGCTGCGATTGTGGTTGTTGGCGACGGAAATGGCAATGTTGGTCAGGGCTTGGGTAAAGCACGTGACGTGACGGAGGCCATCACGAAAGCGGTTTCGGATGCCAAAAAGAACATGATCAAGGTTCCTGTTTATAAGGGCACCATCCCGCACGAACAGAAAGGAAAGTTCGGCGCAGGCCGAGTGCTGATTCGCCCGGCTGCTGCTGGTACAGGTGTGATAGCAGGTGGCTCCATGCGTGCTGTATTGGAGATTGCAGGTGTTCACAACGTATTGGCCAAGTCAATGGGGTCTTCCAATCCACACAACGTGGTGAAGGCGACCTTGGACGCACTTTCAAAATTGCGCAGCCCACTTGACGTTTCCAAACAGCGGTCCTTATCGCTGGAAAAAGTCTTTAACGGATAAGCAGCTTCCCTCTGGGTTGTTGTTGTGCCAAAAATAAAAACCTAAACCGGAATATTGATATGGGAAAGGTGAAAATCACACAGGTTAAAAGTACGATTGACCGTCCAAAGCGGCAGAAGCTGACGATTGAGTCGTTGGGTATCCGCAAAATGCAACAATCGGTCGTACATGAGGCAACTCCACAAATTCTGGGGATGATTGCCAAGGTTCAACACTTGGTAGTAGTGGAGGACGTGTAATCAAAACAACTATCGTTCATTTTCAATTGACTTGATAAAATGGAACTTCATAATCTAAGACCGGCAAAAGGTGCTACGCATTCAGACAAACGGATAGGCAGGGGCCAAGGCTCCGGCAAGGGTGGTACAGCCGGAAAAGGCCATAATGGCGCAAAAGCTCGTACTGGCCACAATGAAAAGCGTGGCTTTGAAGGAGGCCAGACGCCGATGCAGCGCCGATTGCCAAAGCGTGGCTTTAAAAACCCAAATAGGGTAGAGTATACTGCGCTTAACTTGGCACGTATCCAAGAAATCGTTGAGAAATTCAAAATCTCAGAAATATCTCCAGAGGCACTATATGCTAATGGCATCATCGGTAAAAATGATAAAGTGAAAGTATTGGGCTGGGGAGAAGTAACCAGTGCCGTGAAGGTTTCGGCGCATGCATTCTCAGCGTCAGCTAAACAAGCTATTGAGGAAAAAGGCGGAAGCGTTAATCTGGTTTGAGATTGAAGCTTGCCGCACGGGAAGCGGGAAGAGGCCTTTCCGAGTGAAGTTTCGAGTGTCAAACATCAAATCCGACCTGCTTAGCGGTTGGACTGTATAAGAAATTCCGATGAAAAAATTCATTACGACTCTCCAGAATATCTGGAAAATCAAGGAGCTAAAGGAGCGTATCCTCTGGACACTGCTAATGCTTTTCGTGTTTCGTCTTTGTTCCTTTGTTGTGCTTCCCGGTGTGAACCCGGATGTTCTTAGCAAAGCTGGACAAACTGGTAGCTCCCAGGATATCCTTGGTGTTATCAATCTTTTCACGGGTGGCGCTTTCGAGAATGCCTCACTTATGGCTTTGGGCATCATGCCCTACATCACAGCCTCCATCATTGTACAATTGTTGGGCTTCGCAATGCCTTACTTTCAGCGCCTTCAACAAAAAGAAGGAGAAAGTGGCCGCAAGAAGTTGAACCAAATCACCCGTATGCTTACGGTGGCGATTACTTTAGTTCAAGGCGGCGGGTATCTGACTTATATCCATTCGATGAATGCCGTTGACCCAGCTATGCCACAGGGGCTTTTCTGGATGACGAGCACAATCATCCTTTCTGCCGGCACCATGTTCGCCATGTGGTTGGGCGAAAAAATCACAGACAAAGGATTGGGCAATGGTGCTTCCTTGTTGATAATGATTGGTATCATATCCCGTTTACCACAAGCATTTGCAAGTGAAATCGGAATACAGATTGGCCAAGGTGGCTGGTTCAAATTGATATTTGAATTTGCACTGCTGTTCGCTGTGGTTATGGCCATCATACTCATCATTCAAGGAGTTCGCAAGGTGCCCATCCAGTTTGCAAAGCACATGGTACAGCGTGGAAACACGACCGTACCAGCTGCAGGTGCAAGGGATTATATTCCAATAAAAGTGAATTCCGCAGGTGTAATGCCCATCATCTTTGCGCAAGCATTGATGTTCGTGCCAGCCACCATTGCCCAGTTTTCTGCTTCAAATGGTCAAAGCACGGCAACGGGTTTCCTTGGTCAACTGACGAACCCTTACTCAGTAACGTCTTCGTTTATAGTGTTCTTACTGGTTGTTGGTTTTACTTATATCTACACTGCATTGATTGTAAACCCAACATCTTACGCTGAATACCTGAAACGTCAGAATGCTTTTATACCAGGCATCAAACCAGGCAAGCCTACTGCTGATTTCATTGATGCCATTACAACACGTATCACGCTGCCAGGCTCTATTTTCCTTGGATTGATTGCTATCATGCCAGCACTCGCTGGTCTGTTCACCGACAACCAAGCATTTGCAGCTTTCTTCGGGGGCACTTCCATCCTCATTGGTGTGGGCGTAATCTTGGATACATTGCAGCAAATCGAAAGCCACCTGCTCATGCGCCGCTATGATGGTCTGGTGAAATCAGGCCGCATACAAGGTCGGACGAGGTTGCAGGGAATTGGTTCACCGAGCTAATTGTCCAAATTGGATATTTTGATAGAAATAATGTGAATACTTCAATCGTGCTACCAGGCAAATTGCGGTGACGAAGTAATGTCAAACCCATATTGCCCCGTAGCACGATTTGTTTTATAAAGACCATTGAGATGACGTTCAGGAGCTTGTTGAATCAGACGAAAACGAATTTAATATTCTATAAAACGGATGAAGAAATAGAGCGGGTTCGTGAGGCTTGCCTTCTGGTTTGCAAAGTGCTGACACATGTCGGCTCCCGCATCAGACCAGGCATGATGGGAAGCTTGCTTGACCGGGAAGCAGAAGAACTGATTCGAGACCACGGGGCATCTCCGGCGTTCAAAGGATACGTCACTTCAGATGCTGAAAACCCATTCCCGACCTCTCTTTGTATCTCCGTCAATGAGGCAGTGGTGCATGGAATCCCATCCGATGAGATTGAATTCAAGGATGGCGATATCGTTTCTGTGGATTGTGGGGTTTTTTTGAATGACTATTATGGTGATGCTGCCTATACATTTGCCCTAGGCGATGTAAATGAAGCAACAATGGAACTTCTGCGTGTGACAAAGACCTCCCTCTACAAAGGTATTGAGCAGGCGGTTCATGGCAAACGGATTGGCGACATTGGCTTTGCCATTCAGAATTTTACCGAGCGTGGATTTGGTTACTCCGTAGTTCGGGAACTGGTTGGACATGGCTTGGGCAAATCCTTGCACGAAGACCCAGAAGTGCCAAATTACGGCAAGCGTGGCAATGGAGTGTTGTTGAAAGAAGGCCTTGTCATAGCCATCGAGCCAATGATAAACATGGGCAAGAAAGACATCATGCAAGGCAAAGACGGCTGGACCATCATGGCCAGCGACCGCAAGCCATCAGCGCATTACGAGCATTCGGTTGTTGTGCGCAAACAACATGCGGATATCCTTTCTGACCATGATCCCATCGAAGCAGCTGTTGAAAGTAACCCTGAATTGAAAACCGTGGAAGCCAAAGAAGAAATTGGCGTCCTAATAGCTTGAATATCAAGCTATTGGAGTCCGCCATCAAATTTGAAGCACGGCATAGGTTTTTTTTTCTATCTGCGGTGCAACTTTAAGTGATATTCGTATCTTTGCGCTCCGAATTTTGAAAGCATGGCTAAACAAGATTTAATAAAACAAGACGGCACTATTGATGAGGCACTTTCAAATGCCATGTTCAGGGTGCGTCTGGAGAACAACCATATCATTACGGCCACTATTTCAGGCAAAATGCGGATGAACTACATCCGAATCCTGCCAGGTGACCGGGTGGCCGTTGAAATGTCCCCATACGACCTGTCCAGAGGAAGAATCATCTACCGTTACAAGTAACGGTGGCGAAATTTTTAATACACAAACAATCAAAGCGTTATGAAAGTCAGGGCTTCTGTTAAAAAGCGTTCAGCGGATTGCAAGATTGTGAGGAGGAAAGGAAAGGTGTACATCATCAACAAGAAAAACCCGAAATTCAAACAACGTCAAGGTTAATGCTTTGGCATTGCATGAACGTAATTCACTGAAATTCGTAAATCATTAGATATATGGCACGTATTGCAGGTGTTGATCTACCGAGAAATAAGCGTGGTGTAATCGGACTCACCTACATCTTCGGCATTGGTTCCACCAGGGCGAAGGAAATTTTGGAAAACTGTGGTGTTGACGAAAACACCAAAGTCTCTGATTGGTCTGACGAAAACGTCCGTACCATTTCCCAACTCATCCAAAAGGACTACAAAGTTGAGGGTGAGCTTCGTTCCGAGGTGCAGATGAGTATTAAGCGCTTGATGGATGTGGCATGTTACCGTGGCCTTCGCCATCGTAAGGGCCTCCCGCTCCGTGGTCAGCGTACCAAAACCAATGCTCGTACCCGTAAGGGCAAGCGTAAAACAGTCGCCAACAAAAAACTGGCTAAGAAGTAATTCGCCTTGGCTTCGTTGCGCTTGTTTTCGCTTGAAAACTTGCAGCTTGGCCGGGTTATAATTCAATAATAATGGCAAAGGTTAAATCCAAAGTCAAGGCTAAAAGGAAAGTAAAAGTTGAGCCAGAAGGCTTCGCTTATGTACAGGCAACGTTCAATAATATCATTGTATCGTTGACCAATAAAAAGGGTGAAGTAATTAGCTGGGGATCTGCTGGTAAGGCTGGCTTTAGGGGTTCTAAAAAGAACACGCCATACGCAGCCCAAATGGCTGCCGGCGATGCTGCAAAAGTGGCATTCGAGGCTGGTTTGCGCACCGTGGAAGTTTATGTGAAAGGTCCCGGTTCTGGCCGTGAGGCCGCCATCCGTGCACTCGACCAGTCTGGTGTGAAGGTTTCAAGGATACTTGACCTTACCCCAGTTCCGCACAATGGTTGCAGACCTCCAAAGCGCCGCAGGGTATAATCATCCCTTCGGATTTTAATTGATAAAAAGTCAAATTCTATAATGGCAAGGTACAACGGTCCTAAACAGAAAAAAGCCCGCTCATTTGGCGAGCCTATTTACGGCTTCAGCAAGGCTTTTGAAAAGAAGAAATATGCACCCGGGATGCATGGCCAATCCCGCAAACGCAAGCAGCGTTCTGACTATGCAATCCAGTTGATGGAGAAGCAGAAAGCAAAATACACCTATGGTGTTTTGGAGCGCCAGTTCCGCAATATGTTTGAAGTGGCTACTCACAAGCACGGTGTAACGGGTACTGTACTCCTTCAGTTGCTAGAGTCAAGGCTCGACAACACCGTATACCGTCTTGGCATTGCACCAACCCGTAGGGCTGCCCGCCAGTTGGTTTCGCACCGCCATATCGTGGTGAACGGTGTATTGACCAACATACCTTCTTGCCACCTCCGCCCAGGCGATGTGATAGAAGTGCGTGGCCAGTCCAAATCACTCGACCTGGTTCGGGAACAAGTCGGAAAAAAGACCGACGTGAAGAAATTCGGTTGGCTGGAATTCAACCCTGACCAAATGAAGGGCACCTTCCTGGCTTATCCAGAACGTGAGCAAATACCAGAGAAGTTGAACGAGCAGCTGATCGTTGAACTTTACTCCAAGTAATAAAGTCAATGGTTTGGCAAGCATCTACCCAGTTGCTTGCCAAACCCGTTTTAATTTGCCCGTATTCAAAGCCCCCGTTTGGCAGAATCACTTCGGCAATTTTTAGTGTAAATTTAGTTTAGACGGCCTTCATTCTTCATCCTATCAAGACTTCTTCAATATATGAGCATCTTAAATTTCCAAAAGCCTGACAAAATCATGATGCAGAAAGCAAATGATTTTGAGGGCATCTTTGAATTCAGGCCATTGGAACCCGGCTTCGGCCAGACCATCGGCAACTCGCTTAGAAGAATTCTCCTATCCTCTTTGGAGGGCTACGCCATTTCTGCTGTGCGCATCGCTGGTGTGGACCATGAGTTCGCCACCATCAAAGGCGTCGTAGAAGACGTACTTGACATCATACTGAACCTCAAGCAGGTTCGCCTCAAACAATTGATACAAGGTGAAGACCTCGCTTCAGAGAAAATCTACCTCACCATCAGCGGTAAGGAAGAGTTTCGTGCTGGCGACATCGAAGAGCATACCAACGTGTTCAAGGTGATGAACCCTGACATGCTCATTTGCAGGATGGAGCCTTTCGTGAACCTTGAAATGGAGTTCACCATCACCAAAGGCCGTGGTTACGTGCCAGCAGGTGAAAACCTCCCAAAAGATTCACCCATCGGCGTAATTCCGTTGGATGCCATCTACACGCCTATCAAGAACGTTTCGTATAAAATCGAAAATACCCGTGTTGGTCAGCGCACCGACTACGAGCAACTGACACTCGAAGTAAAGACCGACGGCACCATCCACCCGGAAGATGCCGTGAAAGAAGCTTCCCGTATCATGATTCACCACCTCATGCTCATCACCGATGAGTACATCAGCATCCCTGATGATACTGGCCGCCGTGATGATGTGGTGGATGAGCACGTGCTGCACATGCGCAAGCTGCTCAAGACCAGCCTCGAAGACCTCGACCTTTCAGTTCGTGCCTACAATTGCCTCAAGGCCGCCAAAATCAACACCTTGGCAGAATTGGTGCGCTATGACACGCACGAATTGTTGAAGTTCAGGAACTTCGGCAAAAAATCACTCGTGGAAATCGAGGAACTGTTGCAAGACAAGGGTTTGACCTTCGGCATGGACCTGTCGAAGTACAAACTTGACGAAGAATAATTCTTTTCTCGTAAAGCGGTGACATCCTTTTTAATAGGGTGTCACCGCTTTTTTCGGGATAAAATGCAATTACTGTTGATGGTTGCTGAATAGGGTAGGAAATTTCTCAATTTCTAATTTCCCAATTTCCAATCCTCCAGTGTTGCGAAGTTCACCAATTTAATAACTAAATCAAGTCATGAGACACGGCAACAAGATAATGAAACTCGGCAGGACGATGGAACATCGTGCAGCAATGTTGAGCAATATGGCCGCTTCGCTGATAGAGCACAAGCGCATCGAAACGACCATCCAAAAAGCAAAGGCCCTGCGCCGCTACATTGAGCCAATCATTACCAAGGCTAAGAACAATACAACCCACTCCCGTAGGGTGGTTTTCAGCCACTTGCAGAGCAAGGAAGCCATCAAGGAGCTGTTTGGTGCTGTAGCTGCCGCTGTTGGCGACCGTCCAGGTGGTTATGTGCGCATCATCCGCACAGGTATCCGTCATGGTGACGCCGCTGAAATGGCTTTAATTGAATTGGTAGACTTCAATCCAGATTACAACGGCCAATCCAAAACAAGCGATGACAGCAAAAGCAAGAAGCGCCGCACCCGCCGTGGTGGTGGAGTTGCCGCTAAAGCTGCTACTGCTCCAGTCGTTGCTGCTGTTGCAGCTGAAACTGTCACTGCCGAAGAAGCAGTTGAAGAAGTGGAGAAAGAAGCCAACGACCTCATTGAGGACGCACAAATTGACGAGACTCCTGAAAAGGAAGCTGAATAATCAAGGATTCTTTTTCTTGATAAAAGCAAACGGGCGGGTTCAACATGAACCACGCCCGTTTGTTTTTTGTGCTATACCCAAATGGGTTGTAAGCACTTGCCATTGAGTAATTTTGTAGTTTTTTTGAATAGAGTTTGTTTTTCATTGCTATATTTCCTCGTTCTTAATCAAAACAATCTTTCACCGATGGCAATACTAAGTATCAAAAGCCTATTCCATTCCATATTCGGCCAAGTCTCGACTACCGCCAAAGTTTCTTACTCAAGCGACGGGCGGTGTGGCCATGTTCATTACCAAAGCAAAGAAGGCAGTTTTGCGATGTACTACGAGTTCGGGGGAGGCGATTGCATTGCTTCGCTTATCATACCGAGCAAAGAAGATTGGGTAGCAAAAACGGGCATTCCGCTCGAACGCCGGGAGTACGTTTTGAATCATATTGGGCAAAGGGTTGTGAAAGACCAAATCTCCAACGGCATGGGTTCTTTCAAAATCGAAGGGAATTGGCTGAATATTTACCGATAATTGCACGGGCCAAATCACGGAACCATGGAAACAAGAACAAAGCACACCTACCGAACCCACCTCTACGATTTCATCAAAGACATTCTCGTCGAATGCCCAAGCTGCGAGCGCAAAGCCCTTGTCAACACAGGAGGCTACACAATTTATCAACCAGAGGCCATCAACATAAGGGTAGTATGCGGGCAATGCGGCTACAATAAAACATTGGAACGGCTATCCACCCGCAGCAAATATCTCGTAATAGGTGCACCGCTTGACCCATTTTTCCACCTGCCTCTGTGGCTGAAACAGGAAATGGGCGACAACCTGATTTGGGCCTACAACATGGAACACCTCGAATTCCTGGAACAGCACGTGGGGGCGAAATTGCGGGAGCGCAACGGCTTTAAACACCAGGTGAAAAGCATCGGTGCCAAGCTGCCCCGATGGATGACTGCGAAGAGCAACCGGGAAACTGTGTTAAAGGCAATTGAGAAACTAAAATCAAAGTGAATAATCATGTTGGGAAACCTCCTTTTTGGCGTGACCGCCCTTTTTTATATTGGCTTGGTTATTTTCAATTTCCCAAAACCCGTATTGGCAGGGGAGCGGGCGATGGGCTATGGCCTTGGCCTTGCTTTCTTTGGCATCGGCTTTGTCGTCAGCAGCCTTTTGCTGATGTTTTTTCTTAGCTCAAAAAATGTCCTCGATTGGGTCAGTACTTCCGGCGGCATACAAAACCTGGTACTTTGGCTGGGTTGGATTTCATTTGCGGCAGCGACCTTCTTTTGCGCCGTATTCAAATGGGAATGGCATGGCGAGTTTCCGATGTACATCCGGCGGCTTTCGTTGACGCAAGCGGAAATATGGCTGCCATTGCTGATGCTCGTTCCCGCTGCATTGCTGACCATGGAGCGTCAAGCAGGTATGGCGCCTTTGTTCGTGAAAATCCCAATGATAGTGGGTTTTGTGATTAGCCTAATCATCAGTTTGGGACTGCTCTTGGGTTGGTACAAAAACGCTGAAAAGCAGCAATTGGCCCGAATTGAGGGTGTTAAAACACAAAATGACAAGCTCCACAACGAACACCTCGAATATATCGCCGAGCAAAAGCCAACCGACCCAATCTTGAACATCATGGCGCTGACGGGCCGTTTTCATGATGCAGATGTTCGGGAGGCAGCTGTTACAAAGGTAAAATCGCACCCCAACTGGGAAGCAGAACTATTGGAATTGCTCGACAACGACTACTACCATACCGAGGCATATACTTTTATTGACGGCAACAAAGTGGAACATCCCGAACTGTTCGTCGAGCCGCTGAACCGAAGCATCCGCAGGCTCGCAGCGAAAATCAGAGACCAGATTAAGGAATCCAACAACCTGCAAGACTGGCATTTCGAGAACTACGGCATCGAGCGACTTTTGCGGGCCATTGACGCGCAGTTCTCAGCATCGGGCATGGACTTTCGGGCGAGCATACAGGAGCTGCGTAAAGCCCTGGATACGCCCAAGCCGGAGCGTTTCAATAAGGTAAAATTCAATATAACGCCTGTTGTGGATGCTTGGCTCAAGGCACATCCCTAATCGCTCGATTTGATAAAAAAAGGCAAGAACAAAATGAACGAAAAATCACCAACCTACCGCCTCGCCTCGATGGACGTTTTCCGGGGCTTCGTCATGTTCCTCATGATGGCAGAAGTGCTCGAATTCTGCCGGGTATCCGCTGGTCTGCCAAGCAGCTGGTTTTGGGGATTCCTTTGCTGGCACCAATCGCACGTGGAATGGACGGGATGCTCACTGCACGACATGATTCAGCCGTCCTTCTCGTTCCTCGTTGGCACGGCGATGGTTTACTCGATGAAAAACCGGGCAGCCAGTGGAGTGACGTTTTCCAAGTTATTCCTACAAGTACTGCGGCGCTCGCTGATACTGATTCTGCTCGGTATCTTCCTGCGCTCAATGGGTGCCACGCAGACCAATTTCACCTTCGAGGATACGCTGACGCAAATTGGCCTCGGCTACACCTTCCTGTTCCTTATTTCGTACCTGACGGTTCGGTGGCAGTGGATTTGGTTCGCCATCTTGGTGGTCGGCCATTGGCTGGCGTTTGCGCTGTACCCATTGCCAGGCACCGGCTTCGACTATGCGGCGGCGGGCGCTGACCCTAACTGGCAGCATAACCTAACGGGATTTGCCGCACATTGGAACAAAAACACCAACTTCGCTTGGGCAGCGGACCAGTGGATTATGAACATTTTCCCAACGGAAAAAACCTTCCAGTTCAACGAGGGCGGGTACTCGACCCTGAGCTTTATCCCGACCTTGGCGACCATGCTGCTCGGCTTGTTCGGCGGGCGCATTTTGCAGTCGGAATTGACACCAATGGAGAAGGCGAAGAAGTTCGTCATCTGGGGCGTGGTGGGCTGTGTGGCAGCGCTGCTGGTGCATTTCTTGGGTATTTGCCCCATCGTCAAGCGCATCTGGACGCCCGCTTGGGTGCTTTGGAGCGGTGGCGTTTGCTTCCTGTTCATGGCGCTGTTCTATTGGATTGTTGACATAAAAAATGTGCGCAAGCCGTTCTTTTGGCTACAGGTCATCGGCATGAATTCCATTGCTGCTTATGTGCTGGCGCACACGGTCATCCAGTTCATCCACAGTTCCATGCAGACGCATTTTGGGCAAGGCTATGACACTATTTTGGGAGATGCTTATGCTTCGCTCTTAAGAGGTGGCGTGATGCTGTTGGTGCAGTTCTGGGTGCTGTATTGGATGTGGAAGCGGGAGGTTTTTATCAAGATTTGAGCTGGATATGGAATAGAAGCTGCTTGAATTATACTTGGAACAACTAAGGTTAAAATAACGTGAGGTTTGGATTTAACCCTTTCCAATTTATTGGAAACTACCTTTTCGAATCAAAGCACAACTGGTTGATTACGCCCATTTAACCCAACAAAAGCCCCTTATAAAGTCCAGCCATCACGTAGATATAGGGCTGGGATACCCAATCAGGTAGGTCGCATGTAGTCCGAACTTGCTCCTTGTCTTTCCGTGTTGCCAGGTATAGTGCTTTGCGTTGGTTGACTTTGCTATTTCGAGCAGTTCGTGCGGCTGGTAAAAACGCAGTACCGACACGAAGCCATCCCACATGGTATACAGCGGTATCAGCGGCAGGATATAGGTGAAAAAAAGCCTTGACAACTTGAAAGGCTTGAAAAACGGTGTGCCGACAAGAAAAGCAATTGGATGGAACAGCAGGACGCCCAAGATAGAAATAAGGTTTTTGTCACCCCCATCGAAAAGGCCAATGGCGGCGTTGTTGTCCACGGCGTCCTGAAGCATGGCTTTTATTTGTTCGGGCTTGAAATGGTGCACTGCAGAGAACATGGCCCGGAACCCCTTGATTTCCTTCGGCACCTGCATGGCATCCACGGATTTTTCCACGAAGTCAATGCCCCCGTTGGTTTTTAATTTCAGGAAGCGGTAGGCGTCGAGGTTGGGGAACTTGTCGGTCAGCAGGAACCTGACCCGTTTGGTGCGCTGCGCATTGATGCCGTTGTAAACCTGCTCGATATAACCGCCGCCGCCAGAACAAAGGTCCACGATAGTGTCATTGTTCGAATGCGACAGCGCCTCGGAAATCAGCGGCAAAACGGGCTTGTAAAGATCCGTCAGTATGAGCAGGTAGCGCAGGTAGTCCATGCCGCCGGCCCTTATCACGTCGGGGAACCAAGGGAAGTCTTCAAATTCAAAAAGGTGGAGCCGCATCGCTGGTATATTTGGGCAAAATTACTGGAATTGCAATGATTTCAGGCAGGGTACTACTATTTTCCAGGTTTCGATTTCTTTAAGGAATTTATATGGGCCACCAGAAACTCCAATTACGATGGACATTATTCTATTAAGCGCTTAATTTATCACTATTATTTTTTGTTATTAAAATGTATTTCTTGAACACATATTTCCATGGCATAAAGATTATCGGTACAATAATACCTGAGAATACATAAGTCATTTCTTCGGCTGGTGAGCCTTTCAGCGTACCTGCTGACCATAAAGGATATGCCACAATAATGAGCCAAAGTAATTTGTAAAAAATCATAAAAAGCATAATGGGCAACATTCGAAGGGTATGAAATACACCTAAAATAGCAAGTGTGGAATAAGCAGCCCAAGTACACCAGGCTACAGCTTTTGTTGGGTCCCATGGGCCTTCATGAGTTAGAATAACGTTCCAGGCATCTGTCGCAACAAAAACAAACATTAATGCAAAGAACAGCCTCATGACATAAATATTAATTCTACGAACACCTTCATAATGTTCAAAATCGGGTTTAAAAATATTTTTCATCATGTTGAGCATAAGTTTAATTAATGTCATCAGGATTAAATAAATCTAAGAAGATGCTTATCAAAGGTTTGTCATTAACGGCGCTGCGCTGAATTTACACGACAAATACGCCATAAAAATCTACCAAATAAATCAAAGCTCAAAAAACAGGATTACTGCATGTGCTGCCCAATACCCCATCTTTCCCCAAAACAATAAAAGCATCCATGAAACAAGCACTCCTCGTTTTCCTATTCATCGCCATGGCCCTTGCGTCCCTCCATGCGCAAACCCAACCGAATACCATCCATTTTACGCTGAACAAACAGCACAATAGCTGCGTGAAGGCCCAAATCAACCACTCGGACACGCTGACCCTCATGTACCATTCCAGTGCCACGGGCGAGAATTGGGGTACGGCATTTTGAGTGGCGATTGGAGCGAAATCCTTCACCAAGTAAAATCGGAACAATAAGGATATTTTTCCTTGACTTGCCCTTCCCCTGTGGACACTCACAGGGAGGGCATTACCGCGCATAGTGGCATAGCACAATCGGAAGTTTCCCCCTCGTCTTTGAACACCGCCAAAACATGTCCGTTTTAGCTCAGACCCCAAAAAATTGAATTCGTTCCTATTTTTTCTAACCATTAAAAATATTCAAAATGGACAGACGAGATCAAGTTGATGTGCTCAACGATTTGCTAAGCAAGAGCTATGACGCTGAAAAAGGCTTTAAAGAAGCTGCTGAAGATGTGAATTCCCCGCATCTCAAGGAGCTTTTCTTGAAGTACGCCAGCCAACGTACCGCATTTGGTTCCGAACTGAAAAGTTTGATTACCAGCCCCGGCGGCGAGGTTGACAAGGGCGACACAATCGCTTCAAAATTGCACCGCGTATGGATGGACCTAAAATCCGCTTTGGCTTCCAATGAGGAAGAGAACATTCTTGAAGAGGTGAAGCGTGGCGAATCCAACGCATTGGCTCACTATGAGGAAGCATTGGAAGAACTCGATTCTACCAGCATTGCCTACGAAACGGTTGCAAGACAACGCAACGAGATTAGGGAGTCCATTTCCAAGGCCGACAGCCTGGAAAACGTCTACGATAATGATCGCAATGATCGCAATGATCGCACCGGAAAAGTTGACATCGCTGACAAGTCGGTGTTTTATTAATGCTTTTTCGTGAAAATAAAAACAGCCACAACCACCATTGTGGCTGTTTTTTTATGTGCCATTAGGAGCTTATTGGACATGGGCTAATACGGACAACACTTTAATGGCAATTGCTTACGCACGCTGTCTGCCCTACCTTACTATCAGCACAGGAATGCGCAATCGGTGCCGTACCCCACTGATGGTGGTGCCAAACACCCAATCCTTCAGCGTTTGGTGGCCATGCCCGCCCATTACCAAAAGGTCAGCCTTGAATTGCTCCGCAACATTGGGTATTTCGTTTTTGGGAATGCCGAAGCCGATTTCAAAAGCGCAATTGTAGCCCGCCTCCTGAAGGGCATTAGCGTATTCCATCAGTGTTTTCTCGTCCATTTGGGTCTCTCGGTCTTTGATGTCCTTGCCCAGTATTTTGGCGCCAGCAGTCTCTACAATATGGATAAGCAGGTATTCGGCGGTTTTTCCGCCTTGTGCCACGGCATGGTTAATGGCCGTTGAGTCCATTTTTGAAAAGTCAACAGCGATGGCAATACGATGGTAAATTGGCTGCTGTGGGTTCAATTCCAATGGTGCTTTCTCGATATGTGGCGAGCCAATAGGGTAGCTTCCAAAGCCTTTCACAAACGGTTCGAAAGTAATGTATAGCAATAAAAGCAGGGCAAACACAGCCAATGGAACCAAGGTAACCATGATGACCCAGCCACCGTCGCCCGACGATTCGATATAAGCAGTGAGCTCTTGGTAAACCAGCTTTACGTTTAATGAGACAATAATGGTGGCGCTTATCCAAGCCAGTATTTTGATTTTGTTGCTGATGGCAAATTCGCCCATTTTCTTTTTATCGCTCACGAAATGTATGAGCGGAATGGTCGCAAATCCGAGCTGCATGCTCAAGATGACTTGGCTGAGCACCAACATTTGGCCAGTCATTTTTTCCCCGAAAAAATAGATGATCAAAAAGGCGGGCACTATGGCAATCATGCGAGTAATCAACCTCCTGAGCCAAGGCTGTATGCGCAGGTTCAGATAGCCCTCCATCACAATTTGTCCAGCCAGAGTGCCTGTAATCGTTGAGCTTTGCCCGGAGGCAATCAATGCCACGGCAAAGAAAATGGGTGCAAAATCGTTGCCCAGCAAAGGGGCCAACATCTTGTGGGCGTCCTGTATTTCGGCGATTTCATAAAGCCCGTTTTTGTAAAAAGTGGCGGCGGCCAATATCAGGATGGCCGCATTTACAAAAAAGGCGAGGTTGAGGGCGATGGCCGAATCGAAGACGTTGAAACGGATGGCCTTTTTTATCTTGTCAGGGGTTTGCTGGATCTTTCGGGTCTGCACCAGTGCAGAGTGGAGATAAAGGTTGTGCGGCATAACGGTGGCCCCGATGATGCCGATTGCAATATAAAGTGCTGCTGGGCCTGGCAAGGAAGGGATGAAGCCAAGTGCAATTTCGCTAACGTCTGGCTTGGCAATGATCATCTCCGCCAAGAAACAGACCCCGATGATGAACACCAAACTGAGGATAAATGCCTCGATTTTGCGAATGCCATAACTCATCAGAAACAAGATAATAAAAGTGTCCAGCACCGAAATGGCAACGCCCGCCAGCAATGGGAGCCCGAACAGCAACTGAAGTCCGATGGCCATTCCCACCACTTCCGCCAGGTCGCAGGCTGCAATGGCAATTTCCGCCAAGACATAGAGGATGAGGTTAATCCAGCGGGGGTAAGTGGCACGGGAGGCTTGCGCCAGGTCCAACCCACGAACGATGCCAAGCCTGGCGGAGAGGCTTTGAAGGAGCAGCGCCATGAGGTTGGACATGAGTAGTACCCATATCAAACTGTACCCGAATTGGCTGCCCCCTGCGATGTCGGTGGCCCAGTTGCCGGGGTCCATATAACCTACGCTGACCAGGTAGGCTGGGCCCAAGAAGGCAAAGAGCTTTTTCCAAAAACCCGTTTGCTTTGTGGTATCTACTGATCCATGAACCTCAGAAAGGGAGGCGGATGTTTGGTGTTTGGTTGACAAGTTGTTTGGTTTTAAATGACTTAAATAAATATTTAGACTGGTCTAAAAATCGGTCAAAAGTAATGCAAATTTTAAGAGTGCAAGGGGTGTGCGATAATTTTTTTGTTGAGATGGACGGTTGTACACCAAATGAAACCACCAGATATCACCACTGGCTAAGAAAACTAAACTACATGCGTTTTTTTTACCTTTGCTGGCGAATGTCGAAAATCAATTTTTTCCGTTTTAAATTCAATCCAATGAAAAATTCCTTTTACCTGTTTTTGCTGTTGAGCATTGCCACCTTATGCCTGCAGTCCTGTGGGGGCAATGCACCAAAAGAAACCGTTTACGAAATACCTACTGTCCCAACTTCCGCTGCTGACCTCCCAGAAGGCACTGGTGCAACTGCCCCACCTACCACGCCAGACCAAGCTGCACATGAGAAACATGCAGCATTTTATTCAGGCTTGTTGCCCTGCAAAGACTGCGATGGCATCCAAACATTGCTGCTTTTGAATGCCGATAGGTACAGAACCTATACCTTGAAGGAGGATTATACTGGCAAACAACCCACAACCATTGAGTCAAACGGCAATTGGATGGTGGAAGGGGACATCATAACCATGAGCAACGAAAAAGGCACCGTGCAATACAAGGCCACCGAAGCGGGCTTGCTCCGCTTGGACAAGGACGGCAAGGTGATGGATGCCAACAAATACTTCTTGAAAAAATTGTTGGCAGAATAAATGGGGAAGGTTCAATTCTCTGTTTCCTCATTGTGCCAATGTTTTAAAATATCATTTCATCTTCAAATCATACATCAATCCAATGAAAAAATCCTATTATTTGCTCATGCAGTTGGTAGTAGCCGTAGCTTGCTTCTCCTGCGGTGATGCACCAAAGGACACCGCCAACAACGATGCCGCCACCGTTGACAGCACCGCTGCATCAGCTGCTGATACCACCGTTGCTCCAAACACTGCCGCTTCGCCACAACAGGCTGTTGTGCAGGAACTGGCCGCATTCTACAACGGCCTTTTGCCCTGCAAAGATTGCGATGGCATCCAGACCCTGCTAACCTTGAATGCGGATGAGCAGCAGAGTTTTACCCTTTCGGAAGAATACAAAGGCAAAAAACCGAAAACCGTTGAGACCAATGGCACATGGTCAGTAATGGGCAACATCATTACATTGAGCAGCAAAAATGGTACGTTTAAATACCAGGTGAACAGCGAAGGCCTGGTCGGATTAAATCCCGATGGCAGCCAGATGGACGCCTCCAAATACCTTTTGAAAAAGGTGCAGGGGGAATAAGCGGGCGTCGCTGCTCAGTTAGAATAATATCAAGGTAAGCCCGACCGGGAGGTTGGGCTTTCTTGTTGTATTAAAATCGTATTTTGACCTTCGCACAGCGCCCATCTCCCATTTTGGAAAGCCAGTACGATAGCACAGCGTTCAACGAGCTTAGTGCCGTTTTTTAATGGCAAGAATGGGTGCTGTACCAGTTGGCTTCCCGATTT
>JANPLH010000356.1:0-3552 GCA_031426435.1 Saprospiraceae bacterium | reverse complement strand
GCACATCATCGGCGGAGTGATAGCGTATTCCTACTACGATGAAAAACCATGCGTATTTATCCCATCAAAGCAAATCGAAATGCCATAACTCACGTTAAAGTAGCTGCCATCCTAATTCAAATTGCCTTTATATTGTGTGCTAATAGTAAACCGTTTAAAATTGAAAATCAGATGAAAAATAAAATTCTATTGACCATCTTAGCAATCATGTTTGTTGGTTTTGCTTTCGCACAAGATTTTGGACCCGATTTCAAAAAAAGCAAATATGGCAGAAACCCTAAAGCTGGGCATTTTGTAAAAATAAGGGGGTTCGAGATGTATTATGAAACGTATGGGAATGGCGAACCCTTGTTGATTATTCATGGAAATGGTGGCTCCATCAATCATTTCACCTACCAGATTCCCTATTTTTCGAAGCACTATCAAGTCATTGTTGCTGACAGTAGAGCGCATGGGAAGTCAATTGACACCCAGGATTCTTTAAGTTATGAAATGATGGCTGACGACTTCAATGCCCTGCTTGATGAACTTCATCTTGATTCCTGTTATGTGATTGGATGGAGTGATGGGGGCATCAATGGGTTGTTATTGGCAATGAGGCATCCTGAAAAGGTGAAAAAATTGGCAGCTACTGGCGCTAATTTATGGCCCGATTCGTCAGCTATTGACGCAACTATTGCCCAATGGGCTTTCGCCACTTACGACAGTATTGCCAAGGTGCCGCAAACACCTGAAATTAAACACATAAAAAAGCTATATAACCTCATTTGTTTTAATCCGCATATTACAACGGAGGCATTAAATAAAATACAAAGCCCGACGTTAATCATTGGTGGCGACCATGATGTTATACTGCCAAAACATACGATGCTTATTGCAGCATCTATTCCAAAATCCTATTTATGGATATTGCCCAATTCAGGGCATTCTACTCCTATCAATTTTAAAAATGAATTCAATAAAACAGTGGATGATTTCTTTAAAAAACCTTATCGGGTTATTGAAGGGGTGAATAGGTTGAACTGAGAATCAGGATAGATTAAGGCTCAATGATGTCCGATAATTCTTCTATTGAAAAAGGCTGTTAATTGTCAATAACCTTTGCATGTTTATTCTTGTTTTGTAGCGACCATTTGCCGCCATAAGCTATTAATAAGTTGCCGCTCAGAGCCGCTGATAATTATGATTCATCATGCCCTATAAAACACTTAAAATCATAAAAATCAGCGCCCCGCAGCGTCAAAAAACCCTACCACCCCGTCCTATCCTCCAACTGCTTCCTCGTCAACGTAATCAAATGCCCAATCGGCTGCCCATTCCTATAAGCTTGCACCCGAAGCGTGATGGCCCCTTCTGGCAGTGTGACCGGGGCTGTGTATTTGGGCGAGAAATTATCGGGCATTACATCGTCAATGGTATAATAAAGGTCGAGGCCGGGGATTTCGGAAGCTATATACAGCACCAATTTATCACCGTCTTTTTTACTGGTGATGATGGGGTCATATACAGCGGTGGAGTAGCGTTTCTGCGCCACGTCATAGCGCTGGAAATGGGATTCCATGCGCTTGGCGAAATTGTCCCAGTTCTTGTCCTTTTTCTGCGACCAAAACACCTCGGACAGCGCCCAGGCACGAGGGTAGGTCATGTAATAGGCATAGCGCAGGTTGGGGATTTGCTCCGTCCAGAGGTTGCCTTGCCCGCCGAGGATGTGCTTGGCGTCCACGCCGTCCGGCACGGGTTCGTAGTTGTAGCTGGTCTGGCACCGGAGGCGGGCGTAGATTCGTGGGTCAATGGTCGGGTCGCCTTGGGTATAATCGAGGTAGGCGAAAGTCGTCGGCGTCATCACCACATCGTGGCCCATTTGTGCCGCTTCAATACCGCCTTTGATGCCCCGCCAGCTCATCACCGTGGCACCTGGCGAAATGCCGCCTTCCAGTATCTCGTCCCAGCCGAGCAGTTTCTTGCCTTTGGCGGCGAGTATCTTTTCCACCCTGTCCATGAAATAGCCCTGCAAGTCCTCCACGTGGCGGAGGCCCAATTTTTTCATCAGCGCTTGGCAGCCGGGGTCGTTTTTCCAGTAGCCCTTGTAGCATTCATCGCCGCCGACATGGATATACGAATTGGGAAATAGCTGCGCAACTTCGGTGAATACCTTGTCCAAGAACTCATAAACCTTCTCGTCAGAGGGGTTCAGGGTGTTCTCCATCTTCATCCTGAAAGTGCCGTTGCCATACCAGTCCGAAAAGCCAGTGCCGGGGTTCACATAGACTTTTTCATCGGTGCAGCTAAGTTCAGGATAGGCGGCGAGGATGGCCATGCTATGCCCCGGCGTCTCGATTTCCGGCACGATGGTCACGTTGCGCTCGGCAGCGTACTGCACGATTTCCTTGACATCAGCTTGGGTATAAAAGCCGCCGTAGGTAGCCTTCTCGCCCGGTTTCACATCGGCACGGTCGCCGAAATGCCCGGCACGTTCCACCCGCCAGGCACCCACTTCGGTCAGCTTTGGGTATGACTTTATTTCGATGCGCCAGCCGTTGTCGTCGGTAAGGTGCCAATGGAAGACGTTGTACTTGTAGCGGGCCATTTCGTCAATGTACATCTTCACGTCTTCCTTCGGGAAAAAATGGCGGCTCACGTCGAGCATCAGGCCCCGCCAGCCGAAGCGGGGGTAGTCGGTGATTCTAACAACGGGCATTGTCCACCCACCGCCCCCTGAAGGGGAGGGAACCGCCTTTTGGCTTTCGATTTCCTTCGGTAAAAGCTGCAACAGCGTCTGCATCCCATAAAATAGCCCGGCGGGCTGGTTGGCTGCGATGGTAACACCTTTGGTTGTGGATTCAAAAGTATAGCCTTCTTTCCCTATTTTGTCGTTGGGCGTGGTGTTCAGGTTGAGTTGAATGTTGGCAGTGCTGCCCATTTTCGCCGAAAGCGCAAAGCCTGTTGGCGTGTTCAAGTGGCGGGCTAGCATTTCTGCGGTCGTCTTGGCTTCCGCCTTGTTGTAGCCGATGGTGGTGGACTTGGTGAAGATAAAAGCTCCTGTATTCTGTTGAATTTCAACGGGTTGTGGGATGAGGTTGAGTGGTGCGTTTTGCGCCAGCAAAGAAGAAGTAGTGGCCAGCATGAGCAGAAGGTGCGTCAGTTTTTTCATGTATTATAAACAGATTGGTGAATGTAAAAACTTGGCTGCGGGGCTGCTGCAATGATAGGATTTTGGAGGGAAACGAGGGTGGTGATTTATGTGCTACTGCCATCTCCTTCTCCCTGCAAATCTTTCCACCCCCCTTTCCACATTTTCAATGATTGCTCCCGCAATATCCACTTTCGTCGTCGTCTCAATGCCTTCGAGGCCGGGCGAGGCGTTCACCTCCATCACCAATGGGCCACGTTTGGAACGCAGGATGTCCACGCCAGCGATTTCGAGGTTCATCAGGCGGGCGGCATCCAGTACCGTCTTTTCCTCCTCCGAACTCAGCGGTACAATGGAAGCCACGGCACCCCGGTGCAGGTTGGAGCGGAACTCGCCGGCCTGCGCCTGCCGGAGCATGGAGG
>JANPLH010000355.1:0-15565 GCA_031426435.1 Saprospiraceae bacterium | reverse complement strand
CGTCGCCATCCAGGTCATAGATGAACTTGATTTCGAAGCCGGAACCAAATGGCTTGTGGATTTCGCTGTCGCTGGTCTGCACGGTCTCTGCCCCGTAGATGATTTCCTTTTGGCCGTCGCCGTTTGCATCGAAAAAGCCGTGGAAGAACGGGGCAGGGTCAATCGGACCAGCAGGCACGGTCGTCGTCCAGATAGGCTCAAAGGTTGCACCATCCAGCACCGTGAAGCCAGCCATGTCGTTGCCGACGCTGTCCTGCAGTACGAGATTGGGAATGTCCACCACCCCATCGGCATTCACGTCAAGCTCGGTGCCGTCATAGAGGCCCTTCGTGGGCATGAACAATTGAACGGGCACTTCCGATTCATACACCATGTTGAGCGTATAGGCCAAAGCGCCATCTGCGCCAGGTAATTGTGGTACAATCAGCGTGTTTGTGCCGCCCCCTTGGAAGCCCGGCTCATCCCCCACGACGATGACCCGCCCTGTGTTGATATTGCTCATGACAATGACAGTTCCCATCGTGCCGCCCATTCCATTTGAGTTGCCGATGGCCACTACCCGGAATCCCTGCTCCAAAAACGGCATCATGGAGGTGTTGATTTCGTTGGTCTGCGGGTTCAGCCATAGGATGATATCCATGTCCCGCAGGCCGCTGCCGGAGTTGCTGCCGCCAATCATGATATGCTTGAAGCCCTCGCCTGACACATCGAAATAGGCCATAGTCGTAAAGTTGAGGGAGAACAACTCAATAGGTACAGGGCTATTGTCCAATACTTCGTGGGTGGCCCCACTGATGACGTTGGATTCTCCGTCAACGCCTTCAATCTTTAGGTAGCCATATTCATTGATATTGTCGTAGTTTAAATCCTGACTGCCTGGTTCGACATAAGTGAAATTACTGGGCCAGCGAAAATTGGGCGGGGCTATCAGCTGTATCTCGAAATTCCCCAGCGGCATGACCTTTTCCGAAGGCTTTTCCCCTTTGAATTTTTCAACTGGATTGCCGCTTGTCAACCCCGGCGTGAAGCCTTGCCCTAACACATAAAACTGCTCACTGGGTACAACGGCCAAAATTTCGGACTGGGCATCTCCGTCAGTGTTAGCAACGCCATAAAGACATTGCATAGTCAAACCCCATGAAAAGCTTGGAATAAAATGATTGTTTGGGTTGAGCGAACAAGCAAAGACATCCCCCGTCATCCCCTGTTTGGGCACCAAAACCATCTCTTTTTCTGGCCCTCCACCAATATCGTGAAAACCGAGACAGCGGTAGTCGTCGAGCGAAATGCCCACCTCGGATGCTACGAGCAACATATTGTCTGGTTGACTGAAGGTCCGTACCACGAGGTTGTTGCCCACCCGTGCGATGATGTCACGCATGCCGTCGCCGTTGTAGTCGAAATCATCAGGTGTGAACAGGCCGATGAGGATGGCGATGATGGAATTGGGCGGCGGGCTGCTCTCGTATTCCACCATGAGTTGTTCTTGGGCAGAACTGGCCGTTGCGCAAAGCGCAACAAAGGTTGATAGGATGAAAAGTTTGTAGCATTTTTTCATGACTTAGGTTTTTGATGATGAATAAAATAGGTTGATTTAGCGGGCCTCGTTTGCGGAAAATCCATAGCTGCCACTGCCCTCGTCTTTTTTGCAGGAAACAAGGGCGAGGACGCCGAACAAGGCAATGGAAAGGATGGATTGTTTCATAATTGAAATGATTGTTTTGGTTTGTAAAAAAACATGGCTCCGCCAAGCCTCGGCATATGCCAAAACTTGTTCATTGAGTGGACTTCAGGTGTGGGAAGCAGGGCAAATCGCCGAAGACTCAGCTTGAATGGACGTGCTGGTTACGGCACAAAGATGCATCGGTGGTCATTGGAAAATCATCTGGGAAATCATGGATTTTGAAAAAATACTGGAATTCATAGAGGAAAAGAAACACTAACTGTCGTCCCCACGCCATCCACCGAATCCCACTCTATTTCCCCTTTAAGGAACTGCACCCTCGACTCGATGCTGGACAGGCCAAGGCCCTTTTTCAGGCGGGCGGCCACCACGTCGAAGCCCTTGCCGTCGTCTTCGACAAGTAGCGTCAGGCGGCCCTCGTGCTGGATGGCTTGAAGCAGCAGATGACTGGCTTGAGCATGCTTCACGGCGTTATGCGATAGCTCCTGAACGATGCGATAAATCATGACGTTGCGGGCAGGTTCTAGGGGCAGGTCGTCTAACCCGATGAGTTCGAGCTGGCAGCTAAGCCCCTGTCTTTCAAGGTCTTGTGTCAAGTCTTCCAGTGCCCCTTTCAGCCCGGAGAGGGCGAGCGCACGGGGCATCATATTGTGGGCGATGCGGCGAACTTCGGTAGAAGCGCCGTCAATCATGTCATTGGTCTTTTCAAAAACAGCCTCCTCAGCATTGGTTTGCCGGGCGGCATTGAAATGCGATTTGATGGAAGCCAACAGCCCGCCGAGGGAGTCGTGCAGATCGCTGGCTATGCGGCTGCGCTCCTGTTCCTGGCCTTCAAGCATGGCGGCGAGGGCGGTCAGTTGGTTGGCCTGCTCCAGTTGCCGGATTTCCTGCTGGCGCAGGGCGTCCTGTTGCTCCGCAATGCGCTGGTTGGCCCTCATGCGGTTTTTCAAACCAAAGAAAACAGCCGCTGCAAGTGCGGCCAAACTGACGGCCAACGCCACTAGCCAACCCAATTGGCGCTTGCGCTGCCCAATTTCCAATGCACTGATTTTCAGCGCCTTGTCCTTCTCCGAGGCTTGGTACTTGGCGTCCATTTCTGCTAAAAGCTTCAAGCGGTCTTCATCCACAATTTCATTGCGAAGCAGCGTGTATTCTGTCATGGCCTCCACCGCAGCTTGGTAATTGCCCTGCCCTTGGTAAGCCACCGCCAACTGCTCGTAGGCGCTGGCGAGCACCCGCTTCCGTTTTGCTTTTTTTGAAAGCTCCACACATTCTTCCAGCGCAGTGGCCGCCTCCCGGTATTTGCGCTGGTTGTTGTGAATCAAGCCCAGCCAAATCAAGGCCGGTGCCAGTTGCTCCACCTGCCCAAGGCTTCGGTAGATGGCCGTTGTCTGGCCAGCATATTGCGCAGCGATTTCAAAGTTCTTTTTTTCAGCATGTGCATTGACAAGGGTTTGCAAGGAGTTGGCAAGGATGAACGGGGCGCTGCGCTGGGCTTGTGCCAAGTCATAGCCTTTTTGAGCAAAGAGCAGCGCCGAATCGAGTTGCCCAGCCTTTAGATAGACACCGCTCAATTCTATGAAAATCATGCGGACCTCATTTGAATCCTTGGCCTGTTCGGCCATGCCCAAAGCAGTTTGCTGCATTTGTATGGCCTCCTCAAATCGGTGGAAGCGCCGATAGGCACCTCCAATGCCACGAAGGGCTCCTATCACCTGCGCATCAAGTTGGAGTTGCGTGCTCAATTGCAGTGATTGCTGAAAGAAATCAAGGCATTTTTCGTCATTGCCCAAGCTCTCATAAACACGAGCGGTTCGGGTGAGCACATCGCACAGCCGGGCTTTGTTTCCGGTCTTTTCAAACTGCTGCCTGGACAACGCTAGAACCTCCAGCGCCTTGTCGAGCTGGCTGTTCATTTTGTATAGGGCACCGTATTTGAAGTTCAGCTCGGCATCCAGGTCAATGCGTTTCAACTGCTTGCATAGCAGGGCGGCGCTGTCGGCGTATTGCAGGGTGAGCGGGAGGTCGTTCTTGGCAGTAATTTCAATCAATCTAAAAAACGTGCGTACCCTTGCCGTATCGTGCATGGGCCTTTGCAGCGATTGGGCCAAGTTATCGGCCTCCGTTTGCGAAGCAGCCAAAAAGGGAAGCAAAAGGGCGGCGAAGCGCAAAAGGATATTGAGGACTTGATTGCGCATGGTTTTCAGTCGAGCAGGTTGTACTCAATGGCCGCCTTCACCAGCCCGGCGGTGTTGCGGGCGCTGAGTTTCATCAGGAGGTTCCGGCGGTGTGTCTCCACCGTGCCAAAGCTGATGAAGAGTTCCTCGGCGATTTCCCCAGTTGTTTTTTCGTCCACGATGAGTTGGAGTATTTGTTTTTCCCTTCGGGAAAGGCTGGGGAAGGGGCTGGTCATCAGCCGTTTCTTTTCGGCATTGGGTTGTAGGAAGATATCGAGCACCTCGGAACTGAGTGCCCGCTCGCCCCGGTGTACTTTGCGGATGGATTCAATGAACTCGTCCTTGCCAGCATTTTTCAACAGGTAGCCGGATGCGCCTTCATTCAGCAGCATTTTGACCAGACTGCCTTCCCGCAGCATCGAAAGCATCAGGATTTTCACAGAAGGAAATTCACGATGCACCCTTCGGCAGGTTTCCAGCCCGTCTATGCCCGGCATGTTGATGTCGAGCAGTAGGACATCTACCGGCACGGTGGCCAGCAATTCAAGCGCCTTTTCGCCATTGTTTGCTTCGCCAACGCATAGCAGGTCGTTGGCCTCGGCAAGCATGAGCTTGATTCCGTCAATGACGAGTTGATGGTCGTCGGTGATGAAGGTCTTTATCATTCATTGAATTTTATAGACCGTAAGAAGAAGATGGGCGGGCGGCGTAAAAATAATACCTTCTTTTGCTTTACGAGAAAAAAAGCTGGGATATGGGGATGGTAAGATGCAGCATGCATCCAAGCAGATGGAAGAAATATGCGCTCCAGAAGCCCTCAAAAATTTAGGTATTCAGTAGACTAGTTGCCTCAAAGCTGTCCCCAAGCAAACAGTAAAAACAACACGCCGATGGCAATGCGGTACCAGCCAAAGCCAGCAAAACCATACTTGTCCAGTAGCTTCACGAACCATTTCACGGCAAAGATGGCCGTGATGAAGGCCACCACGAATCCGATGGCAATGGTCGCCCACTGCTCCCCCGTGATGCTCCCCTCAAACTTGAGCAAGTCATAGCCAGAGGCAGCGAACATGGTCGGGATGGCCAGTAGGAAGCTGAATTCGGCAGCGCTTTTCTTCGATAGCCCGTTGAACATGCCGCCGATGATGGTGGCCGCTGCTCTTGATACGCCCGGTACCATGCTGATGCATTGGAAGCAGCCAATGAAAAAGGACTGCTTGTAGCTGATATTGGTCAGTTCATCTTCCGTTTGTTCAGCACTTTTGGACATCCAAGTGTCGAGGAGGATGAGCACGATGCCGCCCACGATGAGTGAAGTGGCCACCACCCAGTGGTTGAAGAGCTTTTCCTTGATGAAATCGTGGAGCAAAAAGCCCAAGGCTGCCGCAGGTAGGAAGGCGACAAGAAGCTTCCCATAAATATCGAACTGAAAGATGAACCGCTTGGCGTACAGCAGCACGATGGCCATGATGGCGCCGAGCTGTATGACAACTTCAAAGGTCTTGGTGAACTCGTCCTCACCGTTGCCCAGCAAGGAGTTGAGCAATATCATGTGCCCAGTAGAAGAGATGGGGAGGAACTCGGTTAGGCCCTCTACGATGGCGGTCAATATGGCGTCTATAATGGACATGTGCAGTTGGCAGTTGGCAGTTGGTAGTTGGCAGTTGGCAGTCGCAATACGTTCATAATCAATATGTTGCAAAAGAATGGCCACTGTTTATTGCCGATGGAAGAATGAACCGTATGGAAACTAAAAAAGTGCATTCCCCAGCAAGGAGGATGCACTTTTTTTTAAAGCAGAACCGTTGCGACTACATCGTAGCGATGTGGTGCATTAGACTGCTCTTGAGGTTGGCGGCTTTGTTCGGGTGCCAAGTGTTCTTCTTGGCCAGTTTGTCAATCATGCTGACAACCTTGGGCAGGAACTTTTCGGCATCGGCCTTGTCCTCCAATCCACGCAGCGCCTTGATGGCGGTACGGGCTGTTTTTTTGCTGTGGCGATTGCGGGTCCGCTTCTTTTCGTCTTGGCGGATGCGCTTCTTTGAAGATTTGTGATGTGCCATATCTTGGTTGAAATTCTATTTTTAGCTTGTTGGAAACCGACAGTTTTAGGTGCCTTTTTCAAATGGACGGCAAAGATAGGGAAATAGGGTTGAGAAAAGGAAACAGTTTTTGAAGTTTTTTTCCTCATGCCGTTTTCCGGCATGGCCGTTCAGTTGATAATCCCATTGCGCAGCGCAAAAGCCACTGCCGCCGCATTGTTTGGCACGCCCATTTTTCGGTAGATGTTTCGTAGGTGTTTCGCAACTGTGTCCATCGTGATGCCACAGTTGCTGGCGATGACCTTGTAGGGCATCCCAAAGGAGATAAGGCCCAGCAGTTCTAATTCTCGGCTGGATAGGGTCCTTGCTTGCATGGTGGGTAAGTTTTATTGTAAAGTTGGGCAAGCCCAATTTTACAATCGGGCTTGCCATTGGTTGCTTCGTTTTCGTTTAGTAGGTTCAATGGTCTTTTCTTGCATACTAGGGTTCACATTTGGTCATTCTCGGGTTTGATTTTAAAAGGGTGATAGTGTGTGGGAGTGTGAGGGCAATGTTATCCTCTTGGAAATTGGTTCAAAGGTGAGCGTGCATTGGCTTTTTAGGGTCATTTTTAAGTTGAAAGAAATGGTTTTTTGGGGCATGCTATTTTAATGATTACTGGTTGTACTGGATATTTTCATGTTGTTCAAGTATAATGTCAAAATGGCGATAAGGGAAGAGTGATTTGGGTAAATAAGCTGGAACTCGGTAAAGTTTTTTTGGTTACCATTTTCAGTTACAAGTGTAGCTATTGTTGATTTTATTAGATTTACCCAAATTTCACAGTTCCTCTATTTTGTGTTGAAAAAAAAAGTGAAATGTAGTTTTATAAAGGGTTGCAAATCATAGCTTTAAAACCGAGTAAATCTTGTTAAAAAATCTATTTTTTCAAAATGAAATCGGTCGCCATTTTGATGCTTTTTTAGACATTCATTAGAAATGAAACTCCTTACCCTCCTCAAGGCAATCCGTCAGGACGAACACCGGGAGTTCGAGAAGTTCCTGCAATCTCCTTTTTTCAAGGCCAGCGAGCAGTATTTGGCGTTCTTCAAATACCTGTGCAAGCACCATCCCAGTTTTGAAGTGGACAGGGAGGTATTGGAGACGGCCTACCGACGCTGTTTTGGGGCCAAGTCATTTACTGACACTAAACTCTATAATCTCATGCACGGCATGGCCCGACAAGCGGAGCAGTACATTACCGTTAAGCAAGTGATGGAACCACGGGCTCACGATAGCTTCCTTTACCTAAATTTCTTGACAAAGGCACTTGCCGATCGCAACATGGGGGCCTATTTCAGGACGGAGGCAGCGCAATTGGTGATGGACATCGAGGCCCTGCCCGCCAAGTCGTCCAATGACTACTTTGCCATGGAACAGCTCTACTATGAGCTATATTTTAACCCCGACACGCCCAAGCATATCCTTCATCAGCCTGCCTTGCATTTGGCTGCCGATAACCTGGATTTGTACTACTGCATTTCCAAGCTACGCTATTTTGCCGAGATGAAGGCAAGGGAGCGCTTGCTCGGTGCCGATTTTACCATGCATCCCTTGTTGGAGGCAGTGCTTGCCCTTACCGACGATGCTTCAATTTTCGACATGCACCCTTTGGTGGCCGTGTACAGCAGCCTTGTGCGCATGTACTTGGCAGGGGTCACAAAAGACAGGTTTCGAGCGGTCAAGGCTATGTTTGCGGACAAGTTCGTCACGCTTCCCAACACCGACCAGCGATTGATATTGACGCACCTCATCAATTGCGGGGTAACGCTCAATGCCAACGAAATGGATGTAAACCAAGAGATGCTTGAGCTTTACAAAATCGCCACAGCTGCCAACATGCTATTGGACAATGAAAGGATTACCCACGTCACCTTCACGAACATTGTGGCCGTTGCAGCCTTGTGCAAGGACTACGACTGGGCAACATCGTTCATCACTAATTTTTCCCCCTTTTTGGAAGCCAGCAAGCAAAAGCCAGCCATAGCCTTGTCCCGTGCGCTTATCCATTATCAACAAGGCAACCTGGACGCTGCACAGACTAGTTTGATAGCAGAAATATTTCCCATTAAAGTCTTCGATATAGCGGCAAGGGTTCTGCTGCTCAAAATTGTATTTGACCGTTACTTATTGGATAGCAGTATTTATGATTTTGTGGACGACAACATCAATTCGTTTGAAAAATTCGTGATAAAAAAGGATTTGTTGCCCGACAGTAAACGGGCATCCCTGTTGAATTTTATCCGAATGGTTCGAAAGATGTTAAAGGCAAAGAACGAATGTGTGGACCTGCCAGAGGAGAAAAAAGGCCAGCTGTTGAAAAAGCTTGAAGCCACTCTGTCCATTGTCTCCAAAAAATGGCTCCGTGAAAAAATTGGGCAAATGTGAAAAATCGTGGGAAGTGCTAATATTAGCTGGCACTTCCCACTGTTGGCCTTAATCCAGGGTCATGTCCTCTACCCCAATGATATTGCTCTCGTCCCCGATGCATACCGTGGCAAAATAGAAAGTATATTCCCCACCAGCCAGCCCCGTGAAGGTGAAGGAGGTGTTGGAAGTATAGGTAGCGCTGCTGGTTTGACCATTGCTAAGGCGTTTGTTCCACACCTTATACTGTGAGGCACCGGGGGCTGCTGTCCAAGTGTAAGTGTTGGAGCCGGAGCTTTGAGCCACCCGTTGTATGTTGGTCACACTGGAGCAAGTGCATGTAGTGGCTGCGTTTGGAGTAGGCTCATAGCCTAATACCGATGGAAGGAAAGCGAATAAAAAAACAATCGTCTTCATCATGGTTTAAAAAGTTTTAAAGGTTATAGATGTACCCACTTGCTCCCCGACAAGCAAAGGCTGGACAGCCTACACTGGTGGCAGGTTTAGGTTGGGTTTTGTTTCCCTAAAAATTGGAAGTAGTAATGTGCTTGAAAGTGCCCGGAGCCAGGGTTAATCTGCTCCGGGCATGGTTTTTTGGGGCTTTTTTATTACCATTTTCTGGAATAGCGGAACATTCGCTTTGTTTATTTATATAGCTTTGGCATTGCGCTTTTAGGGCAAGGCATTTTGCCGCTTTAATTAAAAACTATTGATGCCCAAACGGCCTGACCCAAAGCAAGCAACTCCAAACGTTCTTTGAAATTGATAACTGCATTTTGACTGCGACTACTTTTAACCGCTTGAAAACAAATATAGGGTCGTTAAAACCGGCCAGGGAAAGGTTCTGACGGATGGAAAGGACTGATGAACGAAGCGTAGGTTTTTTTACATGAATGATCAGAGGGGTTTTTGAGGATGAAACTGAAAATTTATAGCAAGATGCTGGCGGCGAATGATAGATTTGCATCCCGACACCTAAATTTATAACCCTTGTAAGAAAATGCTATGACAGCACTAATCATTGACGACGAGCCACGAAGCCATGAGGCGCTTACCCGAATGCTCGCCCCTACTTATCAGGACGTGAACATCCTGGCACATGGCTACAATGTGGAGGAAGGATTTTCCTTGGTAAAAACGCACCAACCCGACTTGGTCTTCCTGGACGTGGAAATGCCAGACGGCACAGGCTTCGACCTGCTGGAGAAATTGGGGAAACCTGCCTTTTATGTCGTGTTCATCACCGCCTTTAACAAGTACGCCGAGACCGCCTTCCGCTTCGGGGCGCTTGACTTCCTGACCAAGCCCATAGAATCCGGCTTGCTGGCCGAGACGATGATAAGGGCAAGAGAGCGCCTTCAAGAGAAGTTCACCTTGGAACAATTGCAGATAGCACTGGAGACTTTTGCGAAGGCAAAGGAGCAAAAGCTGCCCGAACGCATCGTCATCCATACGAGCAAGGGGCTGGAGCTACTACCCGTTGACCAAATCCTATACTTAGATGCCGATGCAAACTATACCGATTTCCACTACCTGAGCCTCGCCAAGAAGCGCACTCTGACGGCATCGCTCAACCTCAAAGTGTATGAGGAGCATTTTGCGCCCTATCCCACTTTTATGAAGGTACACCGCTCCAACATCGTCAACCTGCGCATGGTGGACCAATACCTAAAAGGCGACCACTGCCTCGTGCTGCGGGATGGGTCGCAGGTGGGGGTGGCGAGGGGGTATCGGGAAGAGTTAGAGGAGCGGTTGAGAGGGTTATGACTACCATGTTATAAATCACTCTCAAGTGCACCATTATAAACACCTGCTTCTTTAAGCAAATCTGCCATAGTATATGAGGATCCAGAATTTCCTGAAACTTTATCGGGCAACCAATTTGGAAATTGGTTAAGAAATGAGGATTTGTCACCTTGAATTAAGCCAATAATAACTTCTCCTACAATGCGGCTTCCAACAGGTCCCAACTTTCCTTTTTTATTCACCTCAGCTTCTTTAAGGATATAATACCAAAGCGGTGTGTTGTCTTTGAACCTTTCTGGAATTTCATCTATCTCTTCTAGTATTTTTTCTTCATGAATCTCCATCGCTTTTGCAACACTTTGGCCGGAGGGGAGTCTTAGCATAAGACCTCTCATCAAATTACGGGCGGCTAAATTTCTTTCATTTACCATCATTCCCTGCTCAAGAATCTCGGCTCTCAATTTTTGAGAGTTTATATCTTTATTGTCATATCTTTGAATGGTATTTTCAAAGGCTTCATCGTTATTTGTCCTGAGGGCGGGATTGGGCAGTTTTTTTAATTTTTCAGTCAGGGAGGGAGAAATCCTTGTCATATTATCGAATTGGTCGGGGATTTCCGGGAAAAAAAAACTCCAATCAATATGAGTAAATGCAGTTTTGTCGGAATTGAAACCAGGGTCGCCTGCATTTTCAGGAAATAATGAACCAGTTTTCTCATTATTAAATCTGTACTCGTCCAACACCATCGAATGGCCGAATCGGAAGGCTGCTGCTGAGAATTCGAGCGGGATGAAAGGCTCGTTGCGCCAGTCAAAAAATTTGCGCAATTTTTCTTTTCTGCTAATCAACCTGTTCATGTTTCGAACGTTTTCTGGTGAATTACTCAATTTGGGGTTTGGCTGGCCTTCCTCAATTTCAACTTTGAATACGTCCAAATCAATAATCCTCGGCAGATAATCATACAGTAAAACCCATTGATAATGCCATTGTACTTTAAGCCGGGCTATCCTGTAAATTTCGTCACTGTCAGTAGATTTTTTAATTTTAATTGCATCGACTTCATTACTATTGTGAAACAGTAGGAAAGCAAGGTGTAATTGAGAGATGATGACGTGTTCGTCGTTTCTCGGATCGGCAATTACTGCCATTACTGCCGTATTTCTTGGAGGCGTTTGCAAGCGGGGCACGTCGTAAAAACTGGGCTCGGCAAGTAGGTCCTTGGAAATCAAGAAATGTGAAGCTCCATAGTTATTTCGAGGGGAAGGATCGTAAAGGTATGGCATCACTTTGGGTCCTCCTCCATATATTGAATCGAGGTCCAAAGCGGGAGTGCGAAAGTTCCACAGAAACTCCGGGTCAACATGGCGCTCGTTGATGGACGTGGGGTCGAAACTGATGTCGTGAATAATAAACTGCCCCAGGTAGGTATAACCGACAGGTATGACACCTTTATCCCCTCCCTCAGGGTGGTGAGTGTCGTTTATAATTTGCGCAAGTTTAAGCAGGTCAGACCTTGTGGCGGGAGTGTCTTCGGCAAGGGGAGGCAACCACGAGAACATCCTTCCGAATTTACCTTGTTCGTAAGCTCGTGAATTGGGGATCAATGCTGAAAAAGGGTCAAAGTGTTGTGCCATGTCTTTTTTGTTAGGTGAGATTCATGTTCAAAAGTAACTATTCTCTACATTCATTCCAATCGTTCATTCTTTTTTTTATTTTTCAGCCATTTACCAAGATATATTTACAGCAAGCTTTCAGGAATAAATCACCTTAATCGACTGTAATCTAGGAAGGAAAGAAACTTGGTTTCTTTTCCGCCAAGAAACAGTCCAAAATCAATTCAATATGGCAACACTTCGTGAATCCCCTAATGGAAATGTATTAAACCCGCAAGGCAAAGCCTGGTTTGAAGCACTTTATCCTAATCCACCAAAAAATTTGGAGAGAAGTATCGTATTTGGTAAACAAGACCTTCGAAATATTGCTAATCAATCAGATTGTGCTGAATTAGTTTTTTCAAAGCAGCCTACTCAAAACAAACCAACACTGGCTGTAGCAGGAGTTAAAATAAACATCAATAATGACCGGGAATTACTTGCGGGAAATGCTGATTTGATGCTAATTAGCAACCTTTCCCAATTCCCCCAGCCTGCCAATGCCCCGATTAGCAGAAGCGATTTTAAAATTAATGTATTAAAACGAATTCAAGAGGACATCACATTTAATTTTGAAATGCCGCTGTCAACTATCCAGAGACTCGACAATCTGATTGTCCGATTCAGAAGCTTTTCTGGCGAGCCCAATTCCAATTTTTTTCTGACTGCTACGTTTCAGGTTGAAGACCTGAATAGCATGTTTCAAAATCAAGCATGCGAAAGAATTGCTTTCGTGCCCGTTTTCATCAAATGCATTGCAGAAGCGCAAATTGACAGGGAAGGCATTCCGGTTACGGAACGTTCCGCTTCATTCATGGAAACTTTGGCAGCCATGCCGATGGACGACCAGAATAACCTCATTTTGACAGATCCAGTAACGGTTACGTCAGATGCATGGCCCTTGCCTTATAAACGTTTAGTTTAGCAAGCATGCACACTTTGCGGATCAACCTTCAATCGAATGGGCGGCGCTTTCAGATAGGTGCAGCCCTTTTTTTTAATTTATTAGCGCAAGGCAACTATTTGATTACTTTTAGACCTGAAAACCCAACCAGGAATGATAGGTCGCTTCTTTTACTTTCTGCTTTTTTTTGGAATTTTCTTCTTCTTTCTTGCCATAAACACTTCGGGGCAAGAAAGCAGCCGGAATCTTTTTTTCCACGAACTCAATCAACGCAATGGCCTTTCATCCCTTAGCAATATGTACCTGTCGCGGGATTCCCGCGGCTATGTCTGGTTAGGTGGATTCAACGGGCTTTTTCGGTTTGATGGAAAAACTGCGAAGTTTTATCCGACGGTTTTGGAAGATGGCTCCAGGGATATTTCCATTTCAAGCAAGATGTTCGAAGACAGGCAGGGGAGGTTGTGGTTCACCACCAACAGCGCCATCCATTGTTTCGACCCTCGGAAGGATGAGCCAGAACCCATTCCTTTAAAGGATAGCTGCGATGTGCCACTTTCACAGCATCATGCCTTTTATTTGGATGCAAACGATTGCCTCTGGACGGTAGCCGGAAAAAACCTTCACCTTTTTAACGTATTCACCCGAAAAGATACGGTACTCCACTTTTTTGACACTTTCATAGCCTATTTAATAGTAAATGAAAAAGGAGTGGTGGAAGCTGTTGCAGTTCCCCTGCCGGATAGTCCGGCAGGCATTGAATTATTTGATTATACTGGCGGAAAAGGAGTTTTGAAAAGATCTTATTTCAAGCCAAATGACCCCAGCGGGCTTCCACCGGCAAGCGTATTGTTCCTCGAAACGGAAGGTGATTCGGTTTTGTGGCTGCCAACTGACAGGGGCATTATCCGGTTTCCCTGGCGGCGGCCTTCAGATTACAAGATTATTTCCGATAAAGCCGGAGTTAAAAATGCTAATTTCTGGGAGGTGTCACTATGGAAAGAGGATTACATCTGGGCTACCAGTTCCAATGCGGGGGTGCATTTATTCACTAAAAATGGATTGACGCATGAAAACATTTCCACTATCTGGATAAACAACCGCTCCATAGACATTTCTAAGTCTCACAATTTATTTTTGGATTCAGACGAAACCCTCTGGATTTCCTGCTGGGACAAAGGAGTATATTTTACCAGCCTTCGGCAGTCAAAATTCAACCTTTTTCTAAAACCCTCCCCGTCTGCAACGGCTCGGAATCGTTCGATCGTTTCCATCTCG
This sequence comes from Saprospiraceae bacterium, assembly GCA_031426435.1. Taxonomy (GTDB): domain Bacteria; phylum Bacteroidota; class Bacteroidia; order Chitinophagales; family Saprospiraceae; genus UBA6168. The sequence continues at coordinate 1,679 of JANPLH010000355.1, read as the reverse complement.
CAAGACAAGCAGGGTCATATTTGGTGCTTGTCGCAAGAGGAAGGTTTGTTCGAGCTAAACGACAGCGGAGCCTTGTTAAAGCACTACCAGTTCATTGTGCCAACCAATGACAGCAAGTCAACAGGCAAGTTGTCATTTGTTTCTTCAGATTCGGAGGGTGACATCTGGATTTTAGCTGGTCGCAAACTTTATTTGCGAGATGCCAAACAGAAACATTTAACCCTGATAGGTAAAAACCTCGACAAGGTTTCCAACGTCATCCAAATTGCTCCCAATCGTTTCTTCTTGTTGACCCTGACTAATTTGTTTGAATTTGAAAAAACAACAAAAATCATTGATTTTCAAAAAATTAAGCCCTTGGCAAAATGGGACAGGCTTTACCGGATGTACTGGGATGAAGGCAATCTCTTATTTATCGCCGACAGCTTCGATAAATTAATGGTTTATCAAATCGGTGAAAACTCCATTGATTCACTGACGGAAATCAGAAATGTAGGGCCTATCTATGGATTGGCGAATGATTCTAAAAGTGGCGACCTTTGGCTGGCAACAAACCAAGGTTTAATGAAACTGCATCGTAATAACTTGCAACACCCCATTACTGTTTCTGATAAGCGAAAACTCTTAAATGGACCTTTAAAATCACTACTTCAGGACAGTACCGGAAATCTTTGGCTTGGCTCAAACACTGGTATTTTCAAATACTACCCGGAAACCAACTCCGCCAAACATTACACCGAAAGTGACGGTCTCCAAGGTCTCCAGTTCATGCCCGGCAGTGCCTGCAAACTATCCGACGGCCGTTTCGCCTTCGGCGGGGTCAATGGACTTAACATATTTCACCCAGATTCTGTAATTGACAATCCTACTCAACCAATTGTACACATCACCGAAATCATCGTCAACGATACCGGCCAGCTGCCTGGCGTCAATCCAATTGCCTTGGAGAAATGGACCTTTCCGTACGAAGAAAGAGATATATTCTTCCGCTTCGTAGCAATCGAGTACAGTTCACCGGAAGAAAATACCTTCGCTTATCAACTCGTCGGGTACGATGAAGATACGGTTTATGTAGGAACAACCGACTATGTCCGCTTCAGAAAGTTACCTTCAAAAACTTACACGCTCAAGGTTTGGGCAATCAATTCCGACGGAGTTTGGACAGAAAATCCAAAAGAATTTACTTTCACCATCAGTCCCCACTGGACCAACACCCTCTGGTTCAAATCCTTGGTTGCCCTTGCCATCCTTTCAGCCTTGTACGCTTTTTATTTGCTCCGCATCAACCAAATCCGAAAGCAGGAAGAAATGCGGCGCATGGAAGCGGAGTTCAAACAAAAAGAAGCAGAATACAAACAACTTGCAGCAGAAACCGAAACGGCAGTGCTACGCCTGCAAATGAACCCGCATTTTATATTCAATAGCATGAATTCCATCAGCAGCTATATCCTTTCACGGGATATTGATACCGCCAATGAATATTTGGGCCGTTTTGCCAGGTTGATGCGCACCATACTGAACCTTGCAGCCAAGCCCCGTATATTGATTGCCGACGAAATAGAGCTCATGGAACTCTATATAAAAACCGAGGCCATGCGCTTCGAACAAAAATTTGGATACAATATAACGGTGGGAGACGATATAGATTCAGAAGAAGTGCTCGTCCCTACCATGATTTT
>JANPLH010000354.1:0-11157 GCA_031426435.1 Saprospiraceae bacterium | reverse complement strand
GGTGGACTGGCAGGCTTGTGCTTGGCGGTACAGGTGGCAAAAAACGGGTTTAAGGTAATATTGTTTGAAAAGAACCAATACCCATTTCATAAAGTATGCGGAGAATATATTTCGATGGAAAGCTGGGACTTTTTGCAGCGTTTGGGGCTGCCGCTTTCCGATTGGGGACTTCCAAATATCCACAAGCTTGGCGTTAGTTCAATAACGGGTTTTATGCTCGAAGCCCCGTTGGAACTCGGCGGATTTGGCATCAGTCGCTACAATTTGGACAGTCGTTTGGCACAGTTGGCCCGGCAACATGGCGTTGTCGTTGTCGAAAACTGCAAGGTGCAGCATATTGAAACCATAGGCGAATTACAATATTTGCAGACAAGTGCTGGCAATTATGAGGCACGGATAACGGCAGGAAGTTATGGCAAAATCAGGCCCGCATTTATGGACAAATTGCCCATCCCCAATAAAAACTATATCGGGGTGAAATACCATATAAAAGCAGACTTTCCGAATGACAGGATTGAATTGCACAATTTCAAGGACGGCTATTGCGGCATATCAAAAGTGGACGAAGACCATTATTGCCTCTGTTACCTGACCACTGCCGACAACCTTAAATCGCATGGCAACAATATCCAAGAAATGGAGCGCCGGGTGTTAATGCAAAACCCTTATTTGAAACATATTTTTGACCATAGCGAATTTCTTTATGAGGCACCGTTGGTTATCAGCAACGTCAGTTTTAACGCCAAAAAAACTTATAGCAACAATGCCTTCTTGCTCGGTGATGCTGCCGGTGCCATTGCGCCCCTTTGCGGAAATGGAATGAGCCTCGCCATGCGGGCATCTTCCCTGCTTGCGCCATTGATAAGCAGTTTTTTAATTGAAGAAAAAACCAAGCCGCAGTTAATGACTGAATATGAAAATCTATGGAAAGTGCATTTTTCAAGCCGCATCAAGGCTGGCTATTATATCCAATATCTTTTTGGCAATAATGCACTCACCCATTTGACACTTAAAAGCTTATCCCATACTCCCAAATTGCTACAAAAACTGATTGGGTTGACGCATGGGAAGCGGTTTTGAAACAAATTCAAAATTTCAGAAGATATGCGTGGCGTACACAGGTTTTTGAATATGGTTGTCATTATTTCGGCCAATTCACATTCCCCTTTATCCGGCGAATCTGCCGCAAATGCCTGTCCGTGTGCGCCCAGTGGACCACCATCAGTGCATGGATGCTGCGGCGGCGCTCGTCGCCCCAGCGGTAGGTATAGTGCGCTTTTAAATCGTAGGTGTTTTCCCGGATGAATTTGATGATATTGTCCCTGCCGAACAGGTAGAACGTGAGGTTGTCCTTGCTGTGCATGAGGCCGAGCGGCTCGGCGTTCCACCAAGCTTGGTGCGGGCCGGGGTCGTCCATCCAAGCCACGTAGGTACTGTCGGGGCGGGAGAGGCTGTCGAGGCTGGGTTCGGGGTCGCTGCTGAGCATGATGTCGGCCTCTTGTGCAAAAATGCGCTCGTACAGTCCCAAATGCTCCAGCACCTGCCCGATGTTCCATTTGTCCGGCGCTTCCTTGAAGGCCCATTGCGCAGGCGTAAGGTCTTGCGTTTCTTTGATGATTTCCTGCTTAGTGCGCTCCAAGTTGGAGAGCAGGTACTGGCGGTCGGCCTCCGTCCAAAGCGGTGCGGTCTTTTGGGCGCTTAGGCTGGTTGCGATTGCCCACAAAAGGGCGAGGATGGTGAGTTGTTTCATGGTTTTGATTTTGGGTGAAGGTAGGGGATTTTGGCAGTTTATTTGGTGCCAAGGATTGAAAAGCCCTCTCGGCTAACTCAGAGAATTGGTAAATTGCCCCAATTTCACCAAAGAATAAAATACCAATGCTCATACACCTAGGTCATATTCAAGAACTCGTGCGCTACCCCGTCAAGTCAATGGCTGGCATACCAACACAGGCTGCCTTCCTTGGCTGGCACGGCTTGTCAGGAGACCGTCGCTATGCCTTCCGCCGCCTTGACGACAAGAGCGGCTTCCCTTGGCTTAGTGCCAGCAAATTGCCGGAGTTGCTTTTGTACCAGCCGATGGGCTTGGATGAAAACATGGACGAACCATTGCCTACGCATGTTCGAACCCCAGCGGGCGCCATGCTTGAAATCGGAAACGTCGAATTGCAAGACAGCATCTCGGAAAAGCTCGGAAGCCCTGTCGAGTTGATGAAGCTCAAGCACGGCATCTTCGACGATGCCAGCATTTCTGTCATCAATTTGGCAACGATGGCTGCCATTAGCCAAGCGGCAGGACTTGAACTGGACTCCCGTCGCTTCCGAGCAAATATCGTCATTGAGTCAACCGCAAACGAGCCGTTTCTGGAGGACACTTGGTTAGGCGGGATGCTGGTTTTCGGCGACGAGGAAACCGGGCCGATGGTCAGTGTGACGATGCGTGACCCACGCTGCATGATGATTAATCTCGACCCAAACACCGCCAAGCAAGACCCAAACGTGATGAAGGCAGTGGTGCGCCTGAACGGGAACAATGCCGGGGCTTATGGGACGGTGGTGCGGACGGGACAATTGAAGGTGGGGGATACGGTCAGGTTGGTGGTGGGTACGGGCGCAGGGATTGGAAAGCCCGACAGGGATTTCTAAGCCCGGAGTGGGCGGGCAAGATGGACAGTTGCTCTTCCGGGAGTGCCGTGGGTTGCCGGGCTTAGAAATCTCTTCGAGCTTTCCAATCCCTCCCCTTTGACGGGGGCAGGTGCTCCGAGCGCAGGGATTGGAAAGCCCGATAGGGATTTCTAAGGCCGGAGCGGGAAATAAGCCATACCCTTTCCTTACATTTGTCAAAATTGAGAAAACTATGGCTTTCGATTACTGGCAGACACTTGAAGAAGGGGGCTTTTATCATATTTACAACCGCTCTGTAAACGGGGAACAGATTTTTGACAAGCAAGAGGAGTACGCAAGTTTCCTCCGGAAAACTAGCAAGTACCTGCTTCCGTATATGGACATTTACGCTTACTGCCTGATTCCCAACCACTTCCATTTTGTAGTCCAGATTCTCCAATTGAACGAAACGTTGCAAGCTCGCCTTGAAAAAGAGAAAACCAATGCTGCAAGCAAGCTCCTATTAGGTGAAATAACCCTTGACCAGTTCTTGGAAGACCAATTCAGGCGGATGTTCAGCGGCATTGCACTTTCCTACAATTTTCATCACCAGAGAACGGGAACACTTTTTCAAAAACGCCCCAAGCGGGTGGCACTTTCAACTGAACCCCGCTTGATGAATGCGATGTTGTATACCCATCACAACTGCATCCACCACAAACTTACGACGGACTACGCCGATTGGAAATACAGTTCCTACAACGCCATTTTGTCCAATCAACCAACCCAAGTTTGCCGTGACAAGGTCTTGGAATGGTTTGGTTCTGGTGACGCTGTCAAAGGTCGAAAATTGTTCCTCCAACACCATTCAGAATACCGCCACCCGCCCTTCGAACCATGGATGCTTGACGATTAGCTCAAGTAGCGCAGGGATTGGAAAGCCCGACGATAGTCCCGACAATTTGTTGGTATAAGCCCGGAGCAGGCGGGCAAGATGGGCGGCTGCTTTCCCGGGAGTTCCGTGGGTCATCGGGCTTAGAAATCTCTACGAGCTTTCCAATCCCTTTCACGGGTGAAGGTGCTCCGAGCGCAGGGATTGGAAAGCCCGACGATAGGAGGGATTTCTAAGCCCGGAGCGGGCGGACGATATGGGCAGCACCTCTCTTGGAAGTACAAGCGAAGACGGACGGTTTTGCGGTTGCTTTTTCGGGAGTGCCGTAGGTCGCCGGGCTTAGAAATCTCTCCGAGCTTTCCAATCCCTTTCACGGGGGCAGGTGCTCCGAGCGCAGGGATTGGAAAGCCCGACGATAGGAGGGGTTGCTAAGCTTGGGGCGGGCGGAACATCTGTGTTGAACCCTAGTAGAGCTACTCTAAAAGTCGTTTATTTTCGCTTTCATCCAATAAATCCTTGCCTATAGAATTTGTGTCAATACCATTCGCTTTATACAGAGGGTTAATCACGTTTTCAAGAAGGAACTCTTGGATTACTTCCTGTGAAATGCCAGCTTCTTTTAGTATTTCAATTCGCTCTTTTATTAATTTCGTTTCCAGTAATTTATTTTCAATTTCCAGTTTTTGTTTATCCATTTCATTTCTATAGTTTAAATCCTTTTCTCTTTCATGCATATCTATCATTAACTGTCTTATTGTCTCTAAAGGGTTAAGTTTGCCGATAAACTCCCAAAAGCCTGGGGACTTGAATACGACTTTGTCTATTGATAACCCATGTTGAAATGATTCAATAAATTCCCTGTCTGCCCCAAGCCCCGTCGTTTCATAGAAGTGTGAAAGAGATTTGTAGGCAAATTCAAATTCGGTTAAAAATAACTTTGCATGATAAATTGAAAAAATGCCATCTCTGTTTATTCTAAGACTTGCCCTGCTATCGTTTAAGTGTTTAATTTTATTGCCTTGCCGTGAAGGAATTTCGAAATCTCTAAAAATGGTCACTATGTAAAATGTAGTGATTATTACAAGTGGAACAATCAATATCGTTTCTCGAACTCCAAAAACATCATCTTTATGGGAGTAATCATTGGCAAGAAAATAAATAAACAGTGAGAATTGACTCAAAGTCAGCCATATAATAAGCAATTTCATTTCTCGTGGAAAAAAAGAAAATTCGTCAAACCTACTCATGTCTTGAATTTTTTACCTAATCGTTAAAAGTTAGGTTGTTAATAAGTATGCTTTCAATTTAGTTTAGGAATCTGGCTATTAAAAATAATATTTTGTGTCAAAAAATGGGTGATATTTAACAAAATTTCCCTTAATCCATCTGACAACACACCGGCCGCATGGCACTCCCCGTCTCCCTAAAATACGGATACCCATTCCCACTCCCCGGCAGCTCAAAATAAAACTTCGTCCGCTTCCTATCATAATTCCCAATCTCGTTCATCGTCGCCGAGTCGTAGAGGCGGCCGTTCACCATCGTGTATTTCACGAACTCCGAGTTGCGGATGTCCTCCAGCGGGTTTTTGTCCAGCACGATTAAATCGGCCAGCTTCCCTGCTTTGATGCTGCCCAATTGCTCATCCATGCCGAGGGAGATGGCGCCGTTGATGGTGGCGCAACGCAGAGCCTCCATGTTCGACATGCCGCCCTGTTGCAGCATCCACAGCTCCCAGTGGGCACCGAGGCCGTTGAGTTGGCCGTGGGCGCCGAGGTTAATTTTCACGCCAGCGTCCGTCAGTTTTTTCAGGCTTTGGGAGACGAGGATATGGCCATTTTCGTACTCCTCCTCCGGTGCCATTGTGCGGTGGCGGCTGCGGCTGTCCACCACGGCACGGGGCGTGAAGGCGAGCAGCCGCTCTTTTTCCCAAACATTCGTTTTTTGGTACCAATAGTTCTCGCCGCTGAGGCTGCCGTAGCTGACGATGAGCGTCGGCGTGTTGTGCGTGCGGGTGGCGGCCCAGAGCGTGGTCACGTCCTTGTACAGCGGTGCCACGGGGATATTGTGCTCCACCGTCGTATGGCCGTCCACCACTTCGCTGAGGTTGTGGTAAAACGTGCTGCCGCCCTCTGGCACCACCTGTATGCCCAGTTCACGGGCGGCGGCGATGACCTGCTGGCGCTGTTCCCGCCGGGGCTGGTTGTAGCTTTTTACCGAAAAAGCGCCGAAGGCTTTCGTGCGGCGCAGGGCGCTGCGGGCATCTTCGAGGGAGTTGATGACGGCCTTGAAATCGCCGTCCGCCCCGTACAGGATAGTGCCCGTGCTGAACAGCCTCGGCCCGACCATGTACCCGGCCTTGAGGAGTTCGCTTTGCGCAAAAACCATCTCCGTATTGGCGCTAGGGTCGTGCGAGGTGGTGACGCCATAGGCGAGGTTGGCGTAGTATTCCCACTGCTTTTGCGGGCTGAGGCCGTAGCGGAAATTGCCGCTGTGGGCGTGTGCGTCAATGATGCCCGGCATGATGGTCTTGCCCGTGCAGTCTATTTCCTTCGCCCCCCTTGGCACCACAAAATCGGGGCTGACGGCCTTGATGACGTTGCCTTCCACCACCACCGTGCCTTTCTCAATCACTTGGTCGCCCTCCATCGTGATGATGCGGGCATTGGTGAAGGCGATGACCCCGGTCGGCTTGTCGGCGGGCAGGGTGAGCTTGATTTTGATGCCAGCGGTGTCCATCGGCGGCAAGCTGTCCCGGCTGCCCTCCAGGAACTTGAAGCGCTCGGTGAGGTTGTCGCTGAAATACTCGTTGCCGAGCGTCCAGTGCAGGGTCTTGCTGTCGGCGCTCCAGTGGATGTTGATGCCAGCGTCCTTGGCCACTTGTGCGACTGGCACGGCCTTCGTGCCGCTGGTGAGGCCCACTTTTTTCCCGGTTTTGGGAAATGGGGCGACATACACCTTGAACAGTTCCGACCAGGCCACCCATTTGTTGTCGGGGCTGATGACGTAGCGGTGGCTGTACTTCCCGTCGAAATGCTCCTGTTTGTGCTCGCCGTTCAGGTCCACGCTCTCCACGCTCTTCACGAGGCTGCCGAAGAGGTAGCCGCCTTTTTGGTAAAAAATGCGCTTGCCATCGGCGCTGAACTGCGGGTACTCGCCCGTGGGGGTCACGAGTTTTGGCTCGGCGCTACCATCGGCGGGCATGATATAGATGCCCGGCTCGTTGCAATGCTTGAAGCCTTGGTGGGAGTTGCCGCCTTCTTTTACGAAGACGATTTGCTTGCCGTCGGGGGAGAAGGAGGGGGTGCGGTAGATGCCGGGGGATTTGGTGATGACATGAAAATCTCCATCTTTATCATCGATGCATATATTTCCCATTTTTTCATCATCCCAAGTAACGAACCCGAACCTTCTCGGCGTCGCTCCGAACTCCTGAAATGGTTCGAATTGGAAATGATTTAGCAATATATCTCGATTTTTTTCTTCTTCCTCAGTATCAATATCTTCATCAGTCAAATATAGTTCAGGGCCTTTTGAGTTAGGTAAAAAATCAGTTATCCATATTTTACCAATTGCATTAAAAATCACAATTCCAGATTCCTTTCCTTCAACGCCAGTGTAGAGGCTGCGCATCACCTTCACCTCCATCTCCTCCTCCCACGCCTTCTGCTTCGGCCTCACCGTCTCCGCCACCTTCATGTTTACGTCCACGGAGAAGGGGATTTCCACCGCCTTCGCAGGTTTTTCCATGCCGATGGAAACGGGCACCCGCCATATTTTCCCCAAGCCATAAATCACGATTTCATTGTCGGTGGGCATCCAGTCGAAGCCAGGGTAGGTGCCGAAGATGGCCCAAGCCTCCTGCTGGTCCTTGCTCAGTTGGTCGAAAAGGGGGAATTCCTCGCCCGTTTTCAGGTCGTGTACCCAGAGCGTCGTCTTGGTGCGCACCCGCCGGATGAAGGCCAACTTGGTGCCGTCGTTGGAGATTTGCGGGCGGCAGGCACCGCCAGGCCCGGTGATGATGTCCTCCAATTTGCCCTCCTGCCTATCGTAGCGGCGGATGCCGTAAATCTGGTTGTTCGGGTCTTTGTTGTACTGGAAAAAGCCGCCGGGGTATTGGTCTTCGCTGAAATAAACGTAGCGGCCATCTGGGGAGACGGTCGGTTCGTTCACGTCCTGCTGGTCGTTCTTGCGCTCGGTGAGCTGGAGGCCCTCGCCGCCCGTTTTGTGGTACATCCACATCTCGCCAGCGCCCAGCGAGCGCCCAGAGGTGAAGTGCTTCCGTGCGATAAAATACTCGCCGTCGGGCATCCAAGTGGCGTTGTTCAGCAGCCGGAAATCTTCGGTGGTCACCTGTTTGGCGTTCTTGCCGTCCGAGTCCATCATCCAGATATTGTCGCCGCCGCCCGCATCGGAGGTGAAGAGGACTTGCTTGCCATCCGGCGAAAACCGGGGCTGCACCTCCCAAGCGATGCCCGTGAGCAGTGCAGTTGCTTTGCCTCCGGCAATGGGCATGGAGTAAATATCGCCGAGCATGTCAAACACGATGCTTTTCCCGTCCGGGCTGAGGTCGAGGTTGAGCCAAGTGCCCTCGTCGGTGGTGAATTTGACGTCCTTCCAGTTCCATGGGCCGGGGGGATTGTTGACGTCCCATTTTTTGCTTGCTCCTTTGGAGGGAGTTTCGGTTTTGGCGGGGACGGTGGGTTTTTGCGCCTTTTTCTTTTGGGCGAAAAGGGAGAGGGTGGAAAGGAGTAGGAGGATGGTTATGTTTAGTTTCATTGTTGTGTTGAATTTTGACGGGCGAAGGTAAAGCGTTGATGCGACGCCTCAAAATGGCGTCACGGCCCGTGCAAATTTACACACATGCAAATGCCAATTTACGGTGTCATCTCAACGCCGCTCGCAGTCAATTCATTCGGGATAATCAGGAGATTATTTATTCAAAAACGCTTGCAGCGAAAGGAGTTTCGGACATCCTCGCAGGTGCCGGAAACGCTGAGGCGACGCCTCGGAATGGCAAATGGTGGCGTTGGGGTTCAGCGAGAGCGGGTAGTGCAGCGATTATATTGCCCAACCAAACTGTCATCAATTGGCATGATATGCTTAATGTTTGGAGAAAAATGGACAGCGGATTAACTTTGGGGAAAAAAGACACGATTATGAAAAGAATCTCTACCATTTCCGCATTGTTCCTGCTGCCAAGTTTGGCATTTTGCTGCTCCTGCTTATATGGCACGTCGTTTTGCGAACTAATCACGCCCACAAAACAGATAGCCAATGTACGCATTTTCAATACTCATCTTGACTCGCTCAACTTGACGCTATGGTTGGCTGTGGTGGTCGAGGAAGCCCTGCAAGGCAGTATCGAGCAGGATACGATGACCATTCTTGCCAGTCAGGGCACCTCCTGCGACCCTGATTTTAGCGAATTCCAAATAGGTGGCAACCTAATTGTGCAGTTTGATGAAACAATAACTGGTGGGCCGACCAATTGGCCGTACTTCATATTTGGGAATATTTGCGAAGAATCCTATTTGCATTTAAAAGATGATATGGTAATTGGCTTTATTAGGGAGGAATATGAGATGCAGCCCTATCAAACCTTTCGGAACCAATTAAGTGACTGTGCCAATTATACGCATATTTTTGATAAAGAAGAACTGGAGCAGTTTATCCATATTTTTCCAGTGCCAGCTGCCAGCGAAGCTTTTATTGATACTCAAATACCGTTCGATTATACCTTAACCATTTTCACTGCAACAGGCCAGCTGCTGCAACAGGAAACGGTTATTGGGAAATATAGGCACCCGCTCTATATCTCCGACCTGCCCAGCGGCCTTTATTTCGTGCGTTTGCAAGTCGGTGACGTGACCATCTTAAAGCGGCTTTTGGTGCAGCGTTAGTTAAATATCAAATCACTCACCACACCAAAACCTCATCCAAAAACAACCATCCCGTGCCGCCTTTCCCCGGATGCCAATCTGGAATGGCGGGCAATGCCAATACTTTGATGGTCAATGACTTGCGCTTTCCTTTTGGCAAAGCTATCGAAATGGTAGATGGTGCCGAGGCTTGTTCGAGCGCAGCGTCCGCAATTGAAGGACTAGCCAAAAGCCGGCCTTTTTCGTCGTAAACCTGAACTTGGGCAGGGCCGAAAATCCAGGAACCCTGCTGCTGCAAATAGCCAATAGAGAGCTGCGAGACTTTGCTTTTCTTCGCAAAAAACACCTTTACCTCCACTTCCTTTTCCTCGAAACCCAGCCAGTGCTGCTGGAAATTGCCATCGCCCAATTGGCCGTCGCAGAGCGTTTTCCAGCCGTTTGCCAGGTATTTCTTGGGGGCGGGGGAAACGGCCACACTGTCAATCACAATGCCGCCCGGCTTTATCAAATGCACGGTCGTAGTGGCAGATGGGGCAAACCCCGGCTTGAACGACTTGGCCTTCACGTATTTCAAGCCCTTGGTTGTCAGGGGTTTGGTGTAAACGGGTGAGGCCGCAGTCGGTTCGCTGCCATCGGTGGTGTAGCGGATTTCGGCACCCGCCAACCTGAAATCAAAAGCGAGGGTTTGGCCATATTTGGCAAACAGCCGGGTGCTGGGCGTCCGTGGCGGGGCCAATTGGAGGGGCTGTGCCATCGCATTACGGAAGGCCAAAAAGAAGAAGAGTACAGTGAGGTGCTTCATGCGCTTAATTTACCAACGTAAACTTATAGGGATAAACCTGCCCCGAATTCCATTGGCAAACGTACAGGTTTTCCTCGTCGTCCACGAGTACATCGTGCGGGTGCTGGAACAGCTTGATGGTCTGGTAAAATGGCAGCAGTTTCCCGTCCGTGCTATACGCAGCCTCGGCACCGCCGACTACGGAGACGACCTTGTTTTCCTTGTTCAAAATGATGACGAAGCCCGAAGCCTCGGTACCCATGTGCGGCGAGCGAAGCACGGCAGCGTACAGGTAGTCGCCGTGGATGACCGGCCTGCATACGCAAGCGCCCGGCAGCTCGATTTTTTCCAAATATTCGCCTTTTAAAGAAAACCGCTTGAAGCAACAGCGGGTGCGGTCGGTGACAAGCAGGGTGGGGGCGCCGCTGCGATTGTCCACGCAGATGCCGTGAGCGTTGTCGAGGTGGTGGTCGCCTTCGCCACGTCCCCCGAAGCTGTTTTTCAGGAGGCCGTCGGCACCGTAGTGCAGCACGTGCTGCTGGCCATAGCCATCGGCCACGTAGAACTCGCCATTGGGCAGCACGGTAGTTTCCGTTGGTACGAACTGCTTGGGGTTTTCATACAACCCCGTGTCCATCGGGGCCTGCCACGACTGAATGGTTTTGCCGCTCTTGTCGGTCTTGAACACTTGGTTCAGTTCCGTGTCGGTCACGAAGAGTACCTGGTCGCTGCCCTGGCCCGCCAAGCTGAGGCCGTGGCCACCGGGGAAATTGTTGCCGGAGGCACCCAACACCTTGCCCGAACGGTCGAAAGTGATGAGGTTGTTGCGGGTCTCATTGGTGAGCAGCATGATTTGGCCTTGCGAGTTCTGCACCATTTCGTGGCAATCCTTTACCGGGAGGTTGGCGGGTGTCGCCTTTGCCCAGTTTTGGTCGAAACTGTACCGTTTTTCGTTTTGGCCAAAAAAACGCAGAAACAATCATTATAAAAGGTTTAGAACC
>JANPLH010000353.1:0-18404 GCA_031426435.1 Saprospiraceae bacterium | reverse complement strand
TACTGACCCGTTGCGAGCATTACCAATGTACAAGCTTCTAAGGTTTCAATGCCCGCCTCGGAAGCCCGCTCCATCAGGTCGAAGTTTTCGGCACCGGGGTTGAAGATGATGCGCCGGGGCTTCATATTGAGCAGGTAATCGTAGTATTCTTCTTGGTGGGAGAGGTTCAGGTACAGTGTCACGGTGTCAATATCCTTCAAGTCGGGGTGGCCCGTGAAAATTGGGACACCGCTCACTTCGCCTTCCTTGCGGCCGATGGCCACCACCTCGTGGCCGTGGTTTTTCAAGGAATTGATGGCCAAATAGGAATACCGCTCTGGGTTGGTGGATGCGCCGATGACGAGTGTTCTTTTCATAAAATTGAGTTTTGGTTGCCCATTTAACTTGACTTGTCAATTTGGTTGCACCCGAAAACAAGTCTGCATTACTAAAGTTTTACTTTGATAGTCCTGTGTGTTTTTATACCTCTTTTTGCTCCGCAAACAAGCCCACCAACCCCTCCTCGTTAGCCGCACAAATACCCCGTTCCGTAATCAACCCCGTCACCAAGCGGGCGGGCGTTACGTCAAAAGCATAATTGGCGGCAGGGCTGCCCTGCGGCGTCAGTCGAACTTCCCGCACCTCGCCTGTTATTTCATCCAGACCACTAATGAAGTGAACCTCCGTGGCATCCCGCAGCTCGATGGGGATGTCGGTCAGCCCATTGCGCAGCGACCAATCAATGCTGCTGGAGGGTACGGCCACGTAAAAAGGCACCCCGTTGTCGGCGGCGGCCAATGCCTTGAGGTAGGTGCCGATTTTGTTCGCCACATCGCCAGTGCGGGTGGTGCGGTCGGTACCGACGATGACCAAGTCCACCATGCCATGCTGCATCAGGTGGCCGCCCGTGTTGTCGGCGATGACGGTGTGCGGCACACCATGCTGCCCCAACTCGAATGCCGTTAGTGAAGCGCCTTGGTTGCGGGGTCGGGTCTCGTCCACCCAGACATGGACGGGTATGCCCCGGTCGTGGGCGGCGTAGATGGGGGCCGTGGCGGTGCCGTGGTCAATGCAGGCGAGCCAGCCAGCGTTGCAGTGCGTTAGAACATTGACGATTTCGGATTTCGGATTTCGGATTTCGGCGGAGAACTGCTTTATCTTTTTTTGATGGATATCTTGGATAAGGCGCAGGCCATGCTCGCCTATGGCGTGGCAGTTGGCGACGCTTTCCTCGGTGATGTCACTAGCGGTTTGGCGGGCAATGGCGGTTTTTTCGACAGCGGATTTGCCGGAGGCGATGCTGGCCAGCACCCGGTCAACGGCATAGGCAAGGTTGACGGCGGTGGGGCGGGTCGCTTTCAGCCGGGCGGCAGCTTCCCGCATTTTTTCATCAAAATATTGCTTGGCCACAGGAGGCATTGCCACCTGTGGCATTGCCATAAATTGCGAAGCAACAACAGACATAGCCGCAACATACATGCCGTAAGCTGCTGCTGCGCCGATGAGCGGTGCGCCCCGTACGTGCATGTCCTGGATGGCCGCCTCGAAGCCTTCCAAGGTCGCCAAATCCTCGATAACGAAGCGGTGCGGAAGCTGGCGCTGGTCAATGATTTGAACCACCCGCTTGTCGTCGGGATGCGGCCAGATGGTGCGGTAATGGGTGCCGTTTACTTTCATGTTTTGGGTTTATGAGGTTTAGATAGTTTAGAAGGTTTAGTGAGGGCGGATCAAGTTCTATTGAAGTTTTCAAGCTTCAGCGGCTCTTTGTCTAAACCTCCTAAACTTCATTAAACCTTCTGAACCTGTGATTTCAACTCCAGCAGCGCCACCGTCTCCACATGGTGGGTGTGCGGGAACATGTCCACGGGTTGGATTTTTACGAGGCGGTATTTTTCCTTTAAAAGGTTGAGGTCACGGGCCTGTGTACCGGGGTTGCAGCTCACATAGACGATGCGGGGCACTTCGAGTTGCAGGAACATTTTCACCACGTCGGCGTGCATGCCTGCACGGGGCGGGTCGGTGATGACGAGGTCTGGCTTGCCGTGTTGCTCCGCAAACTCAGCAGTGAGGATGTTCTTAACGTCGCCAGCGTAAAAGACGCAGTTTTCCGTGCCGTTCATGCGGGCGTTCTCCTTGGCGTCCACGATGGCCTCCGGCACCTCCTCGATGCCCACGACCTGCTTGCAGTATTTGGCCACGTAGAGTGCAATGCTGCCCACGCCGGTGTACAGGTCATAGACGTTTTCACTGCCCGTCAGCCCGGCGAACTCCACGACCTTGTCGTAAAGCACTTTGGCCTGTTTGGAATTGGTCTGAAAAAATGACTTCGGCCCAATCTTGAAGCGCACATGCCCCAACTGCTCCTCGATGAACGCCTTGCCGTGGTAGTTGACCATTTCGAGGTCGCCCACATAGTCGTTCATTTTGGGGTTGATGCAGTAGAAAAGGCTGGTCAGTTCAGGCCTCCGTTCGATAACGGTATCGAGGAACTGCTTGATTTTCTTCGGGACGTTTTGGTGGAAACTGACGATGAGCATCAGCTCGCCGAGGGTGCTCAGGCGTATCATGACATGTCGCATGAGGCCCTGTTGCACCAGCAGGTCGAAGTAGGTCAGCCCCATTTCGTCAGCGACGGACTTCACGGTGAGGCGCAGGGCGTTGGAGGGGTCGGCCTGAAGCCAGCAGTGCTTGATGTCCACGATTTTGTCGAAGGCACCCGGTCGGTGGAAGCCGAGCACGTTCTGCCGGTTGGAGATGCCCGCCTCTATTTCGGCCTTGGTTATCCAGGTTTTGTTGGAAAAGGCGTACTCCAGTTTGTTGCGGTAGTAAACCGTATCCTCACAAGGCACGATGGGCAGGCACTCGCCCTCCTTTATCTTCCCGATGCGGCGGATGGCGTCAATCACGACCTGTTCCTTGTGCCGAATCTGCGCCTCGTAGCTCAGGTGTTGCCAGCGGCAGCCTCCGCAGAGCGTGAAATGTTCGCAAAACGGCTGCACCCGGTCGGGAGAAAGGCGGTGGTAATGGATGGCGTAGCCGTCCACGAACTCCGGTTTTTTCTTCGTAACGTGCACGTCCACCACATCGCCGGGGGCCACGTTTTCACTAAAAACCACCCGGCCCACGGCATCCCGTCCAATGCCCCGGCCCTTGTCGGCCATGCCGGTTATCTCCACGTTTTCAACGATGACTGGTTTCTTCAGCTTTCGCATTTTTGTTCAAAGTCTTGAAAATGGACTTTAGATAGGAGACATTAGACTTTAGACAGGGCTGCAAAACTGGCTTTGCCCTTTCTAAAGTCTAATGTCTCTTGTCTAATGTCAAATATCTCTTGTCTAATCTCCCTTGTCTAAAATCTGTACAGGGCAAATTTCCGTATGTTTTTGAAAGAAAGAGCAAAGAGAAAGAAATTAACCCATACCGGGTTACCCATTTTCCAAAAACAGGAATGGGCACTAATGTATATCAAGCGCTTTCTAAATTTTTTAACGTCATGAAAACATTGGATTTGTCCATTGAATTGTCAAATATCGCTTTGGAAGCTACCGGGCAACAAGTCTCAAAAAATGTAATGCTGGACAGGCTGCGGGGCATCCTTCGGCAAAACACCTGGCTGCTCGGCGAACTGCAGGGCAGCGGCTGGCAACAAAAATCGCTGGGCAGCGACCTGCAATTCAGCGAATACCGCTTCGATTACGAACAGCACAGCGTGGAGGTGCAGTTCGCCAACTTCCTGCCCCGTGGCGACTGGCAGGTGCAGGGTATAAGATTGGTTTGACAATTTCTCAATATCTTAATATCTCAACTTCCAATTCCTATCTTGCGGCAAAAAACAAGATGAACCGTACCTGCCTCGCCGCCCTGTTTTTGCTGATAAATATCCTCCCCATTGCTGCGCAAAAAAACCTGCTGCATAAGCTGATGAAATCACACCCGGCGGCCTTCCAAACCCTGCTCGACAAACCTTCGCAGTACGATATCCAAATCATTTATACGCAAATTGACAGGGACAAACAGAACCGTCCGCACTTCAAGCAGTACAGTTTTCAGTTGAATAAAAACCAATACTATTACCCGGCCAGCACGGTGAAGATGCCCATAGCGCTCATGGCTCTTGAAAAGCTCAACCAATTGAAAATCAAAGGTTTTGATAAATATTCGGTGATGAAAAATGGCGCTGTCAGCTCGCCACAGACTGCCGCCGAAATAGATTCCACTGCTGCCAATGGATTGCCCTCGGTGGCGCATTACGCCAAAAAAATATTCATCGTCAGCGACAACGATGCCAGTAATAGGCTCTATGAGTTTGTGGGGCAACAGGCACTCAACGACGGGCTTTGGGCGAAGGGCTACGACGGTGTGCGCATCTTGCATCGCCTCGGCGTGGCTGGGTATGATGAGGAGGCCAACCGCCATACGAACCCTGTCAGTTTTTACGATTCATACCTTCCGGAAGGTGAAAAATTGTTGTACCACCAAGGTGAGGTCTATAGCCGTGCCGAAACGGATTTTCAACTGACGGAAACACAACGGGGCAAGGGCTTCTACGAAGGCGACTCGCTCATCAGCCGCCCATTTGATTTTTCCAAAAAGAATTATGTTTCGTTGCAATGCTTCCACGACATGCTCCAGGCCGTCATCTTCCCGGAGGCCGTGCCGCCCGCCCATCGCTTCGATTTAACGGAGGACGATTACAGCTTCCTCTACCAAGTCATGTCCGAGAAGCCGCTTGAAAGCCGCCACCCCAAGTACGACCATGAACCGGACCATTACTGCAAGTTTTTCATCTACGGCGATCGCAAGGAAACGGAACGCATGCCTGCCAACGTCCGCATTTTCAACAAAGTAGGCTGGGCCTACGGCTTCCTGACCGATGTGTCGTACATCGTGGACTTCGAGGCGGGCGTGGAGTTTTTCCTTGCCGCCACCATTCATGTGAACGCAGACGGCATTTTCAACGACGACAACTACGAGTACGAGACGGTCGGACTGCCATTTTTTAGCCAGTTGGGGCAGGTGGTGTATGAGTTTGAGAAAGGAAGGAAACGGAAATATCGGGCGGATTTGAGCAAGTTCAAGGTGGAACGATATGATTGATGGAACAGTTTTAAGGCAGCACTGGGTTCCGAAACTTCTTTTAGCGGTAGCTGCTCTTATTCCAGTTTTTGACTTCCACTTTAAGATTCCCTTTGGTCATTTTAACAGTCCTACCTGAACATGGCTGCTTTTAAACGGTTTAACTTTTATCGAATATTTATTCATTACGAAAAAAGTTACCCATGAAGAAATCATTTTTTGTCCTGGTTTTATTCCTTGCATGTATAGGCCCAAGCGCAGTCTTTTCACAATTAAATGTGCAAGTGAATATTGGAGCGCAGCCCTTGTGGGGCCCTACCGGCTATGATTATGTCGAATACTATTACCTGCCTGAATACGAGGTATATTACAATGTGCCAGCGCAGCGATTTGTGTATTTGGATGGTAAGGATTGGGCGTTTGTGTCAGCGCTGCCCAGCCGTTTCGGCAGGGTTAATTTGTTCAACTCCTATAAGGTCGTCGTAAATGAGCCAAAGGCATATCGCTATTTCACAGACCACAAAAAGAAGTACAAAGGCTACAAAGCCAAGCGAGGGCAAATCGTAATACGGGACTCCAACAACCCTAAATATTATGTGGTGAAAGGACATCCACATGGCATGCCGCCAGGCCAAGCGAAAAAGGCTCATCAAGGCAAAGGCCATTCAAATGGGCACAGTAAGGGGAAAAAGAAAGGTTGAGTAGTTTCCCAAAAAATGAGAAATGGCAATTCAACGCAACTTGAATTGCCATTTCTCATTTTAGCAGAATGCTAATCATCGCCTTTTGTCATTATAAAACCGAACTTTTCAAAGTTACATCTGCATATTGCCAGGCCTTGTCAAACCGTTTCTTGACACCTTGGGCTTCCGCTGTTTTGTTTTGTTTGACGAGGCATTGATGAAGGCCAATAAGCGCCCAACCATTTTCCTTCCATTTTTTCAAATCCTCTTGATAAACCGTTTCTGCATCGGCAAACCTACCTGCCTTAATCAACACATGGCCTAACAGGTGGCGCACTGAGAAAAACCAGTCAGGTGGCTCTTGGTAAAGCAGATGCTCTTCAAATTCCGCTGCTTTGCGAAGCAACTCAATGCTGGTGTCGTACTTGCCTTGCCGCCAGGCGATGTCACCTTCCAGCACGTGTCGGGCGATGCGGGTCACGTCCGTCAGCTTGTTGAAGCCCCAGATGGTGAGGTTGGCGATAGAGGTGTCTTTTTCTAACCGTTCAACCTCGGCAAGCTCACGTCGGGCGGCAGTGTAATCTGCTTTGGCGCTGAAAGCCATGCCCCGTGCATAGTGCCAAATGGCGTTGGGGTAGGCCAGATCGGTTTCTGGTGCAGGTTCTTTCAGGATGTCGCCCCACTTAGCAAACTTGATTTGAATGAACAGCGGAATGCTCAGATAATGCTGCAATGTGGCGAGGTCGGGTATCCGCAACATGTCCCGGTTCACCACGTGGTCGGCCATGAAACGGCTGGCTTCTATAGCCCGGTTACCCTTTCCTTCAAGGGCAGCACAGGCGGCTAGAAAATGCCAATTGTGCGGATAATAGGCCAATGCATAAACGCCCGCCTCATTGCAGGTTTCCAAGTAGAGGCTGTCCATTTTTACGGCCCGCTCGTTTGCAACCGTGCCATCGTGGTATTGGCCGGTGTTGATGTAAATGTGGGAAGGCATGTGAGTGAGGTGGCCGCTTCCCGGCACCAGGTTGCGCAATGTGTTGGCATACGGCACTGCTTTTTCTGCATGGCCACTGGCTTCCGTGGCATGTATGTAGAGGTGGATGGCTTGCGGGTGCCGTGGGTTCTTTGACAAAATGCCCTCGATGATGCCCGTAATTTCAGGCGTCCAAGGTTTTGGCGTGCCATTGCTCTCATACAAGTCCCAAGGGTGCAGGTCCATCAATGCTTCAGCGTGCATGGCCGCAATGTCAAGGTCGTTGGGGAATTGCTTCCGCACCTCGCCGAGCGCATTGGCATACGCCTCATGAAATGGCTTTGCATCTTCCTCTTTCGATTTCGGGTAACGTTTGGCAAGTGCATTGATGAGTGCTTTTTCCTTTGGTGTAGCATTGTTCATGCGCAAGGTCGCATCCATGACGGCCATGTTCGCCTCTGGCAACACGTTGACGTCCATCGGCGAATTGTAGTTTGGTCCAAGTACGTAGCCTAACCCCCAATAGCACATGGCACAGTCGGGATCCTGGCGGGCAGCCTCCTTGAAGGAACGGGCAGCTTCGGCGTGGTTAAAGCCGTAGGCGAGCATCAGGCCTTGATCGAAGTATTTCTGCGCAGCCTTGGATTTCGTGGTGACCGGGTAAGTGAATTTTTCTGTCAGCCCCGCGAACAGCGGCGTGAGCGTACCGTCGAAGCCTGGAGGCGTTGCGAGTATGGCACTTGCCGGAGCACAGAAGCTGGTAAAAACGGGAGTGCTGGTTTGCAATGGTTGTCGCTGCCGTTGGCAGGAAATGGCAATGCTTTCAATTGTAATCGCACCCACCAAGAGCAGGATTTGGAGTGACTGTTTCATGTTCGTAAGTTTAAAATGAGAGGAATTCTCAAGCCAAGGCAGGTGCTCAAACCCTGTCAGGGTTGAGTTTATTTGCGGGCGAAAGTTAAGAAATTTCTTTTTTGAAATCAGGGAGTTACAAATTTTAATGAAAAATAATAGCGAAAATTAAGCTTTTTACAGGCATAAAAAATTGTGGTCTTTAAATTTAGCCGAATTAAAATTATTTGGCCTCCCTATAAATCGTCACTACATCCTCCCCAACCAAAAACGACCCCTGGCCGCTGACCTGGTCTTCCAGAACCCACTCTGCGATATAGGTCAACACCAGTTCCCGCCGTTCGAGCGGGATTCCGGTCTTGGCCTCCCACTGTTCCCGGTTGGGCACGCCAATAAGGATGGTCTCATTAAGGGCGAACTGCAGCCACATCGTGAAACTGCCCTCCAGGCTCTCAAAATTGATGGAATAGCCATCCCGGTCGCCGCTGTAAAATATTTTCGGGTTGCCTTCCAATAAGGTTCGCTTGGGCTTTTCTCCGTGAAACTTGACTACCCGCTCCACCACCTCTCGTATTTTTTGAACGAATTTCTGCTCCACGTCCAGCCAAAGGGAGATTTCCCGGTTGGTCTTGCCCAGTTCGATATGCTTGCGGGCGAGGTTGCGCAGCAGCTCGGTTCGGGTGGCTTCGATGAATTCCTTGCGTTTTCCTTCGTAAAATTCGTCGGCCATCTTCTCGCCCGTGCTTTCAGCGATGCGGCGGGCCTCCTTGGCAGCGTCAAGCTCCTCCTCGGCTTTTTTGTAGATTTTATTGGCGTCTTCAACGATTTTGTCGGATTGCTTGAGGGCATCCTTGAACGCCTTTTCCATTTGCTTTGCGAAGTCGTCTTGATTCATTTCGATAAAAATTTAGGGTATGCCGTTCCGGCAATGGAAGGGGAAAGTTAGACGATAATCCTGGTTTGCCACCAAACAAAAAAGGCAAAAACGGGAAGCCCACTTTTGCCTTTTCATATGCTAACCTAATTGGCAGTCCAGCGATGTATTTGCAATTTTAGCAGCCCATGACTGCCAACTGCCAATTGTCGAACTGCCAACTGAAATCACCCCATCTCTTGCACCACCTCTTGCACCTCTGGCACCATGCGCTTGAGCATGCCTTCGATGCCCGATTTCAGGGTGACGGTGCTGGATGGGCAACCGCTGCACGAGCCTTGCATCATGACATAGACCGTTCCGTTCTCGTAGCGTTGGAACTCGATATTGCCGCCGTCCATTTCCACGGCGGGCTTCACGTAGGTGTCAATCAATTCCTTGATGCGCAGTGCCAGCTCGCCGTCCTCGCCACTGAACTGCTCTGCCGTGCGTTCCGATTCTTGGGCCTGCATGGCCTCGGCGTAGCCTTCTTTCAGGATTTCGCCGCCATCTTCCACGAATTTTTTAATCAAGTCCTTCAACTTGAGCATGACGTCCGCCCATTCGTAGTTGAACTCCTTGGTGATGGTGACGAAGTTGTTGGTGATATAGACGCCCTTGACAAACGGCTGGTCGAACAGCGATGCGGCCAGTGGCGACCATTCCCTTGCCAGTCCTTCTTCCCGGAAGTCGGCAGTGCCCCGGTAGAGCATTCGGTTGGTCACGAATTTGAGCGATTCGGGGTTTGGCGTCTGCTCGGTATAGAGCATGACGGGTGATGCGGTTGCGGTATTCATATTTTGAACAATTTTCTTATTTAGATTCAGTCCACAAAAGTAACAGAAAAGCGGGAATCAAGTTTTATTAACCATACAATTCATATTTCACCTGCCCTCGCTCATAGCCCATTTTGACGATGAGGTTGGCCACCGCCTCGTCCACCATCTTCGTCCAGCCGCAGAGGTAGAAGCTGCGGTCAGGGCGCTTTTCGGCGTATGTTTTCAGGTAAATATCATGGACATAACCGTGATGGCAGCCCTCCCGCTCCTCCCTCGACAGTGCGACTGAGTAGCGGAAACTGGGCATCCGTTGCGCCAGCGCCTCAAATTCTTCTTGGTACAAGACCCCATCCACCGTGCGGGTGCCGAAGACGAGGTGTATGCCCTTGTGCGGGATATTGCGATTGAAAACCTGCCAAATCATGCTGCGGAACGGCGCCACGCCCGTGCCGGTGCAGACCATAATTAATTCATCTTCAATGCTTTCCGGCAGCGTGAACGTCCCTTCTGGCCCTTTGAATTTGATGGTGGTGCCAATTTTTGCCTCGTTGAAAAGATAGCCGCTCGCCAAGCCGTCATCGAGGTGGACGATGCAAAGCTCCAGCAAATTAGAACCATCGGGCGCACTGGCAATGGAGTAGCTGCGCCAACGCTGGTTGCGCTTTTCTCCGATAGGCAGGTCCATCGTGATAAACTGCCCGGCCTTGAAGTCGAAATGCTCAACGCCATCCACCTCC
This sequence comes from Saprospiraceae bacterium, assembly GCA_031426435.1. GTDB lineage: Bacteria > Bacteroidota > Bacteroidia > Chitinophagales > Saprospiraceae > UBA6168. The sequence goes on along the minus strand of JANPLH010000353.1, from coordinate 8,409 downwards.
AACCAGAAGCGCTTCGTGGTTGGCGATGAATCTTCGATTCGGGTGATATTTCCGTTGTACCAAACAGCCATTCTCGCTGGGGTGGTTTTTCTCACGCAACGCCGCAACACTCGCAACGTGTTCTATTTCAATGCGTTGCGAGCGTTGCGGCGTTGCGTGATTATTTTCTTTGTAAAATCAGCTCGTCAAAAGGCAAGAACACTTCGAAGCCCTTTTCGTTGAAATAGCGCCGGGTTTCTTCCATCGGGCGGTCGCTGGTGGCCAGCACGAAGTCGCCTCCCCAAGCGCCGAGCGATTTCACCTCGCCCCAGAAGTCGCTGAAAAACAGTGACTTGGCCCGTGGCAAGCCGATGGTTTCCGCCACCAGTTCTTCGTGCTGCCGGATAAGGTCGTCGAATTCGGGCAGGGTTTGCGCAGCCAAAAACAACATTGTCAAGTCAGATACCTTGCTGACCAGCCCAGGCAACACCGTCAACCGTAAGCCGTCAACCGTCAACCGATAATTTCGAATGCCTTCCCGACTATCTTGCTTCTTTCCTAAATAAATGAAATACAACGAGTTGTGAAATGGAGGGTGGAAATCGGAGCGCTCGAACTTCGGCTTCCCGTTTTCAAGTTTGTACAAAATCGGGCCATCCGCCCCAGCACAAGCGATGTCGTAGCCCGACCCACCAAAGGTTCGTGCCGACAACTCGAACGGTTCAACTTCTGCCCATTTTGCCACCAAATAAATTAAAGTGGAACTGGTGCCGAGGCCCCAGAGACGGGGGAATTGGAGGTGACTGGTGATTAGTGATTCGTGATTGGTGATTGGTGACCAGTGGGGGTTTAGGTTGCGGGCTTCTTGCAGTATTTTTTGGAGTCGCTCCGCAATGGCGGTATCGGTGGCTTCTGTGGGGTGGAAGTTTTCAGGGTCAAATTTTGCCTCGAACCAACACTCACCTTTTTTGTCCAAGCTGCGCCAGTGGAGCTTGGCCTCACTAATTTCTAATTTTCCAATTTCCAATTTCTGCCCAAGCCGCACGGGCAGTGCCAGCGCCATCGCCCCGTCGAGCACGAAATACTCGGCGGTGAGGAGGAGTTTGCCAGTGGCGTGGAAGGATTTAGAATTCAAGGTGAGGGAATTTTGACTTCAATTTTGTTTTGGCTTCTTCCGTGGTAAGAACATGGCCGTTTTCAACTTGCTTTAAGCCAATTTCGATTTTTTGCAAAACAATGAGGGTTTCCACCACGTCGTCAATGGTAAATTCATCGGGCAAGGATTTATTGCGGTGATAACTTTTTCTTTTTGAAGCATGGCGGCGATGGGTTTCAAGCCCTAACGGCAAGTGTGTCCCTGTTCATTTCAATGACGTTGGCCTTGGAAAACCACTCGATGATTTGAGTCAAGTTGGATTGAAACAACGCCACCAGTTCACGATTGGCAATATTGCCTGTGGTAAGGTAAAGGAGTTTCCATGGCTCTTTCTTAATCAAGAAACTATTGAGGAAATCAATATCCTTGCTGATAACTATTCGTTGGTTAAGCATGCTGTCCTTGCACACTGCTTTGTCAGAAATCTTCAAGTTTTTACCCAACGAAGTTGCATGTATGACATCAAAGCCTTGAACTACCAGCCATTTGACCAGCGAAATCGGAAGTTGTTCGTCAATAAGAAATTTCATGCTGCCAGCGGGATACTTTGAAACTTCGCCAGCATGGCGGCATATTGAAGACAAGCCTTAATATCCGCCACTTCCAGCGCTGGATAATCAACCAAAATTTCATCAACTGTCATATCGCTGGCCATCAGTTCAAGCACGGTGGCCACCATCAGGCGTGAGCCACGAACAGTTGGTTTACCGTGGCAAACTTCTGGGTCAATAGTAATACGTTTGATGAGTTCTTGCATGGTTCAGATTTTTTACAAAAATAGTGTTTTTGCTCCGCAAAGTTTTTTAAAATCTACAAATCAAACCCAATATCCCCCCTAAAATACTTCCCTTCGAACTCAATTGCTGCCGCATTTTTATTGGAAACGGCCAGTGCTTCCCGGAAGGTTTTCCCCAAGGAAGTCACCGCCATGACCCGCCCGCCACTCGTAACCAATTGGTTGTCAACGGTTTTAGTGCCAGCATGGAAGACGATGCTGCCCTCCGTTTCCAGCCCGGTGATGGCCTTGCCCTTGGGGTAGACGCCAGGGTAGCCGCCGCTGGCGAGGATGATAGTGGTGGCAGCCCGCTCGTCCTCCTCGATTTTCACCTCGGTAAGGCGGCGGTCACGCACGGCGAGGAACAGCTCCATGAGGTCGTTTTTCAGGCGGGGCAGCACGACCTCTGTCTCGGGGTCGCCCATGCGTACGTTGTACTCGATGACGAACGGGTCGTCGCCGACTTTTATCAAACCAATGAAAATAAAACCTTGGTACTCGATTTTGCGCTTTTTCAGACCGGCGATGGTGGGCTTGATGATGCGCTCCTCTACTTTTTTCATCATTATAGCATCTACGAAGGGTGGGGGGGATACGGCGCCCATGCCGCCCGTGTTCGGCCCGGTATCGCCCTCACCGATGCGCTTGTAGTCTTTGGCCACGGGCAGTATTTGGTACGAATCTCCATCCGTCAGCACGAAAACGCTGAACTCGATGCCGCTCAGGAACTCCTCGACTACGACCTTGCGACTGGCCCCCCCGAATTTCCCGCCCAGCATCTCTGCCATTTCCGCCACAGCTTCGTCCCGCTCCTGGCAGATGACGACGCCCTTGCCTGCGGCCAGTCCGTCGGCCTTCAGCACAATGGGTAGGGTGGCTTTTTTTCGAAGAAAATTGAGCGCTAGTGCGCTTTTCGTCGCAAAAAACTCCCGGTAGCCCGCCGTCGGGATGTTGAAATCTTGCATGAATCGCTTGGCGTACGCCTTGCTGCCCTCCAGCTTCGCCCCCTGCATGGATGGGCCGATGACGGCCACGTGCGAGGTGCTTGGGTAGCGGCGCAGGTAGTTCCAGATGCCGTTGACGAGCGGCGCTTCGGGGCCTACAACGACCATCTGGATGCCTTTTTCCACCACAAAATCGTGGACGGCGGCATTGTCTTCGGGGTCGAGCGGCACGTTTTCACCGTGCGCTGCTGTGCCGGGGTTGCCGGGGCCGATGTATAGCTTGGTGCAGTGCGGGCTTTGGCTGATTTTCCAAGCGAAGGCGTGTTCCCTGCCGCCGCCGCCGAGGAGGAGTATTTTCATATTTGGTGACTGGTGATTGGTGATTGGGTGGGCAAAGATATACCGCTGATGGAAACGCTGGGAATGGCGAAGGTTTTTGATGAAAATCATGGCAATCATTTGCCGGAAAGCCCGTTTTTTGCGCAGCAAATCAAAACATGCTAAATAATCAAACAAAAGATATGACACATTTAAAGCCGGGTGACAAAGCCCCCAAATTCAAGACCACGGACGAGCAGGGCAACCCCGTTTCGCTTGCCGATTTCAAGGGCAAAAAGCTCGTGCTGTTCTTTTATCCCGCCGACAATACAGAGACCTGCACCGTGGAGGCCTGCAACCTACGTGACCATTATGAGGTGCTTCGCAATGCGGGCTACCACCTCCTCGGCGTCAGCCCGGACAGCGCCAAAAAGCATCAAGGTTTCATCAAAAAACATAGCCTGCCCTTCCCGCTGCTGATGGACGAAGACCACGCTATCATCCGGGCTTATGGCGTTTGGGGGCCGAAATTCACCTTCGGTAAAGCTTATGACGGGTTGCTGCGCACCACTTTCATCATCAATGGAAAAGGCGTCATCGAGCGGGTCATCTTCCCGGTAGAGTCGAAACGACACACGGAGCAGATAATGCAGGGATGAGACATGAGGGATGAGGGATGACGAAGTCTGCAAAATTGCCAAAAACTGGTATGTTTGCGCCCCCGATTTACCTGAATATCTCAATAACTTAATATCTCATTTCAATGAAACCCACACTACTCATACTTGCCGCAGGAATGGGCAGCCGCTACGGTGGTCTTAAGCAACTCGACGAAGTTGGCCAAGCTGGCGAAGCCATCATGGATTACTCCATTTACGATGCCATCAAGGCGGGTTTTGGCAAAGTGGTGTTCGTCATCCGGCGGGACTTTGAGCAGGAATTTAAGGACAAAATCGGCAGCCGATGGGAGGGGAAAATCGCTGTGGACTATGCCTTCCAAGGCCCAGATACCTTCGTGCCAGCCGTAAAAGGGCAGGTGGAAAGAGCAAAGCCTTGGGGCACTGGTCATGCCGTTTTAGTAGCTAAGGATGTGGTGAAAGAGCCTTTTGTGGCCATCAATGCCGACGATTTTTACGGCTATTCGGGTTTTGAAAAAATGGCCGACTTTCTTGTAAACAGTTGCCAACCAACCAATTATGCAATGGTGGGCTATGTGCTGAAAAACACCCTTTCGGAAAACGGGGCCGTCTCTCGTGGTGTCTGCTCGATGGACGAAAACAATTTGCTGCGCACCGTGACCGAATGTACGGGCATTGAGGAAACAGCGGACGGCGTTTTTTACAATGGTGAAAATGGCGGGAAAATGCCCCTTGACGGCAGCGCCTTGGTTTCGATGAACATCTGGGGATTCCATCCGCATATTTTCGAGCTGCTGCAAGTCGGCTTCAATGACTTCGTTGCGGCGAATGCCGCCAGCCCCAAGGCCGAGTTCTACATCTCCAGCTTCGCCAACGACCTCATCAACAACAACACGGCCACCTTCGAGGTGCTCCCCAACGACGAAAAATGGTACGGCGTCACCTACCGGGAAGACAAGGAGATGGTGCAGGCGGCCTTTGCGGAGATGACGGGGAGAGGGGTGTATCCAGTGGGGCTGTGGAAGTGAAATTGCTCACTCGCTGCCTCTTGCCATCACTCTATCCATGTATTTTGAAAACTCCTCCCCATTAATCTTCCGCCCCTCCCGTGACTGCGTGGCCTCCAGCTTGCCGTCCTTTTCCTCCAAAATGAACTTGAAAACATAATCGTTTTCGTCCTTGAAGCCCTCTTTGAAGGAGCCGTAGCGCATGTCGTTGTACTGCAAGCGGCCATCCTTCCGTGTGATGACGTTGTAGAAATCCTTGGAGAACCAGCGCAGGGTTTTGAGCGTCGGGTCGTTTTCATAGCCCGCCAGCTTCTCGTGGTTCTTGGGAATGACGTTGAAGTTTTTTACCCGTTTTTCATCTTGGAAAAACGAATAGTAGCCGTGGTAATAAGCCGTGTCGCCCTCCGCCACGCCGAGCCAGAGCATGTTGTTGAGGATGGTCGGGCCGGACATCATGCGCTGGTACTCGATGCCCTCCTTCGCTAGCGATGCCTTGAAGATGCGCTCAAACTCCGCCTTGTGGTAAAACGTGAAAGCCATGTAAGCCGAACTGAGCGCAATGCCCGTCCAGTTGGCGATGCGCCTCGCCCGTTTTTCCCTTGCAATAAAAGCGGCCACGATAAAGCCCAGCGCCAGCGGGATGGTGTAGACGGGGTCAGCCACGGAGATATTGTCCCACGAAACCCGATAGTTACTGAACGGCTGAAAAAGCTGCGTGCCATATACCGTGAAGCAGTCCAAAATCGGATGGGTGAAAATGGAGACGAAAAAGAGCCAAACCCAGTTCCAGCGGGTGGCTTCCACTTGTTGCAGCTCCGCTGCGACGTATTTTTTCCAAATCAAAAAAGCTAAACCGCCGCCAATCGCAACGGCCACGGCGAGGTGCGTCCAAGTCTGCACTGCATCCCGGAAAACCCAGCGGATGCCAGCCATCAGCATCAGGTAAAATACCATGACGGCTGCCATGACGAAGAATTTGTAACCTCGCCGTCGGTACGAGCCGCTGCGGTACAGCCACTCTACCAGCCAGCCCAGTCCCAGCGCTGCCAGTACCGCAAAAGTGATGCTGTGCATGAAGCCTCGGTGGAAAGCCAATGCCGTTATTTCATCGGTGAAAAAGGAGGCGGCCACATCGAAGTCGGGCAGGATACCGCCGAAGGCACCCCATACCATGGCCCGGTTGCCGATTTTTTTGCCTAAAACTACCTCGCCGCAGGCGGCGCCGAGGGCTAGTTGGGTAAAAGTATCCATGAATAAGGTATGGAGGTATGAGGTATGAAGGTATGGTGGAGAGGGCAAACCTCCATACCTCATACCTCCATACCTCAATATGCTCTTGCAAACAGCACCCGCTCTTTCGACGGATTTCCCGTCAAAATGCACTTACCGTCTTCCTGTGGGTTATTCAGCGGGATGCAGCGGATGGTAGCCTTGGTCAGTTCCTTGATTTTTTCCTCGGTCTCCGAAGTGCCGTCCCAGTGGGCGCTCACAAAGCCGCCCTTTTCCTCCAATATTTTTTTGAAGTCGTCAAAATTGTCAACAGGGGTGGTATGCTCGGTACGGTACGCGGCGGCACGATCGAAAAGGTTCTGCTGAATCTCGTCGAGCAGGCCGATAATATGGTTGGCGATGCCTTCCACAGGGTGGTTGGCCTTTTCCTTGGTGTCACGGCGGGCCACTTCCACCTTGCCCTCGGCGAGGTCACGGGCACCGATGCCGAGGCGGACGGGGATGCCGTTCATCTCGTGCTCGGCGAACTTGAAGCCGGGGCGCTTTTGGTCGTCCATGTCGTATTTCACCCGAACACCTTTTGAGCGCAGCTCCTTCATCAGTTTGTTGGCAGCCTCGTCAATCTCAGGTGTGGGCTTTGGGATAGGCACGATTACTACTTGCGTCGGGGCGATTTTTGGTGGCAAAACAAGGCCGTCGTCGTCAGAGTGGGTCATGATGAGCGCCCCGATGAGCCGGGTGCTCACGCCCCACGACGTTGCCCAAACGTACTCCTGTTGGTTTTCTTTATTGGAAAATTTCACGTCGAATGCTTTCGCAAAATTTTGCCCCAAAAAGTGCGAAGTACCTGCTTGCAGCGCCTTGCCGTCCTGCATCATTGCTTCTATACAATAAGTGTCAATCGCACCAGCGAAGCGCTCGTTGGCGGTTTTTACACCTTTTATTACAGGCATGGCCATCCATTCTTCCGCAAACGTGGCGTACACGTCGAGCATGGTGCGGGTTTCGGCCACAGCCTCTTCCTTGGTGGCATGGGCGGTGTGGCCCTCTTGCCAAAGGAACTCCGCCGTGCGCAAAAAGAGGCGGGTACGCATCTCCCAGCGCACCACGTTTGCCCATTGATTGATGAGCAGCGGCAGATCACGGTAGCTGTTGATCCAGGTGCGATAGGTGTCCCAGATGATGGTCTCAGAAGTTGGGCGGACGATGAGTTCCTCCTCCAGTTTCGCCGATGGGTCAACGACGACGCCGCTGCCGTCCGGGGCGTTCATCAGGCGGTGGTGCGTGATGACGGCGCATTCTTTGGCAAAGCCCTCGACATGCTGTGCTTCCCGGCTGAGGAAGCTTTTAGGGATAAACAATGGGAAATAGGCATTGACGTGTCCCGTTTCCTTGAACATCTTGTCCAATTGTGCCTGCATGTTTTCCCAAATGGCATAGCCGTTTGGCTTTATGACCATGCAGCCTCTTACCGCCGAATTGTCGGCGAGATTGGCTTTTTGTACGATGTCAATGTACCATTGGGAATAATTCTGCTCTCTGGATGTGATTTCTTTTGCCATAAAATTTAAGGTGGTTTCAAGTTTTTGGTTTCGGATTTAAAGGGGTTACCTGCTAATTTGAACTTGGGATTGCTTGAAAAATGGTTTAAGGGTTGGGATTTTAGATTTTTAAACGGTGGCGAAATGCAAGGGTTTCAGATTTTATGTTGCGCCCCCGTGAAACCCCGAAGAATCGGGAAAGGCTCAGAAATTTTTGAAACCTGAACCTTTATAGTTTGTTTTAACAAAAAAAAGCCGCAAAACGGCTCTTTTTAACCAAAACCCCAAGCGTTTTAAGAGTTCCTTAAATGACTTCAAAATTTTGGTTCGTCAGAAGAACGTGTCAGCAAAAAAACTTTAACAGGGGTTATTTTGAAATTTAGCGACCCCTTAACAGAAAAAGTGCTGCAAAGCTAATAATTTCGTGACTGCAAACTCGGAAGAGAGAGCGTCGAAGTAATTACCAATTTAAATTATCTGAAATGAAAAAGAATAAGTTGCTCTTCGCCTTAGTCGCAAGCTTTGTTCTCGGCTTGGTCAATACCAGCCAGGCACAGTACGACGATGTGTACTATGACCCTGACAAAGACTCCGACTATTACTATTCGTCGAACACGTCATCTTCGGACAACTACAACAGTGACCGGAACAATGACGATTCAGCCTATGATGATGAGGAGTACGGTCACTACGATGAGTACGATGACTACGATTATTATTACACGTCTCGCATTCGCCGCTTTCACCGTCCTTACTACGGGTTCAATTATTTTGACCCCGTTTACGTTGACATGGCGTACTACGACCCATTCTGGTCACCT
>JANPLH010000352.1:0-39214 GCA_031426435.1 Saprospiraceae bacterium | reverse complement strand
TCCTTTTTCTTTTTTTCCTTTTGGGCGCTCGCTTTGCCCGTCCGGTGTTGCGTGTGCGTCGCCCGCTCCCTCGTTGTTCTCGGTCGGGGCTTGGTTACTTGGGGCGGGGGTTCTTTTGCCCCCGCCGTTGTTGTCGTTCAGTCTTCCGGGTCGGTGGGGTTTTCGTCGTGCCGTTGCTTGGCTTCCCTTGCCCCTTCCTTCGCTGCTTTTGCTGCTTCCTTCGCTTTCCGGGCGGCTTCGGCAGCTCGTCGGGCGTGGCGTTGTGCGGCTTTTGCCGCTTCCTGTTTCAGTCCTTCTATTTCGTGGTAGCTCGTCCATGCGGCGCTGCGGGCCGCTGCTTCGGCTTCGGCTTGCGCCCGTGCCGCTTGTTGCCTCGCTTCCTTGTGGGCGTGGGCGGCTTTGTAGTTGCGCACGTCGCCGTAGCTGGCTTCTTTCAGGTTTTGGCGTTGGGCTTCCTGCCTGGCTTCCGCTGCTTCTTCGGCGCTTTTCTGTGCTTCGCTGGCGGCGTGGCGGGCGGCTTGGGTCAGTGCGTCCGCTGGGGCATCCTGTTGGGCGGCGGCTTCGGCAGCCTTGCGGCTTTGCTTCGCTTTTTCGGCGGCGGCCTCGGCTTCGGCGGCGTGGCGGGCTGCCGTTTCCGGGTCGTTGGCGGCTTGGGCTTTGCGGGCGGCTTGTTGTGCTTCCCAGCTTGCTTGCTGCGCTTCGGCGTGGTGGCGGCGGGCTTCGCCGTTCCGCTCCGGGTTGGTGGCTTCGCTTGCTTGTGCGGCGTGGCGGGCGGCTTCGGCGTCCTTTTTCGCCCAGTGTGCGGCGGCGCTTGCCCGGTTTGCTTCCTGTTTGGTGGTGTTTGTCGTTGCCATCTTTCAGTGGTTGTTTTTATCTGCCACTAAATTAGCACTTTTGTTTGTGTATTTATAATTATTTGGCACTTTTTTTTGTCTGTTTTTATATTTTTATTTATAGGTTTAGTTTATTTTTTATGTGTTTATCGGCGCTTCTAATGTCTCTTTAGTTGCACTGAATCTGTTAAAATAGGAATTAATTTAGCACTTTTATTTGTGTTTTATATTTGATAAAAATATGTTTTCAAAAACTTGACAAGCCTTGTTAATTAGCATTTTTGTTTGTATTTTTGAACTATCAAACACTTAAAAATCATAGACAAATGACAAACACAGCTTACCTATCCGAGAGCGTCGAGGCGTCCCGAATTGCTTCCGCCGAAGCCTATTACGAGGAGCGCACCTTGCGCCCCGCCGAGCATTTTTGCATCACCCCCGGCTATCAGGAATACGAGGTGGTTTGCTTGCATGGCAGGTTGCCAATCGTGCCGCCCTTCACCGAGCAGTCCCACCGTTTTTTCAACCGGAAATGCAAGGTTGTCGGAATCGAGGCCGACATCCTTTCCGAAGGTGGCGACCGCTACAAAATCACCGCTTGGGCTGGGCTGGAGGAGAGGGAGTTGGCGGAGATGCTTTTTGAATTGCTGCTTTGACATACTGTGAGAAAACCGCCACGGCAGGGGGCGTTATCCCTGCCGCTTTTCCTCTTGCGCAAGTAGTACGGGCTTAGTTTTCGGTAGAAATTCCTTTGAGAAATAGCCTTTCCCGTTGGGGATAAATCTGAAAGAGAAACCGCTTTTCCCTCCCTGTGCGGCAACAGGTTGGGCAGGGGGCGCAGTATCCCAGTCAAACACTGCACCTTTTTTAATTCACATTAATTATTTATTTACTATGAAAAATCTGCTTCCAATCACCAGTGCCAACGGCAACCTGATTGACAAAAAGACGGGCGAAGTCCACAACCTGCGCTACCTGCCCGGCTACCCCCGCCAAATCCGCTTCGACGCCAGCAAGGGCAATTTCAACCTCAATGGCGACGTGTCGCTGACCAAGAAAGGGGAGGAGTTTTCCTTCATCCCCATTGCTTACCGCATCTTCAACGACAATATTTTGGGCATGGGCAAAAAGCGCTGGGCGGAGTTCTTTTTCCTCAACGAAGCCCGTCAGGTGTGCGCCGTGCTGTTCCACGGGTACAGCGTCGAGAACTTTATGCGCTTGGCAGCCAATGAAATGTTTTACGACGATGTGACGCCTTGCGATGTGGTCATCACCGCCCGCCCCGTCGAGAAGGAGTGCAAAGACCCCGACGCCCCCGGCAAGAAGTATTTCATGGCGGAGTTTAGCTACAAAAAGCTGGATAAGGGCGATAAGGACACCCTTTTCCGGGTCACGGAGGGCATCAATTTTTGGCGGGAAGAAACCACCACCGGGGACGCCCGCATCGAGTTTGCCCTGAACTGGAACCCCCCGCACCCGGTCATCGAATTGAACGGCCAGCCCGCCGAGGCGGAGGCAGAAGCGGCAGCGGTCGCAGCCTGAACGTACCATCTACTTGCTTGGTGGCGGCTGTTCCTGCTCCCCGCAGGGAAGCCGCCGCTTTTCAATCTTTCTATCACCGAAAGGGTAGGGTAGTGGCTGCTCACTTTCTCGCCCTCTCACCTTCTAAAAATACGACAATGACAACCACCAACACCCGCTTGGCAGACCTCGCTATTGCCCCTGCCAGCCAAATCCTCGGAACGCCCTACGGCAATATCAACAGCAACCTGACCAGCGAAACGCTCGAAACCATGCTGGTAAAATGGACGGCAAAAACCGAGTGCCTGACCCGTGCCAGCCTCGTGAACTACCTGAACTTGTTCAGTCATTTGGGCTTCGAGGCATCCGTGCCGCTTGCTGAGTTGCCGGACGACCATATCCGCAGAATCCCTGCCATCAGCAATTCCCGGCTCACCCGCTTCAAGGCCAAATTGCAGGGCGAGGAAATCCGCTACCCGGAGCGCTGCCTCGTGTTCGGCCAAGCCTTCCACGCCGTTGCCCTTGAACACGCCCGCAGCGGCGACCCGGTTTGGAACTTGCGCCCCTCCGAGTGGGAAGCCATCCGGCAAATGCGGGACGCCTATATCGGCGACTTCGGCGGCTTCCTTGCCAGCCAGCCGAAGTTCAAACGGCTTTCCTACGAAAAGCCGAGGGTTTGGAAAGACCGGGCAACGGGCTTGCCCTGCAAAGCGCAGTATGACATCGTTTGCCGGAAGGCGGTTTTCGACGTGAAAACCACGTCCGCATGGAGCGGGGAACGTTTCACCGAACTGCTCGACGTGTACGACTACGACCGTCAAGCCGCTTTCTACCTCGACGGCAGCCGTGCCGAATGGTTCTATTTCATCGGGGTACAGAAACGCCCGCCCTACGCCGTCCACATCGTACCCTTCCACAGGGACAGCGATTTCATCGAAAAGGGAAGGAAGAAATACCGCTACCTGCTGCGCAAGTTCCAAGAATCAGGCGAGCGGGTATAAACATTTTTGACTGCAAAACTGCAAACCGTGTAACCGCTTGCCCCTTTGGGTCAACTGAAAATGAGTTGTTGTTTGTCGCCACCGCTCCGCCCGGAGCGCACCCGCCGCCACGCCAAATGCGGACGGCGGGTTTTTCACTTAACTTTAAAAAATGATTTTCATGCCAAAATCAACCGATAAATTCCAAGAAATGACCGCCCGAATTATAACCCAATTGGAAAAAGGCGTCGTGCCGTGGCGTCGCACTTGGCACAGGGTCAGGTTGGGCGCACCCTGCAACCATTTCAGCGGCCACGTTTACACGGGCATCAACCGCTTTTTGCTCGACGGCCACGACGTGCCACGCTTCGCCACTTTCAAACAAATCAGCGACGCCGGACACCGCATCCGTAAGGGTGCAAAATCACTGCCCGTTTACTTCTGGAAAATGCTGTTTTTCGACGCCGACGGCAAGCGGGTGGACACGAGGCGGGAGGCTGAAAAAGTAGTGCCTTTCGTGTCCGAGTACCGAGTTTTCAACGTGCTGGACATCGAGGGCTTCACCGCCGATATGTTCATTGACGAGCAACCCGAAACGCCTACCCGGATTGGGGATTGCGAAGCTGTCCTGACTGCCAACCCCCACGAATTGCGCCCCGGCGAACCCGCCTACAATCCCGTCCTCGATGTGGTGAAGATGCCCGCCCTGACGGACTTCCAGAGCCGGGAGCATTACTACCTGACCTACTTCCACGAGTTGAGCCATTGGACGGGACACCCCAACCGCCTCAACAGGATTGAACCTGCAAAATTCGGCGACGAAAAGTACAGCCGGGAAGAACTCGTGGCGGAAATGTCCGCCTGCTTCCTGTGCGCCCATTGTGGCATCGTCATGGAGGAACTGGTCGAGAACAGCGCCGCCTACCTGCAATCTTGGATTTCAGCCCTCCACGGCGACGCCCGCCTGCTGATGACCGCTGCCAGCGCCGCCCAACGTGCCGCCGATTATCTGATTGCCCCTTTGAAAGTCAACGAAAACCAAGAGCCTACCGAACACACCAGGCCGACGGCGGATGAACCCGTCTAAGCCCGAATTTCTCATTCATCATTCAACTTTTTCTCATCATGGAAAACACCGCAAAATTGAAAGGCTACCGACCCGAAATGGCGCACGGCGGCAACTGCAAAGCCTGGCTTGATGGCAAAGCATTGAGTCATGCCAAAAGCCTGAAACACGTCAGCCATTCGCCCGACGGTTTCAATTGGGGCTATGGCGGCAGCGGCCCGGCGCAACTCGCCTACGCCATCTGCCACGAACTCTACGACAAGGACGTTGCCCGGAAGATTTACCAAGATTTCAAGTGGCGTTACCTCGTCGCCATCGAGGAGGACAGCTTCGACCTCGTGCTGGACTTGACGGAGTTCAACGCCACCCACGTCCTGCCCCTACTCGACGAAGTGCCAGCCTGAAAGTAAACGCCCCTTTGTCCGGTTTGACGGACAAAGGGGCGCATTTGTCATCCTGAAAGGACCTACTGCCAACTGTCGAACTGCCAACTAAAAAATCCCCCACCTCCCCCGCCCACCCGTTTTCAGCGGTGCAGCCAACGAAAACCCCACCGCACCGCCGCAGCCTTGCCAGCCCGACAACCTGCCTCGACACGCAAGGCAGCGACGGCGCTCCCGCAGCAGGAGCGGCATCCGGTGGACGCCGCCCCTGCTTTCCAGCTCGACGGGTTTCGTTGGCTGCGAACCATGTAGCCCCGGCTGACCCACAAAAGATAAGTGCCTATAAATAAGCTGAAATTCCGTGTCCTTTCATTTTGAGTTGTGCAACCTGAGATTTGAAGCATAATTTAAATACAATGGAATTGCCATTATTCAAGATATGCTTCAAGTGCGGAAAGGGTGGTGACTTCAAAAGGGCAAAAACCTTTGTTGGGGATGACAGGCTTGAAGAAGCACTGGATATACTACTGCGCCATTGCGAATGCAAACCGCTCCATGAATTTGAAAACGAGGTAATTGCATTGCGTCGGCGATTGAATGCCCTAAACCGGGAAGGTCGAAGTGGCTGCCTGAATTATTCGGATTTCGATATAATGAAGAATCAAATTACCAGGGATATACTGTCTTGTTTGGGTTGTATTGAGGCTAAAACTGCTGCATTGTAAGCTTGTAATAAAACTTCTTGATGATTGATTTTCCCCCACCTCCCCCGCCCACCCGTTTTCAGCGGTGCAGCCAGCAAAACCCCCAACGCACCGCCGCAGCCAGTTTGCCAATCGCTTCATGCAACAACTCAACAGGCAGCGGCGGCGCTCCCGCAGCAGCAGCGGCATCCGGGGGACGCCGCCCCTGCTTTTTGGCTCAACGGGTTTCATTGGCTGCGAACCATGTAGCCCGTGCTGACCCGCAAAATGGAATGGTTGATGTTTTGCCACCGCCTCCCCCACCCGCAGCCGTGCCGCAGCTTGGCGCTTGGCTGGGCTTTGCGGCGGGGTAGTTGTGGCCCGCCCGGTCGGAAAAAGCCTATTATCTTAGCTTGTGGGAATTTTTAGCTTCTAATTTCTCTTTCTTCGTATCAATATAACATCGAATAGAAATGTCTCAGCCCATTCAACAATTGGATTTCGAGTTTACTTTTTCAGACATCGCTAACAAAGCCTTCGAACACATAGGGAACACGATCAGGTTCACCCAATTCCTTCACCACAACTCGATTGCAGTTATGGATTACAGGGAAACGCCCTTACCAACCGATGAGCTTCCATTTATAATTGGAGGCATCAAGTCTGAAAACCTTTCCACAGAAGATTTGAGACGACTTTCAATCAACTGGCTTAACCAAAAGGCATTTGAAGAGTTTGTCGCCGCCATCTTGATATGCCTTGAAGAGGCAAACAAGTTTCTCCACTTCATAAAAGCAGCGGAGGATAGCAAGGTCAAACCCATAGCTTCCGTGGAAGAAGCTGAAAAACTGAAAAAGAGCATTGCAACCAAAGCCAAGAAAGCTCACTTGCCAGTTCATATCGAGCAAATCGAAAAACTCCTTAAATATCAATTAGAGTTGAAGGAAGAAATTTCCTCCATCAATAATGCAAGGAACTGCTTGGTTCATAGGAATGGAATAGTTCATGAAGTGGATTTCAATGATAAATCCACCCCATGTTTACGTTTGAAGTGGGTCGAGTTTTACCACGAGTTACAGTTGATGAATGGCGACTGGAAAAAGCTGACCTTTGACCTTAGGAGGGAAGGCGTAGAAGCTAAAAACCTTCGGATAACTCCCGTTCCAAAAGAATTGTGTTTTTCTGAAAACGACATCACTGAGTATGATATCAATACCATTATCGGCGTGGGTTGGACTTGCATATTCTTCATTAATAGCCTCTATTGCAGGATTTTTCACTCCATTAAAGACCAATACCCACTCCGTTTTACCGAGCAACGATAAAAATGAACACTTTGAGAAACAACCGAGTTGCAACCACCCCACCCTCGAAAGAGGAAATTGTCAATGCTTTTGGCGGTTACAAATTGACAGTCAAAGTGCTTGGTCAAATGGTGGATGCAGCCGAAGCTCACATTAAGGCTGATAATAGGTGGTTCGTTTTCTCCGAAAAAATTGCAAAAAAATTCCTCGCCCAAGCCTACACCTTGGAAAGCCTTTTCTCCAACGATGTTTACCTCGTTAAAAATGGAAAGGAAGTCCGCTTTGTAGATTTTTCAAGTTTGGTCACGTTGCTGAGAATTCAATACGAAAACTATGCTGTTTTCTTTCACCTTTTCGGAGACGCAAAATGTGATATGGAAGAAAAAATAGTCCGTTTCAGATTGTGGCAACTGGACGGTTTAAAGACGAGGCAGGGTTATGTTCGTCCAGTGGACACGAAAGTAGATTTGGCTGCTGAACTGAAGAAAATGGAGGAAATCAAACAGGTAATATGGGGGGTTGGCTTCTTTATGGATTTGGATAAAGCCCGACAGGATTTCCTGTTGGACAAAGCGGCATGGAGATTTTCGGCAGCTTCATTGATTGGTAACGACAAAAGCAAATGGAGGCTTTCCATCGAGCAGATGATTAAGAACACAGGCTTGAAGGAGAGCCATTTTCAGGACTGGTATTCGTTTTCATCCGTCCATGCGCATACCTGCTATTGGAGCGTCGTGCAAAACGACAGTTTGACGGATGATGAAAAAACAACGGCTGAATATGTCGCCATCATGCAGGCATCGTTCCTGACGAGTTTCCTTGTCAAAGACTTTACGCGGATATACACCTTTACAAAAGAGATTTTTGACTCATTGCAACCAAAGGAACAGGAGGTAATCAACACACTGAACCACGGTGGTAGGGACTGACAGACATTTATGAAAAACGATTTTCTAACGCAACTCAGAAACACTGAACTCCCCGACTTCCTCAAAGCCTTTTCCCAGCGCACCTGGCGGCGGCTTGGCTTTTGCCAGCGGTATAAAGAGGTCAAGACCTTCGAGACTACCATCACACAAAACCTCATCTTCGATTTGCTGGAATTTGCCCAACTGACAGAAACCCCCAAGTTGCGACTTCTGGAAGCCCGTGACGAAAGCGCCAATGGCAACGACATCGAGGTCTTCGTTCAACATGGCGACGGATATATCCTTTTCCCAACCCAAGCGAAAAGCCTTTACCCATCTGGCAAATACGAGAAAATCAACCACCAATCAGGCGGCAAGTTCCAGCTTCATGCTTTGCTCGAATACGCCATCAAGCACCAGGGAATTCCGCTGTACCTTTTTTACAATTACCATCCCCATTGGAAGGATGTAGCTGGTTGGGAGGATGCGTTTGGATTCGGGCATGATTGCTTTGGCTGCTCGCTGGTCAATGCCCATCTAATTGCGGAACGATATTTTGTTGCCGTAAACGCTCGGTGGAACATCCCCGGCTTCCTCGACCTTCATCCACGGCCTGCCGTACCTCTATTTCAACTGGTTGACGAGGAGCAGGTGGAAATGCTGTGGCAGAATAGTAAGAAGCATATCCCCGAATTGGCACTGTACACCGACAAAGAAGTGTTCGACAAGCGGTATTGGATAGACCGTACCCCACCGCCCGCCATCAGCGGACTGCCCAAGGAGGTGCATTTTTTCCAAGGCGTTGTTGAGTTAGGCATACCTGAGTTCAGGCCCAAGTTTCGGATGGTGTTGTCAAAAAACGAAAGGCAGGGGACTGTAATATACGTGAGATAACGGGAAGTTGATTTAGACAAGCACCCTTGCTTTTCTGTAAAGTTACGAGTACCTCTCCAATCTTTCCTTGAACAACTCCATCTGCTCTCGCAAGCTGTTCCCGACAGAGACCTTGTCCGCTGGCATCCCGGTGTAGTCGTAAAGGGCATACTTTAGTTCCCTGACCACCTTTGGCGAGCATTGCACTCTAACGGAATGGCCAATCATGTTGAAGTCTTTCTCAGTATGCGTTCTAAAATAATCTTCAGGCAACTCAAACTTCAGGGGATAACCGATTTCCTGCAACAAATCAAGATAGAAGCTGCCATCCTCGGGCAGTTCCATTTCAAACTTCTTTTTGAAGACAAGTTGTAAAACTTCTGCAAAGCGTCTTAATTCGGTAGAATGCTTTGGGGAAATGCTGTAACTAATTGGGATGAACTCAAGAATGAATTCTTTGAAAGCTGCCCGCGTATCCATGTTGATTTGATTTGGACTGTTGAACGGAAGAGCATCATAAAAGTTAACTGGTTTAGCTATCCAATCCCAACACCTTCGCCCTCAAAAACACCGTCACCGTCCTGCGGTTCAACTTGTACGCCCGCCCGATGGCGCTCACGCTCACCCCCGCCGCCACGAGCCGCCGCACGTCCGCCTCGTTTTCGAGCAGGGTTTTGTTGATATTGGTACTGCCCTTGGGCCTGCCGAGCACCATGCCCTCCGACCGTTTGCGGTTCAGCGCCGCCTTGGTGCGTTCCGAAATCATCTCCCGCTCAATGCGGGCGGCGAGGGACAGGGCGAAGAACATCACCTCGCTGCCGATGTCATCCTTCAGTTCCAGGTTGGACTTGCAGGCGATGAGCCTGGCTTTCTTCTTCACAACGCGGGCACCCGTCTCCATCACATCCAGCGACCGGCGACCGAGGCGGCTCACGTCCGCCACGATGAGCGTGTCGCCCGTTTGCAATCGTTCGATGAGTTCGCCGAGCTTGCGGTCATCGGCGTTGGAGTTGCCAGTGACCACCTCCTCCACCCATTCCGGCGACACCTTATTGTTATAGTGTGAGAGGATTTCGTGTCGCTGGTTTTCGGCGTCGGAAGTGTCCTTGGAGATGCGGATATAGGCGTAAATCTTGGGTTGCATCAAAAAAAGGTTTGTATTGATTTTTAATGCACAATTTTAGTGTAAAATAAGTTGAAATAAAAACGCCCGTTTTCGTACATGGAAAACGGGCGTTTTTTTTGTACAGATACACCACAACTTCCATCATTTTATCAACCGCTGCGCTATTTCCAGCCGCTGCGCCGCGTTGTCCCAGTTGATAATTTGGAAAAGGTTGTCCACGAACTCAGCCCGACGGTTTCGGAACTTCAAATAGTACGAATGCTCCCAAACGTCAATCACCAACAGCGGGATGACGCCCCACTGGGTCAACTTTTCGTGGTTTTCGCATTGCAGGATGGTCAGTTTGTCGGTGAAGGGCTGATAGCCAAGAATGCCCCAGCCGTTGCCGTCCACGTCCTTTGAGGTTTTGGCGAGCAGTAGTTTCAGTTTGTCGTAGCTGCCGAAATCCTTTTCTATCCGCCGCAGCAACTCGCCGGATGGGTCTGTTTTTTTATTGGAAAGGTTTGTCCAAAAAATGGTGTGCAGGACGTGCGACGACAGGTGGTAGGCGAGTTTTTTTGTCCAATAGTCCACCGTTTCCACGGCGTTTTCGTCCAAGGCCTTGCGTATCATCTGCAAGTCCTTGTTCGCCCCTTTTACCGCCCCGCCGTGGTGGAAGGTGTAGTGCAGGTGGACGGTTTCCTCGTCCATGAAGGGTTCGAGGAAGGTCTCGGTGTAGGGCAGGGGCTGCAAAGCGAAATTGCCGTCAGCATCCACCAATTTGTCAATTCCGTTTTCATTGATGTTGTTGGCAAAGACCGAACTGGTAGGCAGCAGCGTCGCCGCTCCCATGATGGTCGAGGTTTTGATAAAATCCTTTCTATTCATCGCTTACATTATTTTATGGTAAAGAAGGCTGATTAATCCTGAACCGACAATCACAAAAACGGCAGTGAACCTTGTTTTCATCAGGTAGAGAATAAATAGCGAAACAGCAAAGATGGCGAGCGAAAACCAATCGCCAATCGTCGAGCGAAAAAGCTGGAGGGCGGTGACGGCAATCAGCCCGATGACACCTGCGGTGATGCCGTCCAGAAAGTTGTGCAATGCCTTGTTGTCAATGACCTTTTCTATCAGGTTATGCCCGATGAGGGTAAAGCAAAAAGCAGGTAAAAAAATCCCGATGGTAATGATGACCGCCCCAAGCCAGCCTGCACCGAAATAGCCGACAAACGTGGAAAAGATAATCAACGGGGCAGGCAATATACCAGATAGAGCGATGCCGTCGAGAAATTGTTCATTGCTCATCCAAGCATTGTTTATCACCGCATCCTGTTGGATAAATGGAATGACGGTGTAGGCCCCACCAAAGGTGAGAAGCCCACCTTTTAGTCCTGTAAAGAAAACCGCCAGCGGGTTGTTTGTGTGAACCACCGAATCGCCTTGAAGGGCAGACGCTGCGGCAGGTTGGGCAAGGAAGTTTTCCGGTGAAAAAGTCCATGCACAAAAGGCGAGCAAGACAATGGCAAGAACGGCGGCGGCCTTGCTGTTTCTCGTCCAAAGCACGTAAGCAGTTCCGGCAACAAGAAGAACGATGAAAAAACTCACGCCGCAAAAGGTGGCGACGGCGGCAACAAGGGCGACGGCAAACAATTCCTTGTTGACCAGCGCATGTTTCCCAATGCGGTGCACCGCCGAAAATATCAGCGCAATCACCGCCACCTGAAAACCTGCAAACACGGCCAGCAATACAGGCGAATTGATGCCGAACTGAACGTAAAACCAGGTCAGCGCCAACATCAGCAGAAAGCCCGGCAGCATGAAGGCAAGCCCTGCCAGAAACCCGCCGAGCCTTCCTCCTGCAATCATGCCGAACCAGACGCAAAGCTCGTGTGCTTCCGGCCCTGGCAATACCTGATAGACGGCAAGCGCCCGGTTGAAGCGCTCCTTCGTGACCCATTTTTCTTCTTCCACCAGTTCCTGCCTGAGCATGGCGATTTGTGCAACTGGCCCGCCCCAGGCGAGGCAACCAAAGCGGAGGAAGCGCCGGAAAATCTGCATCGGCGTTTGTTTGATTGTTGCCTGTTTTTCCAAAGTATCCATCGGTGCTGATTTAGAAGTTGGGGTTCCAAGTGTGCCGCTCAGCGGAAACGTGCTTCGCCCAACTGTAAAGTGCATCATATATTTTCATGCCGACCGCCAGCATTTGGTGGTCGTCCCGGATGTTGTGCGACAAGCCTGCCGAGATGGCCCAAAGTCCTGCCGCCTGTGGTGCAAGGTCGAAGCGGTCGGTGTCCGCACCCCGCACGATTGCAGCAAGTTGGAGCAGGGCGGGGTCGGTCAATCCGTGCTTTTTGAGGATGAAATCGAAGGTGCAGCGCTCGCCCTCGTGCGAGTATTCCGCTCCGGGGATGTCATAGGGAATGGCACCAAGTTCCTTTCCCTTTTCAAACACTTGTTCCTTCGGCACATAGATGAACTCCGCCTCGCTGTCCACGAAGTTTTTAATCAGCCAAGGGCAGGCGATGCGGTCGATTTTCGGTCGCTCACGGGTAATCCATTTCATGGTAAAAACTGTTTGCTGGCGCAAATCTGCGCCCCGCTTTCCCCAAAAAATAGAACACAGCTAACCTTTTGTATCAAGCTTACTTTTTTGGAGGTTTTTCCGGTAGCCGGAAGGGTTTTCCCCGGTGTGCTTTTTAAAAATGCGGGTGAAATGGCTCTGGTCGGAAAAGCCCGTGAGGTAGGCGATGTCGGTGAGCGAATACGCCGGGTCGCCCAGTAATTGCAGGGCTTTTTCGATGCGCAGCTTGCGGATATATTCGCCGAAGGACAGGTCCTCGAAGTATTTTGAAAACTCCCGGCTCAGGTAGGCGGGGTTGAGGTCGAGGTCTTTGGAAATTTCCTTCAGGCTCAGGGCCAGGTTGGTATCAATCTGGTCTTGGATGATTTCTTTCAATTCTTTCGCCCAAGCTGGTATCCGCTTTTTTGCTCCCGTCTTGCTGTCCAGGAACTTGTGAAAAACATTGAGCAGCAACTGCTCCATTGGGTTTTGCGTGTGCTTTTCATGGCGGTGGAACTTCGCCCAACTGTACAGCGCATCGTACAGCATCATGCCTTTTTGCAGCAGTTCGTGGTCGTCGGGGGTATTGTGCGCCAGCCCAGCCGAGATTGCCCAAAGCCCCGGTGCCTGCTCCGCCAAATGGTGCTGGTCGGTATCTGCGCCCCGAACGATGTTTGCCAGCACTTGCAGGGCAGGGTCGTCGAGTTGGTATTTTTTGAGAAAATAGTCGAAGGTGCAATGGTCGCCGTAGTGCGTGAACTCCACGTCCGGCACGTCGAAGGGAGTGGCACCGAGCGCCTCGGCTTGTGCTTTCACCTCGCCGTCCGGCACATAGATGATTTCGGCGTCCCGGTCAATGAAGCGCCGGATGAGCCAAGGGCAGGCGATGCGGTCAATCTTCGGGCGGTGGCGGGTAATCCATTTCATGGCTCTGACAATGATAGTTTATTTGAAAGGCTTAAAATTAGGATTAATACTGCCACCGCCCATCATCTTCACAACCGATAACTGACCAACTCCGCCACCGCCACCTGTGTCTTTGTTTGGCATTTCTAATGTCTGTATAAAAAATCACAACACACCCGGCTGCCGCACCACCATGTGGTGGCGGTTGTAACGGATGATGCCCTGTTTTTTCAAATCCAATAAGATGATGGTCACGCTCTGTCTTGAAGTGATGCACAGCTGGGCGATAAGCCTGTGAGAGAATCGCATAGCCAACTCTACCTCGCCGTTCTTCAACCGCCTGCCCTCCGCACCCATTGCTTCCCGGAGCATCTTTCTGATGCGAAACTCAACGGTCTGGTAGCGCAGTTCGAGCAGCCTGGTATCTGTGCGGCGCATCCGCTCCAGTGCAAGCCTGAACAGGTAGGAAGCAACCAATGGGTTTTGATGGGCGATTTCTGAAAACAATGCCACGGGAATGAACACCACTGTGCTATCCTCGAAGCTTTCCGTTCTGTACTCATGGGTGGAGGATGTCGCCATCAGCAGCGTTTCGGCGAAAAGCTCACCGGGGCGCACAACATGCAACACCACGTCTTCATGCTTGGCGACGGGCTGCACCAGCAGTAGTTTTCCGGCTGCGAGCAGCCCCACCCGGTCGCCCTTCTCACCTTCGTGGAACAGCACCTTGCCCCTCCTCACTGTTTCCACGCTTGCCGCCGCCAACAGTTGCTTCCGCTCATCTTTGGTCAGCCAGCCCCAAATGCCGAGTTGTTGTATCATTTCGTAGCCCATGAATTTTTTGCCAAGAAAAAATGGCAGCAGCAGCTACCCATTGAATAGCCATAAACGAGACGATAGCCAAGTGCCGCACTTCGCTAATCCTATCATTCCGGAAACCCCGCCTCTTTCCAGCACAACAGCAAGTCCGTTTCCTTGTCCGTCAGCGTAGTGGAGCCTGCCTCCGGCATCTCGCCTTCCTCCACCGCATCGAGCATGTGGTCAAAATGCGGTTGCACGGCAGCATAGTCGGCTTCCCATTCCCAATGCGCTGCCCCCGTGCCGCCAGCGGCATGGCAGCCGGAGATACCGCACTTTGTTTCCAGCAGGGCGGCGAGCTTGCCGCCGTTGCTGGTGAAGGTCGCTCCTGTCACATTACTACAATCCACAGCGGGCTTGTCGTCGTCCTTGCCGCAGGCAGCCATGAGGGTAATGGTTATCAGGACAGACATGGCAAGCATGGTTTTCCAGAAAACACGAATTGGATTTTTCATAAAAACTGAAGTTAAAAGGTGGGGAAGCCGCCCTGCATTGCATTTATGCCTGAAGGCTTCCCTGAAGATGGTCTTAATGCTGGTGCGACGTGTCGCCGGGAGCATGTTCATGACCGTGACTTTCCGTGTCGGCAGGCGGAGCTTGCTGGTGCGACGTGTCGCCGGGAGCATGTTCGTGACCGTGACTTTCCGTGTCGGCAGGCGGAGTTTGCTGGTGCGACGTGTCGCCGGGGGTGTGCTGGTGGTCGCCATGACCGCTGGAGTGGTTTTCACGGCAAGCGCCCAACAGCAGACCAGCAGCGAGCATTGCGAGGAAAAGGATTTTTTTCATGTTTCGATGATTGAAAAGTGATGAAGGAATAACTGATTTTGGCCGTAAAATCCATCGGGGCGGCTTCGGGCATACTGTCAAGCCGCCACAGGACTTACTCCCAAATCAGTGGGACGAATCGCTTTTTGCCCTTCGCCTCCGTCTTTTTGCCCTTCGCCTCCGTCGCAGTCGAACATCAACCACGAGGACGAAAAGCGTTAGGATATTCTTGATGAAAATCAGGACCGAGTTGTCCATTGGCATAACTGTTTGATTTAACCTTTTTTGGCTAATTCCATCGAGATGGAGCTAAACAACCGAAACCGCTCAAAGCCTGTACCGCAGCAACTCCGCCACCGCCACCTGATAGTCCCGCTCCGTTTTCAGGCTACCGTCACCTTCTTCTCCAAATACACGTCCTGCACCGCATGGAGCAGTTCGACGCCTTCTTTGAAGGGGCGTTGGAACGCCTTCCTCCCCAAAATCAGGCCCGTGCCGCCCGCCCGTTTGTTGACGACGGCAATCCGCACAGAGTCCGCCAAATCGGATGCGCCCTTCGATTCGCCGCCCGAATTGATTAGTCCTGCCCGGCCCATGTAGCAGTTGGCGACTTGGTATCGGCAAAGGTCAATCGGGTGCTCGGAGGCGAGTTCGGCGTACATTTTCGGCGAACTTTTTGAAAAATTGAGGACCGTGAAACCGCCGTTCGATTCCGGCATTTTCTGTTTGATGATGTCCGCTTGAATGGTCACGCCGAGGTGGTTGGCCTGCCCGGTGATGTCGGCAGCGGTTTCGTAATTGATGCCGTCTTTTTTGAATCCGTTGTTGCGGGTGTAGCACCAAAGGATGGTCGCCATGCCCAACGAGTGCGCCTCCTCGAAAGCCCTTGCCACTTCGATGATTTGGCGGTTCGAGCCTTCCGAGCCAAAATAAATGGTCGCCCCGACCGCCACCGCCCCCAAGTTCCAAGCCTCCCGCACCGAGCCGAACATGATTTGCTCGTGCTTCACCGGGAAGGTCAACAGTTCGTTGTGGTTGATTTTGACCACGAGCGGGATTTTGTGGGCGTACTTCCGGGCCACCATGCCGAGGTTGCCGAAGGTCGTGGCCAACGCATTGCAGCCGCCCTCGATGGCCAAACGGACGATGTTTTCGGGGTCGAAATACATGGGGTTTGGGGCAAACGATGCGCCCGCCGTGTGCTCGATGCCCTGGTCAATCGGCAAAATGGACAGGTAGCCCGTGCCCGCCAAGCGACCGTGCTGGTACAAGGCCGCCAAACTCCGCAGCACCGGGATGCTCCGGTTGCTTTGGGCAAAAACCTCCTCCACAAAAGCGGGCGACGGCAGGTGCAAGTCCGTTTTTGAAATGGTCTTGCAGGCGTGGTTCAGCAAGTAATCCGCCTCGTTGCCGAGGAGATTGGTTATTTCTTGATGATTCAACTTTTTCATGTTGCAAGTCTATTTTTTGAAACACATAGGCACATAGGACACATAGTTTTTTGATTTTCAGTCAATTGTGAAAACCTATGTGTCCTATGTGCCTATGTGTTTATTTTTTCCTATTCGTCAAAAAATACACCACCGGCACCACGAAAATGTTCAGCAAAGTTGAAGTGAGCAGCCCGCCCAAAATCACCTTCGCCATCGGGCTTTGGATTTCGTTGCCCGGCAAATCGCCCGCAATCGCCAGCGGGATGAGCGCAAGCCCAGCCGTCAAAGCCGTCATCAAAATCGGGGAAAGACGGTCAACCGAGCCTTCCATGATGGTTTCGTACAGCGGTTTGCCTTCTTCCTGCAAGGTTTTGTAGCGGGAAACGAGCAAAATACCGTTGCGGGTCGCCACGCCAAAAAGCGTGATGAAGCCGATGATGGCCGGGATGCTCAAAATGCCGGACGTGACCCAAATGCTGAACACGCCGCCAATCAATGCCAATGGTAAATTCAACAAGATGATGGATGCCGTTTTCAGGTTTTTGAACTCCTGAAAAAGCAAGAGAAAAATCACCAAAAGCGAGAGCAAGGACGTGAGCATCAGCGTTTTCGAGGCTTCCGCTTCCGCCTCGAACTGACCGCCGTATTCGATGCGGTATCCGCCATCTGGCGGAAGCGTGATTTTTTCGGCAATCGTGTTCTGGATTTCCTCGACGGCGCTTTTTTGGTCACGCCCCGCCACGTTCACCGAGACGACTGTTTTCCGCTGCACGTTTTCCCGGTTGATGGTATTCGGGCCGGATGTGCTGACTACATCGGCGACGTAGGAAAGTGGAATTTTTTGCCCGTTTGCCCCGTCAATCATCGTATTTCGGATGTTCTCGATATTGCCCCGGTTGGCATCGTCGAAGCGCAAAATCAGGTCGAAACTTTTGTTGCCCTCATAAATCTCGGACACTTTTTCGCCCGCAAACGCCACATCGACAAACTCGTTGAACTGCACGACTGGTATGCCGTACTGGTTGAGCATCTCCCGTTTTGCCTTGATTTGGATTTGCGGGATTTCGATTTGTTGCTCCACGCTCAAATCCACCAAACCTGAAATCGGCGTAATCGCCGCCTTGATTTCGTTGGAAAGCGAAAACAGTTTTGCCAAATCCGTCCCGAAAATCTTGATGGCAATGTTCGCCCTCGTGCCGCTCAACATGTGGTCAATCCGGTGGCCGATGGGCTGCCCGATGGTGATGTTCACGCCCGAAACATTGGCGAGGTGCGTCCGCACGTCTGCCATAAATTCGGTACGGCTGCGGTCTTTCAAAATGAACGGCGCATCAATTTCGGCGGCGTTCACGCCCTGGGCGTGTTCGTCGAGTTCCGCCCGACCCGTGCGGCGGGTGGTGATTTGGATTTCCGGGACTTTCAAAAGTTCCCGCTCGACGTGCGAGCCGATTTTGTTGCTTTCTTCCAAAGAAATGCCCGGCAAACTGACCGCCGAAATGACCAGCGAGCCTTCATTAAATTCAGGCAAAAAACTCCTGCCCAATTGCGAAAGCGCAAAAACCGCCGCCGCCAGCATCAAAACCGAGGCGACCAGTACCGCCGTTTTAGCTTTCATCACCCGTTTCAAAGCCGAAGAATAGCCGCTTTGCAAACGCCGCACGAGCCAAGATTCGCCGTGCTGCCGCTGCAACATTTTTTCGTTCGACAAAAGATAACTGCCTAAAACAGGGGTCAATGTGATGCTCACGACCAGCGAAGCGAACAGCGAAACGATGAACGCAATGCCCAGCGGTGCCAGCAATTTGCCCTCCATGCCCGACAAAACGAACAGCGGCAAAAACGCCACGATGATAATGAAGGTGGCATTGATGATGCTCGTCCGGATTTCCACCGAGGCATCGAACACGACTTGCAAAACGCCTTTTTTTTCTGAAATGGGCAGGGCGGCGTTCTGTTTCAGTCGTTTAAAAACATTTTCCACGTCAATAATCGCATCGTCCACGAGTGCGCCGATGGCGATTGCCATGCCGCCGAGCGACATCGTGTTGATGGTAAAACCGAGCCATTTCAAGGTCAAAATGGCGACGATGAGCGAGACGGGGATGGCCAGCAGCGAAATGACCGTCGCCCGCCAGTTCATCAAAAACAGGAACAAAATGACGACCACGAAAAGACTGCCTTCCAAAAGCGTTTTTTGGATATTGGAAATCGAGGCGTTGATGAAATCCGCCTGCCGGAAAATCTTGGTATTGATTTTCACGTCGCCCGGCATCGTTTTTTGCAAATCGGCGATGGCTTTGTCAATCGTTTCGGTCAATGCCAGCGAGTTCGTGGCGGGCTGTTTCATCACGGTCATAATCACGGCGGGTTCGCCCCGGAGCGAGCCGTCGCCGATTTTGGGGGCGGCACCGATTTTCAGTTCCGCTACGTCCTCGATTTTGACCACGCCAGCCGCTGTCGTTTTGATGACGGATTTTCCAAGTTCCGCCAAATCGCTCGTCCTACCCATGCCCCGGACGATGTACTCGTTGCCGTATTGGTTCAAAAAACCGCCCGACGAGTTGCCGTTTGCGCCCTCGGCGGCGTGCAAAAGTTCGGCGAGCGACACGCCAAAAGCGGCCATTTTTTGCGGCGAAGCCAAAATCTGATACTGTTTGTACTCGCCGCCGATGACCACGACCTGCGCCACGCCGCCCGCTGCCAAAAGCCGTGGGCGCAAATTCCAGTCGGCGAGCGTCCGCAAATCCATCATCGAAGTCGAATCGGCGGTCAATGAAATGAGCATGATTTCGCCCATGATGCTCGCCTGCGGGGCCATCGTTGGGTTGCCCACGCCCGTCGGCAGGCGTTCGGCGACGGCGATAATTTTCTCGTTGACAATCTGCCGTGCCTTGAAAATGTCGGTGTTCCACTCGAATTCAATCCAGACAATCGAGATGCCCGCCGACGAGGACGAGCGCACCCGGCGCACGTTGGTGGCCCCGTTCACCGCCGTTTCGAGTGGGAAAGTGACCAGTTTTTCGACCTCCTCCGGTGCCATGCCGTGCGCTTCGGTGAGCACGACGACGGTCGGGGTGGTCAAATCGGGGAACACGTCCACCTCCATGCGGGAGGCGACGACGGAGCCGAAAATGATGAGCAAAACCGAGGCTACGATGACGAGCAAGCGGTTTTGGAGGGAAAAGTTTATGATTCTGTTTAGCATTATATGACTTTTTGAAAAAGGGATTTCACGCCTTTCTTGTTAATTTACTTAGGAAGTGGCGTCTTGCCCGGTGCGTCAGTGCCAATTCCCAGCAGACGACTTTGATGGCGGCTACCCGATGAAGTAGTCGTGCATTCATTCTTCGATCTTTATCCTCAACAGTTTGATGGAATTCAAAAACACCAAAGTGTCGGGCAACAAATGGATGGCGGCAGCTTCCACGGGACCGATTATTTTCAGCAGGACCAGCGTAATTCCGACCACATGGACGACACCCACGCCGACGAAAATATTTTCCTTGATGGTGCGAAAGGCTCGTTTGCTAATGGCACGGGCACGGGCGATTTTTTCCAGCTTGTCCTGCATCAGCACGATGTCGGCGGCTTCCATGGCGGCTTCCGTTCCGGCAGCGCCCATGGCGATGCCGACGTTCGCCTGCGTCAGCGCCGGGGCGTCGTTGATGCCGTCGCCGACCATTGCCACTTTGTCGCCGTTGGCTTGCAATTCCCTAATGACTTTGATTTTGTCTTCCGGCAGGAGATTGGCTCTGTATTCGGTGATGCCTATTTGCTGGGAGACGTGTTTTGCCGTTTCCGCATTGTCGCCGGTGAGCATGATGATGTACCGGACGCCGCTTTTTTTCAAACCGGCAATCATTTCTTTCGCTCCCTCCCGAATGGCGTCGGACACGTAGAAAACGCCAGCCAGCTTGCGGTCTGCCGAAAGGTAAATGGCAGTATCGGAAAGGTTGGGCGAAGTAGCGGGCAACGGCACTTGGTTTTCTTCCATGTATGCTTTATTGCCCAGCAAAACGACTTTGCCGTCCACCTCTGCCAGCACACCCCGCCCCTTGACGACTTCAAACCGGCTTGGCTCGCCGTAGGTCAGTTTCAGCTTTTCGGCATAGTCCAGAATGGCGCTGGCGAGCGGGTGGCTGGAGCGCCGGTCTGCGGCGGCTGCCAGTTGCACCAAACGTTTTTCATCGAAGGCAGGGTCGGTGATTTCCACCCGGTTCACCACGGGGGTTCCGACGGTGAGCGTTCCTGTTTTGTCAAAAACGATGGTGGTAATCTTGGCAAGCTCTTCCAAAAACAAACCGCCTTTCACCAAAATCCCTTCCCGTGCGGCACGGGCGATGGCGGCAATCGTCACAAGAGGTGTCGCTAAACCCAGTTCTGCCGGAGAAGTGAAAATCAGCAGCGCAATGACCAGCTTGACATCCCGTGTGTACAGGTAAACCCCGGCGACAAAAACGAACACAACCGGGATGAGCCAGGCAGCCACCTTGTCGGTGAATTTTTCGATGGGCGCCTGGTTGCTTTCAGCTTCTTCGACCAGCGAAATGATGCGGGCAAAAACGGTGTCCTTGCCTGCTTTGGTCATTTCAATGTCGAGTGCGCCGACTTCAAGAATAGTTCCGGCGAAGACTTCGCTGCCCGCCGTTTTTTCTTGCGGCAAACTCTCTCCTGTGATGGGGGCTTGGTTCACTGCACCGTCGCCCGCCGTCACTTTTCCGTCCACCGGGATTTTTTCACCTGCCTTCACCAGCACGATGTCGCCGACTTTCAAATCGTCAATCTGCACGGTTTTTTCGGTGCCGCTGGCTTTGAGGGTGGCGGTTTTTGGCGTCGAGCCTATCAATTCCCTGATGGATGCCCTGGCTCGCTCGCCGCTTGCTTCGGCGATGTATTCGGCAATCAAAATAATCATCAGCACGACCGCTCCTGCCAGGTATTCCTTGCCCAGCACGGAAACCACGACGGCGACGGTGATGAAAAGTTCGGTGCCGATTTTCCGCTCTTTTATCAAATCCGTCGCCGCTGATTTCACCAAAGAATACAAGCCGAACGCCATTGCCGCCAACAAAACGGGCAACGGAATTAGCTCCAGGTAAAACAGCAGACTGGCTGCACCCACCGTCAGGATGCGCACGATTTCCCAGCGGAACTGGCGGGAGAAGAAGGTTTGTGTAAAATTCATTTGCTTTTGTTTTTGATTTTTTCTGAATCGGCTTTTTCCGCTTCCCGAAAGTTTACCCACACGCCGATTTGCGGCACGAGCAAATCGGTGTTTGAGCGCCTGCGCTCGAAGATAGCTTCGCCTTCATCGGTGAAGTAAGGTTTGGCGTTGTAGGACGTTTTGCCGCCTTTAAGCCAGGCACATTTCAGCTCGATACCGCCGACGGGTTTCTTACCAAGAGCAATTTTCACCCCGGCACTGCCGCCGAAAAAAGGAGCCCACCTGCCCTTGGTTTCTTCCGTTTTTCCCACTGGGATATTATCGGAATTGCGGTTTTTCTTTTGAAAATAGACGGTGGAATAAAACACGTTGTAACCCGCTTCGCCCTCGATGTAGGGGCTGAAACGCTTGCCGGAGAGCGGCTCCAATTTCAGCAGGAAGCCGAAGTTGCCGACGCCGTTGTTGGCTCTCACTTTGTAGTCGTCCTCAAAACCGGCGACGTTCAGCCGCAGGGTCTCGACGGCTCGCCCCCTGCCGAAAATGCCGAAGTCAATGCCTGCCTGAAGCGGAAAACCGGGGCTGGGTTGCAGGTAAAAATTAAACCGTGCGCCCGCACCAAGGTCGGGGTCGCCCGTTTCCCGAAATTCGCCGAGGGCGACGGGAAGTTGAAAGGTAGCGTGCCCGAAAACGGTCGCCTGCGACCAGGATGTCAAAGGCAGCGCAAATGCGAGAAGTAACAAGAGATTTTTCATTGATTGGGAATTTAATGTGGTCGCCAAATTTATTTGGCAGACCGGTTTAGCTCAAAAGCAAGGAGGCAGTATGTATTCAATGGTGAAAACAACTGAAAATCAACTTTTCACGGAATTTCATTTTTGCCTTGCATTTGGTCGTCCAGTCTGCCAAATAAATTTGGCGACTATTCCGCCGTATTTTTCATCTTCCCCAGCAGCGCGTAAGCGTTTTTCACCACGATGTTTTGCGCCGCTAAATCCATGGTGGCGTCCGTCGCCGTGATTTGGGTAAAACCCTCGTCCGCGATGCCCGGCTGCACTTCCACCACTTCGAAATTGTTCTTGTCCCTGACGATAAAGACGAAGAAGCGGTTTTCAAACCGGATGACAGCGTCGTTGGGAACCGCCAGGGCATTGGTCTCCGTCGTTTCGATGTCGCCGTTCAAAAACATGCCTGGCGACAGGCGGCGGTCCTCTTTTGCAAAATGGGCATGCACGAGGGTTGACCGTTGCTCGTCGAGGGTGTGCCCGATGAAGATGATTTTGGCGGGGTAGGTCTGCCCCGGCATGTTGGGCGAGGTGATGCTGACCGGCTGCCCGATGCGCAGTTTGGGCAAATCCTTTTCGAAAACCGTCAGCGCCGCGTGAATATCGTTGGGATTGACCAACTCGAACAGCACGTCGGTGGGAGCGAAATACTTGCCGGGGTTGACGTTTACTTTCGAGACGTAACCCGTAATCGGCGAGCGCAGTGCCACGACCCGCGTGATGTTGTCGGAAGTCAGGCTGGCGGGGTTCAAACCGATGAAGCGAAGTTTTTCAGCCAGCGACTTGACCATGATTTGCTGCGTCCGGTAATCGGACTTCGCCTGTTGCAGCACTTTTCCCGCATTGATGTTTTCTTTGGCAAGCTCCTGCTGGCGAGCCAGTTCCGCCTGTCCGAGTTCCAGCCTTGCCTGGGCGGTCAGGTAGTCCTGCTGCAATTGCACATAGGAAGGGTCTTCCAGTGTGGCGAGCGTCTGCCCCTTCTGCACGGGCATCCCTTCCAGCAGGTTGCTGCTTTTCAGGTAGCCGCCGAACGGAAAACTGACCGAGATGAGGCTTTGCGGCGGCACATCCACCTCGCCGCTCACCCGCAGGCTGCCTTTGAGCGAACGGGTTTCCGCTTTTCCGATGCCGAGGTCGGCGTTTTGCAATTGCGCATCCGTCATTTGGATGGTGTTGTCGGGCGCAGCGGCGGATGCTTCCTCCGCCTCCGCCGGGGGCGCTTCGTTTTTGCAGGCGGCAAAAAGGGATAAAATGAGGGTTGCTAAAATGATATTTTTCATGAAAGACAAGTTTGATTGTGTTGAAGAAAATTGCGTTGATTGTAGTAAAGTGTCGGCGTGACTGGCAGCCATGCCGACACTCGCAGATTAGAGATTGAATAAATCGAGCAGTTCCAGCACCACGTCATTGTGCTGGTGTACCGCTTCCAAAAACCCATTCTGGATGCCGACGTACTGCCCGACTGCCAGCGACCATTCGGCGTAGCCAATCTCCCCGTTGCGGCGGCTGAGTTCGGCGATGCGCAGGATGTTTTGGGCTTGCGGCAGGGCGGACTGTTCGTAATAAGCGATGCTTTGTTCGACGATTTGGTATTCCTGCGCCAATTGCAGGTATTCGCTTCGCAAGGCGACCGTGCCTGCCTGAAGTGCCGAAGCTGCCACTTGCTCCCGAATTTGCGCGGCTTCGATGCGGCTTTTGATGCCGCGTTTGGAAAGCGGCACTTGCACACCCAACTGGAGCGCCGAAAACTGCGGAACGGCATTGTAACTATAATCCTTCCCGTCAAAAGTCTGCGTGCCGCGAAAAGATTGCAGCACATAGCCCGCCGAAAATTCCGGCATCAATTGCACCTGTTCCGCCTCTGTCCTACGTTGCGCGGCGGCGATTTGCTGGTACAGCAGTGCAAGCTGCGGATGCGTTCGCAAGGCTGCCGTGTCGGTGGGCAGGTTGAAAGCGATTTGCAGGGGCTGCTTGTCGGGCACGAGCCACTGGTCAGTTTGCAGCAGGTATTGCAGTTCGGTCTGTTGCAGCTCGATTTCGGCGGCGAGCCGGCGCAGTTGCTGGGTGATTTGCAGGCGCTGCGTTTCTGCGGTGACCTGCTCCAGAATGCCGCTTTCGCCCGTTTTCACACGGATTTCGGCGGCGCGCAAATTCGCGGCGTACAGCGAGTCGTAGCGCTGCAAAACTTCCTGATTCGCCTGTAAAAACACCAGTTCGTAATACACTTCCCGAATGTCCCTGCGCAATTCCTGCTCGCTCAGGGCAACCTGGCGGCGCTGGGTTTCGGTTTGCGCCTGCAAGGCAGCCGTTTCCGCCCGGCGGTATTTGGGCAGCCGGAACGACTGGCTCGCCGCCCACCTCGTGTCGAAAGCGCGGCTGTTTAACTGCCCCAGCTCCAAGCCGAACTCGGTTTTGCGCAAGCCCCGCGCCGAGCCTTCGAGGGCGGCGCTTTCCGTGACTTTCAACCGTTCGGTCCGCAGCGTGAGGTTGTTTTGGATGCCTATGCTCAGGGCGTTTTGCAAGGTCACCGGCTGGCTGCCGGGGCGCTGGGCGGAGAGCGTATTGGCGGAAAAGAGCAGCAGCATTGTGAGCACTACGACTGCTGGCTTGCTTTTTTTCAAGGCTCTTTTTTCAAACCAGACGTACAAAATCGGAAGGACAAACAGGGTCAGGAAGGTGGCGAGGACCAGACCGCCAATAACGACTGTCGCCAAAGGACGCTGTACTTCGGCCCCTTCGCCGGTGCTGAGCGCCATGGGCAGGAAGCCCAGTGAGGCGACTGCACCGGTCATCAACACGGGACGAAGGCGGGTTTTGGTTCCCGCTACTACAATCTTACGCAGGTCGTCCCAACCTTCTTTTCGCAGGCGGTTAAATTCCGCAATCAGCACGATGCCGTTGAGCACCGATACGCCAAACAAGGCAATGAACCCTACGCCCGCCGAAATGCTGAAAGGCATACCGAAGAGCGCCAGCGCAAAAATGCCGCCCATGGCAGAAAGCGGTATTGCCGAATAAATGATCAGCCCCTGCCGGAGGGAATTAAACGTGAAATAAAGCATCAGTAAAATGAGGAGCAGGGAAAGGGGCACGGCAATTCCCAATCGTTTTTTGGCGGCTTCGAGGTTTTCGAAAGCGCCGCCGTAAGTGATGTAATAGCCGGGCGGCAGTTTCATCTGCTGCGCTACTTTTTGCTGCAACTCCCCGACCATGCTTTGTATGTCTCTTCCGCGCACGTTGAAGCCGACGACAATCCTGCGCTGGGCGTCTTCGCGTTGAATTTGATTGGGGCCTTCCTGTATTTCCACTTTTGCCACCTGGTAGAGCGGTATTTGACTGCCCTGCGGGGTTGGCACCAGCAGGTTTTGCACATCTTCCAGGTCTTTTCGCAATTCCCCGCTCAGGCGCACCACGAGGTCAAACCTTTTTTCCCCTTCAAAAACCAGCCCGCTGCTTTGCCCGGCGAAAGCCGTGTTCACCACCTGGTTGATGTCGCTGATATTCAAGCCGAATTGCGCAATCGCTGCCCGGTTGTACTGAATGACGACCTGCGGCATGCCCGTCACGGCTTCCACGTACAAGTCCCTGGCACCCTCGACGGTGTTGCTGATTTCGCCCAATCTATTGCCATAGAAGGCGAGCGTGTCGAGGTTTTCCCCAAATATTTTGCAGACCACATCCTGCCGGGCGCCAGTCATCAGTTCGTTGAAACGCATCTGCACGGGATACTGAAAACCGAAAGTCACACCTGGGACGGCTTCGAGCTCGGCGCTCATTTTCTCGGTCAGTTCATCATAACTTTTCGCGGATGTCCACTCGCTTTTATCTTTTAAAATGACCATCATGTCGCTGGCTTCAATCGGCATGGGGTCGGTGGGAATTTCGCTGCTGCCGGTTTTGCCGACGACCTTTACCACTTCGGGGAATTTCTCCAGCAGTATTTTGGAGCCTGCCGAAATGGCATTGATAGAAGTGTTCAGGTTGCTGCCGGTCAGCACCCGCGTTTCTACGGCAAAGTCCCCTTCGGGCAAAGAAGGGATGAACTCGCCACCCATGCGGGTCAGCACAAAAATGGAGAACGCAAACAAGGCTACGCTGACGGCAACGACCGTTTTGGACACATTCAACCCCTTTTGCAGCATCGCTTGATAAACACGCTCGATGCGCTCCATCATCCTGTCGGAAAAATTCTTTTCATGCCCCAGTTTTTTGCTCAAAAACAGGGCACTCATCATCGGGATGTAGGTAAGCGAAAGTATGAATGCGCCCAACAAAGCGAAGGCTACCGTTTGTGCCATCGGCTTGAACATCTTGCCTTCGATGCCCTGCAAGGTGAAAATCGGCAAATAGACAATCAGGATAATGATTTGCCCGAATACGGCGCTGTTCATCATGCGGCTGGCTGAATTTTTCACTTCTTCATCCATCTGCGGCTGGCTCAACCTGGCGACACCGCTGAACAGTTTGTTGTGCATGAGCGAGTACATCACCGCTTCCACAATGATGACCGCCCCGTCCACAATCAATCCGAAATCCAGCGCGCCGAGGCTCATCAGGTTGCCGCTGACGCCAAACAGGTTCATCATAATAATGGCGAACAGCATCGCCAGGGGAATGACGGACGCTACCAGCAGCCCCGCCCGAAGGTTTCCGAGAAACAGCACCAATACAAAAACGACGATCAGCGCGCCTTCCAGCAGGTTTTTTGACACCGTGCCAATGGCATTGTTCACCATTTTTGTGCGGTCGAGGAAGGGGTCAATCACGACCCCTTCGGGCAATGTTTTCTGGATTTGGGCGATGCGGTCCTTGATGTTGCCGATGACCTCGTTGCTGTTCGCCCCTTTGAGCATCATCACCACCGCGCCCGACACTTCGTTTTTACCGTTGAAAGTCATGGCGCCGTAGCGCGTGGCGATGCCAAAACGAACTTCCGCCACATGGCGGATGAGCATCGGCGTTCCGTTGGGCAGGTTTTTGACCACGATGTTTTGAATGTCTTCGATACTGCCGACCAAGCCTTCGCTGCGAATGAACAGCACCGTGGGTCCCCTTTCGATGTAAGCGCCGCCGGTGTTCTGGTTGTTCATTTCCAGGGCGGTGAACACGTCGTCAATGGTGACGCCGCTTGCATTCAACTTGGCGGGGTCCACGGCGATTTCATATTGCTTTAGATAACCGCCGAAGCTGCTCACTTCAGCTACGCCTTTCACGCCCAGAAGTTGGCGGCGCACAATCCAGTCCTGAATGGTGCGCAGTTCCATGGCGTCATAGCGGTTTTCGTAGCCTTTTTTGGCGCGGACGGCGTATTGGTAGATTTCGCCCAAGCCGGTCGTGACGGGCGCAAGCCCCGGTGTGCCGAAGCCTTTCGGGATTTGTTCCTGCGCCTGCTGCAAGCGTTCCGTCACCTGCTGCCTCGCCCAATACACGTCCACGTCGTCGTCGAACACGATGGTCACAACGGACAGGCCGAAGCGGGAAAAGCTTCGGATGGCTTTCAGCCCGGGTATGTTGCTGTTGACCTGCTCGATGGGAAAGGTAATGAGCCGCTCCACATCCGGCGCACCCAGGGCGGGCGAAATGGTGATGACCTGCACCTGGTTGTCGGTGATGTCAGGTACGGCGTCAATCGGCAACTTCGTAAAATCATAGCTGCCATAACCGATAAGAAACAGCGTGAATATGCCGATGATGAGCTTGTTCTTTATGGAGAACTTGATGATTTTGTTAAGCATAATTCATTGAAATTTTAAGGCGGTGTCCAGCCTCTCGGCGGCATTGGCCAAATTGATGATTGGAAAAAGGTTGTCCACGAACTCGCCGAGTATGGTCGAGGTTTTGAGAAAATCGCTGCGGTTCATTTTCCAAAAAAATTTAAAGGACGAAAAATCAATGTTCGTGCCCGTGCGCCGGGAGCGTTCCCGAAGCGGCGGAAAGTTTGATTTGATAAGCCCCTTTCGTCACGACCCGTTCGCCCTCGGCGATGCCCGAAATCACCTGCACGTTCTTGCCGTCAGATGCGCCGGTTTTTAGTTCTCGTTTTTGAAAACTTTCGCCCTGCGTTTGGACGTAGGCATAAAAAACGCCCTTTTCTTCCAGCAAGGCCGAGGACGGGATGACCAGGGTGGGTTTCGTGCCCGACTTCAAAAGCACCTTGACCGCGGGGGCGTTGGCGAATTCGAC
The DNA here is from genome assembly GCA_031426435.1 of Saprospiraceae bacterium. Lineage (GTDB taxonomy): Bacteria > Bacteroidota > Bacteroidia > Chitinophagales > Saprospiraceae > UBA6168. The sequence goes on along the minus strand of JANPLH010000352.1, from coordinate 10,904 downwards.
TTTCCAAGCCTGTGCTTTCAGGTAGGTGATGTCGCTGCCGCCGCCTTTAGCAGGTTCTTGTTTTCCGATTGCCGTTTTTTCGTCGGCAAAAACCTCCACCTTTTCGATGGTGATTTTATCGGTGTAGGCTGGCGTTTTGATGTCGAAAACGAGGTTGTAAATGCCCACTTTTTCGGGCGTCATCCGCAGCCGGAAGATGCCCGGCACTTCGGGTTTGTCGGCGGTGATGGACTGTTTTTCGCCCGATGCCCCCACCAAAGACAGTGTGACGCTGCCCTCGCCGATGGCTTTGAACAGGTCGCCAAGTGCGGTAAAGTGCGCCGCAAAACGGCTTTCCTGCCCTACGATGAGGGGCTTGAACTCCACGAAAAGTTCGGTTTTGTCGGTGTAAAGGGTGTACGGCAGCGGTTTGAGCGTTGGCTCGGCGGGCGTGATGTGGTTGCCCTGTGCGTCGTGGGCATGACCACCCGCTGCATCGTTGACATGACCGCCTGCGGCATCGTGGGCATGACCGCTTTCCACATCGTGCGAGTGGGTGCAGCCGAGCAATATGCAAAAGAGGGCTGCCAATGGTAGCATGATATTTTTCATTGTTGTTGATTTTTAATGATAAAACCGTAGCCCGGCGAGGCAAGGAGCGACGACGGGAGATGATTTTGAAAATGAAAACTGGGAATAGAAACCGCACGTTTTGGCGGTTCAGAGAAAGGCGATTACGCCTTTGGCGGTTGCCAGATGTCGCCCGAATAGGACGAAGAATGCCATTGCTGCGATTGGGAAATCAATGAATTGGAGACGATTTCCAATTTTAGGAACGCAAAGATGGTGTGATGCGGCGGCAACAAACAGGGCGTTTGTGGCGCAAGGTTTTGTTGGTCGTGGTGGTGGTGCTGAAAAGGGAGGTTTTCGTGTTCGGCGTGGTCTTCCTCGTGGTGTTCGTGGTCGAAATAGTGCAACTGCACGAAATCCACGATGCCAATATTTTCTTGATGGCAGGTGACGTGATGGACAAAATGATAGAAAAATGCGCCCAATTTGATAATGCTTTGAATTCCCTGATTGGTCGGCGAGGAAGTCGCCAACAGCAGCAAAGCCATGATTATGGAAAAGGATTTTTTCATCAAGTGCAAAAGTAGTTCTTTGTGGTTAGCTATTCTATATCAATATGGTTGCCAGATTTAATTGGAAGTCTTTCTCGCAACTCAATGTCCCTTGTACCTTCCGCCTCACATGTCGTGCCCCGCCATTGGGTTAGCCCCTTTCTTAAATACATACTCACTGTTGAGCAGGTAAGCCCCCGACACCACTGCCTCCTCGCCTACTTCCAAGCCTGACTTGATTTCGGTAAAATCACGGTTCGACATGCCCACCGTCACCATTCGGCTTTCAAATGCATCGTTTGCATTTTTCACCCAGACGGTAGCGCCATCCTTCCCTTGGATGAGGGCATTGGTGGGCACGGCGAGGGCATTTTTCACCTTGCCTTTCAGCGTAATCCACGCCTGCATTCCCGGTTGGTATTCGCCGTTTGGGTTGGCGATTTCCACCCGAATCATCACGATTTTAGAAGATGCTTCGAGCGCCGGGTTGACGAAACTGACCTTACCCTTCAGTTTTTGGTCGGAGAAGGATGGGATTTCCACCAGCGCCTCGTGGGCCTGGTTCAAAAAAGGCAAGTCGCTGACGTAGAGCTGCGCCTCGGCCCAAAGGGTGCGCAGGTCGGCGAGGCGCAGAACTGACGAGCCTTCCGCCACATAGTCGCCCTCGGCAACGCTTACCTCTATGGCGACGCCTGCGTATTTGCTGTAAAAAGTGATGGCGTTCTTCACCTTGCCTGATTGCTCGATTTCCCCGATTTGTCGCTCGGTCATGCCCCAAAGCAGCAGCTTGTTGCGGGCGGCATTGGCAATTTGAGTGAAATTCAAGTCGTTATCGCCGTATCGTTTTTTGCTTTGAAGCGCCAGCAGGTAATCCTGTTGGGCGGAAACGAGTTCCTCGCTGTACAACTCGAAAACCGCCTGACCCGACCGCACGGGTTCGCCCGCGTTGCGCACGAACAGCCGCTCGATGCGCCCGGAAATCCTTGCCGTGACGGCGTTGATGCCGTTCTGGTTTTCCTTCAGCGTCGCCGACAGGGTGATTTCCTCGCCAAGCGGTTGCAGTCGAACTGTGTCGGTTTGGATGTTCGCCAGCCGGATTTGCTGCTCGCTCAATTTCACCTCGCCTTCTTTTTGGCCTGCGGCAACCTCCACCCGTACCAAAGGCATTTTGCAAATCGGGCAGGCGCCAGGTCTTTTTTCCATGACCTGCGGGTCCATCGAGCAAGTGTACCAGACGTTTTCGGGCACGGGTTCGGAATCCTTCTTTTTGCAGGCGGCGAAAAGAAGGACGGCAACGACTGCCGCCAACCAGCTTGTTTTACTGTTTAAATAGCTCATTTTATCAAAAATTGACTTTTACAAAGCTCTCGCTGTCCATTAAAAACTGCGCATTTTCGGCAACCTCGTCTTCTTCGGAAATGCCCGACAGTAGCTCCAGCCAATCGCCCGACCGGATACCTGCCTGGATGGTTGTTGTCTTAAACCCTCCGTCCTTTTTCACAAAAACCACCTTTTGACTGCCCAAATCGAGGACAGCAGTTACTGGTATCCAAATGCCGGAACGTGCGTTCGCCCGGACAGTGGCTTGGAGCAAAGCGCCAGGTTTCAAGCGGTTGCCGGGATTGTCGAGATAAACCCTCGCCCGCACACTTTTCCTTCCCGACCCGAACTGTGGCTCTACGTAATTGATTTTTCCCAAAAAAGGCGTGTCGAACGGCTCGATTTGTATGCTAACTGATTGCCCAATTTTCACCGCTGACACGTCGGACGGGTAAAATTCCAGCACCGCCCAGACGGTGGAAAGACTCTGCACACTGAAAAGCCGCTGCCCTTTTTGCAGGTACATGCCTTCCCGTAGGGAAAGCTCGCCACTACCCGCTGGCAACGTGGCGGGTACGGCGGAAGCATCCGCCCCCATTCCATCTTCAGCGGTATTTGGTGAGGGAACGGGCATTGGTTTTTCAAAAACCAGCCCGGCGTAAGGGCTGAAAATGGGTAGTGAGAGGTTGGGATTTCGGGATTTTTCCACCGACCTGATTTGCTCGGCTGTCAAGCCGAGCAGCGACAGGCGGCGGCGGGCATTTTCAATCATGGCGGAGTTGGCAGCATCGCTTTCCAGCAAAAAAATCAATTCCTGCTGCGCCGTGGCAATCTCCGGGCTGTAAATATCGAGGATACGCTGCCCCTTCCGCACGGGCTGGTACGGGTACTTGACGTACAGCCGCTCGATGCGACCGCCGAAGCGGGCGGAAACCACGTTGACCTTTCTGGCGTCGTAAGCCAAGTAGCCCGGCACTTCGAGGGCAGTTGTCAGGGATTTCTGCAATGGCCTGACGGTTTTTACCGAACCAAGCACGTATTCGTAGGTGGGTTTCAGCAGGAAATCGAGGCTGTCACCGACGGGGGCAGCCGCTGCCTCGTCGCTTTTCTTTTTCACCAAATCCATCCCACAAATCGGGCAGCTTCCCGGTTCGTTTCGCTGGATTTCGGGGTGCATGGGGCAGGTGAAAACAGCACTTGAATCGCCGTGGTTCATGGTTGAGTGGTCATGTCCATCGGGCATCTCGACCGGCTTCAAATCCATTTTGCAAACTGGGCATTTGCCAGGTTCGTGGTAAGTCTTGTCGCCCTCGCATTTCATCGGGCATTGCCATTCGGTAGCAGTTCCCTCGTGCTGCGAATGGCCTGACTGCTTGTCTTTGCAGGCAGAAAACAGGAGCAGCAGGGCAATTAGCCAGCCTCCGGTCCTAACGTATTTCCAGTTCTTTTTCATAAGCGGTTTTGGCTTGGAGTAATTGTTGAAGCAGGTCGAGTTGCGCCAGGCGGCTCATTTTCAGTTCGAGCCAGGCATCGAGCGCCATGAACAGTTCGTCGGTGTTTTGCTCGTAGGCGAGCAGGGTGCTTTGGAATCGCTTGCGCTGGTTGGGCACGATGTCGTTTTCGTAGCGCTCGATTTGGTCTTGCAGGGTTTGCATCATCACCAGGCGGTCGGCAAGTGCGCCCCGGATTTGATTGGCGAGCGCCGCTTTCTCCCACTCGAAGGCCGCCAACCGATAGTCAATGCCCTCGATTTTGGCCTCGATGTCCTTGTTCGCCCAAGGCGCAATCGGCACGGTCACCATGCCCATCAGCGAAAACTGCCAAGGTGTGCCCCCGAAGGCGAACATATGGTCGTAGCGGACGCCGAACTCCGGCTTGAGCTTCGAGCGTTGCCACTCCTGCTCCAACCGGGCAGTTAGCAGGTTGATTTTGATAGCTTGGATATCGCTGCGGGCAGCAATGCGGCTGGTGTCGGGCAGTACGGGCAGTTCCTTCCAGGATGACAAAAAGGCAGAAGTATCCACCTCGAAATCCGCCGCTTGTGGAAACTGCATCAGCGCTTCCAACATGGTCTTTTGCTGCCGGATTTCCCCGGCGTACATCGCCTGCATCCGGTTGAGGTCGGCGAGTTCCGCCTCGGCTTTGTAGATGCTGCCGAGCTTTTCACGGTTGTACTGGTAGCGCTGCTTGGCGCTTTCAATCATCAGGCGAAGGAGGTTTTTGCTCTCCTCCAGTACGGCGGTTTTCTTTTTCAACACCTGCCAGTTATAGAAAGCCGTTTTTGCTTCCGCAAAAAACATGTTCCGCATCACGCCTTTTTCCGCCACCTGCATGCCAGACATGGACGCCATGTAGCGCCCCTCGGCTTCCTGCATTTTTCGGTTGGGCAGCATCTGTTCGCCGGAGAGCATGAATGCGCCCATGCCTTCGCTCCACATTTTCGGGTTGTAAGGTGTCATCCAAAAGCCGCCACTGACTTGCGGTGGTGGCAGGCTAATTGCACCTTTGGCGTAGGCGTCAAATTCCCGGATACGGGCATCGGGCGCTTTGAGAGCAGGGTGGTTTCGCTCGATGCGGGTCAGGATGCTGTCGAGGGCGAGCGGTGTTTGCCCGTTGGAGTCGAGGGCAGCAAGCAGCAGGACGACTATGATTTTGAAACTATTCTTCATCACTATCATTTAAGTGCGCAAATTTCAAGTTCCCGGTTTTCTTCAACTCCCGTTCTCTCACGATGGCATACACCACCGGCAGCACAATCAGCACAAAAAGCGTAGAAGTAATCAGGCCAAACACAAAGGGGATTACAATGGGCTTCATCACATCGCTGCCCGTTCCGGTGGCGAGCAGCACGGGCAGCAAGCCCAAAATATCAACCATGACGGTCATCAATTTGGGGCGCAGGCGAAGCACCGCGCCGTCGTAAATGGCGGCTTCCACCTCCTGGTTGGTGAAGGATTCGTTTGCTGATTTTAGTTTGATTGATTTTTCGTACAGCGAGTTGTTCATGTAAACGAGCATCAGGATGCCCGTTTCCACCGCCACGCCAAACAGCGCAATGAAACCGACAGCCACTGCGACCGAAAAATTTACATCAAAAAAGTAAAGCGAATACGCGCCACCGACCAGCGCTACGGGAATGCTGGTGAGCACAATGAATGATTCACGGAAAGATTGGAAGGTGAAATATAATATCATCAGAATGATGACGAGCACAATCGGCATGATGATTTTCAGACGCTCCTCGGCCCGCACCTGGTTTTCGTACTGGCCGCTCCATTCCAGAAAATATCCTTTCGGGAGTTTTTTTACGGCTTCCTCCAATTTCTTTTTCGCATCGGAAACCGTGCTTCCCATATCACGGTCGCGGACGTTGAACAGGAGCGTCCCGCGCAGCAGGGCGTTTTCTGAATTTATCATCGGCGGGCCGTCGGAAACAGTTACCTCGGCAACTGCCGAAAGCGGAATGGGGCCGTAACCTGCCGTTTGCATTTGCAGCCGTTTCAGTTTGTCAATCTTATCCCTGAAATCCTGCGCAAAGCGGACGTTCACCGAAAAGCGTTGCCGTCCTTCTATCGTGGTGGTCACGTTCATGCCGCCCAAAGCGGTTTCAATGAACATGTTCACATCGTCCACCGTCAACCCGTACCTGCCGATTTCGTCTTTTTTGATTTTAATGTCAATGTACATTCCACCGATAATCGGCTCGGCGTACAAATCCTTCACGCCTTCCACGCCCTGCAATTCGATTTTGAATTGCTGCGCCAATATGTTGATGGTATCAAGATTCTGCCCGTAGATTTTTACGCCGACATCCGTGCGGATTCCGGTGGAGAGCATGTTGATACGGTTGATGATGGGTTGCGTCCAGCCGTTTACCACGCCGGGGATTTGCAGTTTGGCGTTGAGTTCGTTGATGATGGAGTCCTTCGTCATCCCGTCGCGCCATTCTGCTTGCGGTTTGAGCAAAATGATGGTTTCAATCATGCTCACAGGGGCGTTGTCGGTGGCGGTGTTCGCCCTGCCCGCTTTGCCAAGCACATTGTCCACTTCGGGAAACGCCTTGATGATTTTGTCCTGCACCTGCATGATGCGCTTGATTTCGGAGTTGGATACACTGGGCAGCGTGACCGGCATAAACAAAAGCGAACCTTCATCCAGCGGGGGCATAAACTCCGTTCCAAGGCTCAACACCAGCGGAATACTGCCCAGCACCAGCAGTACACTCAATGCGATGGTTGTTTTTTTCCAGCGCATGCACAAAAGGATGAGCGGCGAATACAGCCATTTGAAGAAACGGGAAATGGGGTGCTTGCTCTCGGGGCGGACTTTTCCCTTTAAAAGCATCACCATCAGCACGGGAACGAGGAACACGACGACAAATGCAGAGCCTATCATGGCAAATGTCTTCGTCCAAACCAACGGGGAAAAAAGTTTGTGCTCCTGTCCTGTGAGGAACAAAATCGGGCTGAAGGAAACAAGCGTGATAAGGATGGAGCTTACCACTGCGCCGCCAATCAGCTTGGATGATTTTTCAATCCGCAACTCTCTTTCTTCGTTGGTGAGTGGGTTATTCTGTTTCATCTCCGATTGATTTCATTGCGTTTTCGACCATTACGATTCCTGCATCCACCAAATCGCCCACCGCCAGTGCAATTCCTGCCAGCGACATGATGTTGGAGCTAATCCCAAACCAGCTCATCATGATGAAAGAAATCAGCACCGATATGGGAATGGTGATGACCACAATCAACGTGCTTCTGATGTGCAGCAGAAAAATAAAAAGCACGATGCACACCACGATGATTTCCTCGATGACGGCTTCTTTGAGCGTGGCAATGGTGGCTTCAATCAAATCCGAGCGGTCGTAGGCCATTTTGAACTTCACGCCCGGTGGAAGGCCCTTTTCCACGTCGCTTAGTTTTATTTTCAAGCGGTCAATCACTTCTTTTGCGTTTTCTCCATACCGCATCACGACGATGCCGCCCACTTTTTCGCCCTCGCCGTTTTCTTCCACAATGCCCAAGCGAAGTTCCCCGCCCATTTGCACCGCTGCTACGTCGCGCACTTTTATGGGAATGGAATTGAGGGTTTTCAGCGTGATGTTTTCGATTTCCCGGATGTCTTTGATGTAGCCCAATCCCCGAACGATGTAACCGATGTCCGACTGCTCGAACTTCCTGCCGCCCACGTCGTTGTTGTTCGCCTTTATTTTTTCGGCAACGTCCATGATGGTAATGCCGTAATAATTGAGTTTCAGCGGGTCAACCACCACCTGATATTGCTTCTGAAATCCGCCATACGAAGCCACCTCGCTCACGCCTTTCACGGTTTGCAGCGCGAAACGGATGTACCAATCCTGCAATGCCCGCAGTTCGCCCAAATCATAGCCGGGCGCATCCAGCGTGTACCAATAGATATGTCCCAATCCTGTTCCGTCGGGTCCCAGTGTGGGCGAAATCCCTTCGGGGAGCAGTCGCTGGGCGTAGTTCAAGCGTTCCAGCACCCGCGTCCTCGCCCAATAAATATCCGCGTCGTCTTCAAAAACCACGAACACAAAACTCATCCCGAACATGCTGTTGGCTCGGATGTTTTTTACCTTCGGAATGCCCTGCAAGTTGCTCACAAGCGGGTAGGTGATTTGGTCTTCCATGATTTGGGGGCTGCGGCCCATCCACTCCGTGAAAATGATGACCTGGTTTTCCGACAAATCGGGAATGGCATCCACGGGCGTGTTTTTCACCGCGAAAAAGCCGTAAGCGATAATGCCCGCAGCAATCAGCAAAACGACGATGCGGTTTTTAAGCGACCAAGTGATGAGGGAGTCAATCATTGTGCTTTATTTTTAACCTTTTCAACCTTGGCTGACTCAGGCAAAAGCTCATTTTTACAAGCCTTGTTTTCCTCAAAGCAGTTCAGGTTTTCGATGGTGGCCGTGGCGATGTTTTGCAGCGCCGTGTCGGTCAGAAAAGCCTGATGAGCCGTGATGAGCACGTTTTTAAAAGTCAGCAGGCGGGCGATGGTGTCGTCCAGCAGCACCTCTTCCGAGAGGTTTTCAAAAAAAATCCCTTCCTCCTCCTCGTACACATCCAACCCGACGCTGCCGATTTGGCGGCGCTTGAGCGCGTCAATTACGTCCTTTGTTTTTACCAAGCCGCCCCGACTGGTGTTGATTAGCATCACGCCGGGCTTCATTTGAGGGATGCGCTTTTTGTCAATCAGGTATTTCGTTTCCTCCCGCAGCGGCACGTGCAGCGTGATGATGTCGGCGGTTTTGAAAAGCTCGTCCAAGCTGGTGTAGGTTACCCCGTACCGATCGACCAGTGCGGGGTTGGGAACGGGGTCGTAAGCCAGCAGGCGGCAGCCGAAGCCGTGCAGGATTTTGGCGACGACCGCGCCGATTTTCCCGGTACCGATGATGCCCGCAGTCTTCCCGTTCATGTCGAAACCCACCAGGCCGTCGAGCGAAAAATTCAAGTCCATGACGCGCTGGTGCGCCCGGATGAGCTGCCGGTTCAGGGCGAGCATCATGGCGACTGCGTGCTCGGCGATGGCGTGGGGAGAGTAAGAAGCCGCCCGTGCGACCCGCATTTTGAACTGGCGAGCCATTTTCAAGTCCACGTGGTTGAACCCAGCGGAACGCAGGGCGAGAAACTCGACCCCCATTTCCTGAAGGCTGGGCAAAACGGTCGCCCCCGCATTGTCGGTAACGAACAGCGACACTGCCCGGCAACCTGCCGCCAACGCACAGGTGTCTTCCGACAACCGGGCATCGAGGAAAAACAGTTCGTGACGCCCGACATTGGCGGTTTCGAGGTATTCCCTTTCAAATTGATGGGCGCTGAAGACGGCTGTTTTCATGTTTTTCCATGTTTTTTTTCATTTCTAAAAAATGGCAGTTGTTTGCCAATCCGAATGACCACCATTGCCAGCAACCCCGCCCCGACGCTCACTCCCCAATCGGCAACTGACATGGGCGTAATGGAAAGCGCGGTGCGCACGGGGGCAATCTGGTACAGCAGCACGAGGATGCCGATGCAAGCGCCGAGGGCAAACCACACGTAGCGATTGCGGACAACCTCCGTGCGCCAGAACGGAAGTTCTATCGAACCCATGTTGAACACATGGAACAACTGGCAGAAAATCAGGGTGAAAAACAGCATATTGTTGCAGCGCAGGATGTCCCCGTCTCCTTCGACATGGATGAGGTAATGGCTGAAATACACTGCCCCGATGGTCGCCGCTGTAATGACGCCGGCATAGAAAAAAATTCGCCGCCAACGCGGCCCGTCAATGATGGGTTCGTTGGTTTTGCGCGGCTTTAGCTGCATAACGTCTGGGCCGCCGGGCGTGACGCCCAATGCCAGCGCGGGCAGCACATCGGTGACGAGGTTGATGAACAGGATTTGCAATGGCTTCAACTGGAAATGCAAAAACAGCAGGGATACGATGGCGATGACCGCCAACTCGCTCATGTTGCAGGACAGCAGGTAGATGACAAACTTGCGGATGTTGTCGAAAATGACCCGCCCCTGCCGGATGGCAACGACGATGCTGACAAAACTGTCGTCTTTCAGCACCATGTCGGCGGCATCCTGTGCGACCTGTGTGCCGCGCTTGCCCATGGCGATGCCGATGTCGGCTTTTTTGAGGGCGGGCGCATCGTTCACGCCGTCACCAGTCATGCCCACGATGGCTTTTTGTTCCTGAAAAACCCGTATCAAATCGAGCTTCTGTTTTGGGCTGACGCGGGCAAAAATTTTGGCGGCAGCCCAGCGATTTTTGTCCGCCGCTTTGAGTTTTTCGTAGTCCGGCATTTCCTTTCCCAGCACCACGTCCGCATCGTCGGATTCAATGATGCCCAACTGCCTGCCGATGGCTTTGGCGGCAGCAGGGTGGTCGCCAGTGACCATGACGACCTCGATACCTGCCTCCCGGCATTGGCGGATGGCGGCTGGCACCTCTTTTCTTGGCGGGTCTATCAGCCCGAAAAGCCCGGCGAACACCAGGTTATCAGTCAGTTCCTTCGAGCCTTTTGCCTCCGTTCTGAAAGCGCCCGCAATGACTTTCAGCCCGGACGAAGCCATTTTTTCCGCTTCGTCGAGCCAAGCCTTTCGAGCTTTCGGGGTCATCGGGGCGTTTGTCTCGCCGTCAAGCAAAAACGAGCAACAGTTGAGCACTTCTTCGGCAGCGCCTTTGGCAAAAACCAAGTTGCCCTCTGGCGTTTTGTGCAGGGTCGCCATGATTTTGGTCTCCGATGAAAAGGGCATTTCCGACTGTTTGGGGCTTTGTTTGCGGAGCTTGTTGATGTCCTCGCCTTGCCGCAGGGCGAACTTGAGCAAGCCCGTTTCGAGCGGGTCGCCGATTTCCTTGATGCTCCTTTTCCTGGCAGTTATTTCCGAAGTGTTGCACAAAATGGCGATTTGCATCAGTCGGCGGTACTGCGCCTCCGGCAAATTTTTGGCGGGCAGTTCGGCGGCATTTTCG
>JANPLH010000351.1:0-15512 GCA_031426435.1 Saprospiraceae bacterium | reverse complement strand
CCAGGTCACTTGGGAGATATTGCACAGTGACCTGGTATGTGCAGCCCAAACCCGCCAATGGCATCTGTCCCACTGTGACTGGGGGAGGCACACTCTACCAAGACAACCTTACTAATGTGCTCGAACCGCTACACCTATACCCACAGAGCCTGACAGGGGACTTATGCGTGTATGCTGTAGTTCACCTAAACGACGGCCCCTGCACGGTGCTGACTTCAAACATTGCATGTGTGCAGCTTTGCGGGCCTAATACCTGCACCATAACTGGTTACGATTATTGCTACACGGGAACTTGCATTACGCCGGGGCCGCTGACGCCTGTTTTCACCTCGCCCTTAAATGCTTGTATTTCGACGGTAGAATGGTGCGACCCCAATGGCATAGTGGTTTCCAATTCATTGACCTACACCCCAACGCAATGCCTTTCCATGACCAACCCCTTGACGGATTGCTACGAGGATTTTTACTACACCTTAAAAATCAATGACTTGTGTGGACACAGGGAGTGCAAGGCTCGTATCCGTTTATATAGCGACGATGCGCCCAAGGGAACGTTGAGCGTTCTGCCTTTCGAAGCAAATACACTTTGCCCGAACGAGGACATCACACTAAATTTTATCCCAGGTTGCGACAGCGACGACCCTAAAACCTGGACTTGGCACACAAGGCCCTGCGACCCTGCTGGGGCCTGCTCTCCCGTGCCCAATTCAGGTACAATGAATGAAAATTGGAACACGAATATTTTATCGCAATCAGCTTGGTACTATGTTGAAACGCAAAACGGCGTTTGCCCGGTGGATTCGGTGCAGTTGTTATTGGAAGTGAAAGACCCACTGGCGATCATCCTTTTCGATGCCATTCCTGACCCCTGCGTCGAGCAAATGGTGAACCTGTCCATCTCATGGATACCCTGCACGGTAGCTGGATGCCCACCGGGCACGCCATGTACCCCCTGTTCACATACGGTGGAATGGTACAAGGACTGCACCCTTATTGGCACCACAAACGAACCGCCAGGCACAACTTCCTCATCATTTTCGTACACCACACTGCCGTTGGCTGGTAACTATTATGCGGTAGTCAAGGACGACTGCTGCCCGAACAACGAAGCGACCTCACAAGTGGTTGAAGTATTTCCAGCTTGCGTGCCAGTCATAACTGGGCCTTGTTTCCGCTGTGAAAACGAAATGGTCATTCTCTCGGATATGTCGGTTATTCCGCCCACTATACCCTGCCCATACCTTTGCTCCTACTCTTGGTCAACAAGTGGCGGCATCATCGTAGGACCGACAAATGGCCCCAGTATTGTCGCCGATGCTGCGGGCACCTACGACCTAACCACTTCCTGTGTAGTAAATGGGCAGGTCTGTGTCAAAACGACTTCCTACACTTTGATTCAGTGCCAAAGAGCCGTATCGGGTGTACAAGAATGTGCAGTGTATGTTGATGTTGAGGAATTGCTACCAAATGAAGTCAGCCCGGTACGGGTATTTCCCAACCCGACCACCGGGGACATTTCCATTGAATGGAATATTGGTTCTCCGAAAAATGCAAAGCTGTTCATCACAGATGCCACAGGACGCATACTTCGCACCCATGAAATTCCAAACACTGTCACTCAATTGACAACTAACATAGACGAGTTTGCACCGGGCATGTATTTTATCAAAATACTGTCTGAGGACAAGCTTTATGAAGTCGCCAAATTGGTGAAGCAATAAAATAAACGGTTGATTTTATTACCCTCAAATTCGATTAAGATGAATTTCAATAATTTTAAATCAGCAATAATTTGCTTTGCCATATTTCTATTCTGTTCTGTCAAGGGCACAGCGCAATTTCAACGCATATACGGCAATAGCCAGAATAACTATTTCCATAAAGTTATTCCCGATGGGGCAAACAATTACTATGCCCTTGGCAGCGAGGATAACTATGGCATAGTATCACATGTGCTGAACAACGGCCAGCTTGATTGGACGATACGTTTCATTGCGCCTTGCGGCCTGACGGATGCAGCTCCAGTATTTGCCGGATTTGGCGTTCCATTCAACCTGATGATAGTGGGCTTCACGCTTCCTTTCGACAATACCAACAAAAGCCTACTTGCCATCGTCTCTGCAACGGGAGGGCTTATATACACGCAGGAATACGATACACCGGGCAATGAAGCATTTGTCAGGATAGCCCAGAACCCTGGCGGAACCTTTGCTGTGACCGGGGTCATTAATACGCCGAGCACCTCGACAGATGTTCTTTTAATGAATGTGTCGCCCAACGGAACAATCAACAATACCAATATCTACGGCAATATTGGTGACAACGGCTTTTTTTACGACAATGAGATATTGGGATTTGACCAGTTTGTAGCTGGATATGATGGGAACGCAGGGGTGATTTTCCGGGTGGACGGCAACCCAATACCCAACTTCGTAGCAGGTGTTCGTGACCCTTCGGCCCTGCGCTTTGACGATTTAGCTTTGGATGGCAACGAAGTGCTTGCCGTAGGCACACCCACTGCGCCGGGTGGGTTGCCACTTTTAAGGCGATTTGATGCCAACCTTTTATCAATTTGGACGGTAGAAGTTAGCAATTTGAATGCTGTCCATCAGGTAGAGGTTTCGCCAACAAACGGAGATATTTATGTGGTTGGCACAAAAAATATCAACGGCATTGACCGGACGGTGGTCGTGAGAATTGATGACAGCAGTGGGACGCCAATACCAGTTTGGGCCAAGTACTTGGACAATGGCGAAACTGGACATAGTATAGGCTATATCACCATGTTGCAATCCGGCGACATTGCTTTTGCTGATGCAAAATCAGGAATTTCAGGTGGTTTTGGTCAGGACGATGCTTTTATGACGGTGACCAATGACAATATGAATTCTTATTGCACTAAGAATTATAGCGTGTCGCTCATTCCGGACAACCCCTTTTTGGAAGGACCTGAACTTGATTTCATGGACTTCACCAATTTGAATCCTGTTTCACCATTGGATTTTAATACTATTAGTTGGCAGCAGACCGGGGTTTGTATTGACCCGACACCAATCCTGGATTGTAGCGAGGTAAGAGTTCAAGTTGAACCGGAATATGGTGAGCGGGAGGTTTGGTTCAATGGCGACGAAGCGGAAACAAGTTACCTGAGTTTGACTTATTCCCCAGCGTCCGGTTCTATTTTTCCTGTCGGAACGACACCGGTTGTTATTGCAGCTACAAGTGCGTCTGGTGACACTTCTTCCTGCACCTTCAATGTAGTAGTGGAAAAGATGCCTTACGACAGCATTCAGCCACCCACTGGCATGACTCCCGATGGGCTTTTCGACCGGGTAAGAGACCGTTTTGGAAACCCCTATCGGCTAAGTGATCTGCAAATTCCGGAGACGATGAGCGGCAGCTTGCTTTGCGGCAGTACCGCCGGTTATTTCAACCTGTATTTCGAGCCGGGCTGCGGCATGGATGGCTCCTCTCAGACCGAAATAGACCGCCGGGCTGTGATTTGCCAGTTGTTTTCCGATTTGTCACAGTTCATCAATAGGCCATCAGGAGCAGCAGACAATGTAAACATTTGGATACGAAACATCGGCAACGTGCAGGGCGCCAGTGCTAACCATTTGGGGGTCTGTACGCCATTTTATGTCTTGCCAGCCACTGTAAGCAGCACGGGGCCGTTCAAAGGAGGCATTGTGGAAGGCGAAGTATGGAAAACCATCAATTCGGGGGTAGATTCTTACACTGGTTTGACTTCACCCCTAAGCACGGTAGGCGGTCCGGGAGGAGGTTTTTACCATGCCATGATTGCATTCAATTTTACAAACCACCAATGGCATACCGACCTGACCACCTCACCAGCATTCTCGTTGTACGATTTGTATTCTGTGGGATTGCACGAGGCGACACACGCATTGGGTTTTGCTTCTTTAATAAATCAAGTAGGGAATTCGGTTTTTGCAAACACTCAATTCGCCCATTTTTTCAGCCGCTATGATACTTGGCTGCGTTCATCCACCAACCTGACGGGGGTTATTGCCAACCAACCGCTTATCACTAATACTGGGGCTTGCACACAGTATGATTATCAGTTCAACCCTCAGCTACCATTGAGCGTGATAGACCCCGTAGGAGCAAGTAATTCAGATGAGACGGATTGCCCAAAGGGTGCCCGCTTCGTGGACGCTTCCACCTTGAACCTTATAGACCAAATTGTCTATACGCCCAATGTGTTTGCCTTGGGCAGCTCCTTGAGCCATTTTGAAGATGGCTGCCCGAACCTTACCTGGTCGCCAACCCTGAACAACAAGGTGTATGTAATGTCCAACGCAAATGGAAATGGGTCGGCCTATATGAAGCGATTTTTGAAGCCAACGGAGCGCCGAGCACTTTGCGCAATGGGCTATCAAGTTCAAAACCAATATGGCAATCCGTCACAACAGACTTTTAAGGACTACTCACCCGACACCAATTGCCCTGGGCTGGGCGTGGCAGGGGTGAACGATGGCATCAATGCAGGCGGGGCTTACGCATATATGACGACGCCCAGTGTTCCTACTACACCTATTTTTCCATTGACCAATGATGTTGGAGCAGTTTCTTTCGAGTGTCTGCAAGTGATTTATGGCGGAGGGTCGGCTGTCCCAAGCGCCGGAACATCATTTACCTACGGCGCCCCCACGCCCGGCGTCAAACTGCTGCGCTACACGCCCGTGAGCGCAAGCGGTAAGAGAGGCAACATCACTTATATTTTTGTCTACGTAAAAAGCCCCGGGTGTACGCCAAACGCCTGCAACATGGTGTCGAACGGAGGATTTGAGCAGGGCACCAACTGTGGACTCCTGGACCCGGTTGGCTCAGCAATGATTGACTGCTGGAAAGCATTGAGTTACTCGCCTGACCTTTTTACCCGGACTTGTAATTTCTCCAGCCTTACCTTAGGGGGAAATACTTACGGCAGCATACCTGCCACTGACTCACACAACGGCTCGCCAAATGATAAAATTATTGGCCTATACAAAAGCCTTGTTGGACAGCAGCAGGTTTGTTCAGAGGCAGTTCAGACCCAATTGACAATCCCATTGATTCCTGGGCAACAGTATGTCATATCTTTTTGGGCTAAAACCCACAACAACATCAATGGGGCATCTGCCTCGAATATCCCGGCAATCGTCCGGGTGGCGTCCACTGCCAATTATCCCCTTGCGCATACGATTTGCTACCCAACAACGGGTGCATTGGTCCCTTTATTCACTGATTTGACGGTGCCGAATGACAATACTTGGCATCAGCTCACTCAAACTTTTACCTTCAATGCTTCCGGGCAACACAACAATTTAATCATCGCTTATGCTCCGGTGAGTTTTCCTCAAGGCGTCACACAGGCGTATTTTTTCCTTGATGACGTGAGCCTTGAGCCGCTGTCATCTGCCGTTTCATTCACCCCGCCATCCCCTCTTTGCCTCAATTCACCATTAATTGATTTGACCCTGAACAATATCGTCTCCATTCCCGGCGGCACTTTCACTGGCTCGCCTTGCATTAGTGGCGGCATCTTCGACCCCGCCTGCGCTGGGGTTGGCAGCCATGTCATCACATACACCGTGATTGACGCCAACGGTTGCCCTTCATCTGCGACAGCCACCATTCAGGTGGTGGTCGGGCCAGCTGTGACCTTTTCGCTTCCGCCAGTCCCGTGTTGTCTGAATGATGCTCCCATCCTTCTCGATGTGCTTGCAAGCCCGCCGGGCGGTGTTTTTTCTGGTCCAGGGGTTATTTACAGCGCAGGTTCTTATTATTTTTTTCCCGGCAACGCAGGTACGGGCACGGTGACGCTCACCTATACCTACACTGGTGGGGCTTGCCCGGTGTTAGTCTCGGCGTCAAAACAAGTAGTGACGTGCGTGGACATTTGCGAAATCTCCAACAACTGCCTCGATTTTGACGGCGTCAATGATTATGTCAATGCGCCAAATCCACTGAACACAAATGTGCTCCAAAACAATTTCACAATCGCTTGCTGGTTCAGGGATGACCGTTCTCCCAATGCGCCGCCCGACGGCTTACTGCGCCGCCTTTTTGGATTTGCATGGTCGGGGCCCCGCTTTGAAGTGGGCGACCAAGACGGATTGCTGACGCTTTACAGTGTGCAAACGGGGATTGTCCAGTCGATTGGCATTCGTGACGGGGCTTGGCACCACTTGGCGGCTGTGAAAAATGGTGCCAATGCCACAATCTACCTTGATGGCGTACAGTTGGCCGGAATGACCAACATGAACGTGGGAGCTTTCGCTGGCACAGCCCAGGATTTTCATATTGGTGATTGGGCAGGAGGCGGCACCATCCCACGGTTTTGGCAAGGCAGGGTGGATGAGTTCAAGGTCTGGGGCGCTGCTTTAACTGCAGCACAGCTACGCGATGAAATGACTTGCAGCCTCGACCCGAACAATATCAACCTGCTCGTCCATTTCCCCTTCGACCAATTCACTGCATTTGCAAACAATGTAGGCAACACCCTCGCCAACAACGTCGTAACTGGTGGATTGGATGGGACGCTCATAAATTTTGGCCTCAATGCAGGCGTTTCTTCCAATTGGGTGGCGAGGGGTCGAGACCGCCTTCCCAATTGCAACCCCGACCACTTTGCTTGGTTGGAAGGAAATCCGGGTCGCAACATCAGCGGACGCTCGAAAGTCTATGACAGTTATATTTTTTCTGCGGGGCTGGAATCAGCATATTCTGCGACTGGGCAACCGTACTATAAACCCACCTTCACCAAACGAGAACCAGACGGCTCAATAAACGGCACAAGCAGTTGGAGAAGGGTGCTTGAAATAGAGGGCGTAATTAACGATTTCGTCCGCACCGATGAAGGCTGCTACCTGCTGGTGGGGGTAATGCCAAAATTTCAGGGCAACAACTTCAGTTTTATAGCCCGAATAGACCAAAATGGTACATTAGCCTGGCTGCACGTACATGATTTTGCGGAGCGGGAATCCCTTACCCGCATAATCCGAAGTGACAATCCTGACGACCCGCTTTTTCCCTACGTCATTTGCGGGATAAGGAAAAACGGCAACACTTCAAACGACGACATATTGCTGCTCACCCTTGACAACCAGGGCACCATTAATTGGCTGCGCCAGATAGGAAATGGCCTGCCATTGCCCACCGACGATAATTTTTGCTTCGATTTGAGCAATTTTCAGGGAGGCTATGCCTTGGTCGGAGATTACAACGGAAACGTATTGCCATTGCAGCGCCCAGTGTTTTTTGTAACGGACAATACTGGCCTGCAATTGGCCCCTTCTTCTCAATACCAGAATGGCGCTGTGTTTTACGACGTGGAGCCAGCCCCAAACGGGAGCAGTGTTTTTTTGGCGGGCCAAGCAACCCCTGGCGATGCATTCGTGGCAAAGCTGGACATGAACGGCACCCCAATTTGGGCCAAAAGTTTTCCCAATATCAAAGTCTTGCGGAGATTGGTGGTGCGTCCAAACGGCGATATTTTCGCCTTGGGCCAACGCGACAACACAAACATAGGAATATACCGCAATGTTATCGTCAAACTGAGGGATTTGGGAAACAACGCCACTACCGTATGGCAAAAGTATGGGGAACTTACCCCCACTTCCAATTGGCTTGACAACGAATTCAATTGGACACCTGCCGACCTGGCTTGGTACAGCGGCAATATGTATTTCTTTACCGACAGCCGAGTCAACCATTCAAATAATTTTGGGAACGAAGACATTGGTGCAGTCCTTTACAACCTTGACCAAAATCCAGACATCTGCCCATTTACCTTGGAGGCCGTTCCTTCCCAGAATTTTACGCTCGTCCAAGCCCAAATGCCATTGTTGACGAACATCCTCGTTACGCCTGTTGCGCCAGCAGTAATCAACCCGATAAACCCGCTCGTGCTCCAAAGAGACTCGCTTTGCACTTCTTACAGCTGTTCCTGCAACTTCACAAACATGAGCTTCAGCAAGCCTGGGCTTCCTGGCACAAGTTGGTATCGGCCAGTATCAAGCTGTGGCCTGCCACCAATCGTATTGCCCGGTTGCCCAGGGCAAACCACCAATATTCGCTTCACTGGAAGGTTGCGATGCAGGGGAGGTTGCGCTTTCAATGGGCTAAACTGGACACTGACAGGCCCAAACTCGACAAATCCGATTGCATCTGGCACGTCCTCCCAACCGGGGTTCAGCATTCCAATTACCCTTGCCATGGTGCAAGTACAAGGCACCTACACCATCACCATCAATGGACAATGTGGCACCACGTCCTGCCAGCAGTGCGTGGTGCAGTTTACAGTGCCAGCTTGCCCCCCTCCCTGCACCTGTACGCAGCCAGGATTCAACAATGCCGTGAACGACGGCTTCAGTTGGTTGCAATTGCCGGGCTGCAATTTCAAGTTCACCCCAAAATCACTCACTTCATGTGATGTGGTAACCTGGAAGGTAGCGCCATCAGGTAGCAGCGTTTTTACAACTTTCGCCACCGGAACGGGCAATCAAACGGTGAGCTATACCTTCCCTTCATCGAACCAGTATGTCGTTTGCATGACCGTGAAAAGGACGCCGCCGGGAGCAGCTTTTTGTGAAGTCTCACGATGCTGGACCTTGGATGTGGATTGTAGTTTATTGGCACAACCTGATGGAGGCCCATCGAAAAGTCTACTGGAAGTAAATCCTTGTTTGGCTTCCATTGTAGAAAACGGAGGTTTCACGATGGGTGCCACGGAAGGTGGTATGACAGACATCGGCGCTGTATGGAACTGGAACTATTCAGGTGGGAACCCTGAAGTGCTACTGGAAATGGGTAAGGCAGATTCCAACTTGGTAAGAATGCGTGGAAACAGCGGCTATTACGACCTACTTTACCAAGATTCTTTGCCGCTTGGAGAGTGGGACAGCATTGGTCTTTCTATGGCAATTCGGCCATTGGTGGGGCTGCTTATGCCAGGAACAGAGCTGGTTGTCAGGCTTTCCAAGCATAGGCAAGACAGCCTCTGGTGCGATAATGACAGCACCTGTATTGAGGTCATGCGCTTGCCGCTCCCCGAATTGGACAGCAGCATTTGGTTGACGGCGGGTTCCTTTACGACCGTAAAATCAGTCGCACTCCCCTTCCTGACCATTCATGTGGAGAATCCGTTTTACGACGATGATGTAGCCTTGAAGTCGGTTGTGGATATTGACAACGTTTGCTTGGCAAATTATGACATTGTTTCGACTAAGCACACCTTTAGTTCAACGCCTGAAATTCAATTGTTCCCCAATCCAACATTTGGAAGTTTTACGATGCGCATTTCCGGTGGAACGCTATTGACTGGAAAAGTCCAAATACTCGACCTCCTCGGCCGTACCCTTCACACGGAAACACTGCTGCCGGGCAGGCGGGAGCACGACTTCTCAATTGAGGCGCTGCCAGCAGGCGTGTATTTCGTGAAAGTGCTGGATGGGAGCGAGCTGGTTTGGGTGCAGAAAATTGTGAAACAGTAAATATTGCGTCGGTAGGTAGCTGATGGCTATACTTCCTGCCGACGCTTTTTTTTCTTCAACACCGCCCCTGAAAAAGTTGCTTGGACAGTAGCCAAGCTGCTCCGCCGGGGTGACCAAAAACCTTTATTCAACATGAGACCTATCCTCATGATTTCCCTGTTTTTAGTTGCGGCTCTCTTTGTGCAAAGCTGCAAAAAAGACGATTCCTCGCCCAACGGCAACATGACCGCCAAAGTGGATGGCGAAAAATGGACGGGCAAAGACGTGGGCGCACAGGTGCTGCAAGGCGTGTTCAACCTCAGCGGCAAGGCGTCGGACGGCAGCATCCTCACCATCACCGTGCAAGCCTTTTCAATGGACACTTTTGGCTTGTACGCAAACTCCGACCACGCCGCCGTGTGGCTGCCCGCCAATGCAACGAACTCATTCGTCACCAACGCGCCGATGGGCATCGGCTACGTTTTCATTACTGAAATCAACACAACCGACTCTGTCGTGTCGGGCGGTTTCGAGTTCTTCGCCCAAAACCCGCTGACGGAAGACACTGTGTACGTTTCCGAAGGGAAATTCTCTAAAGTGCCTTTTACCAGCAGCACGGCCCCCGTCGGCGACAATACTTTCAGCGTAAAAATTGATGGTGTAAGCTGGACGCCCGTTCAAGTCACGGGCAGCAAGGCCCTGGGCAAAATCATCGTCAATGCCACTGACGCCAACGCCAGTAAAGCCGTTGGGATTACCATGCCCGACGATGTTGCCGTTGGTGAATATGCACTTGGTGACCCGCTATTCGGGGCGGAATACGGAGGGCAGTACAACCCCGACAGCCAGACTTTTCTCGGTTCTACTTCTGGTACTTTGAAAATCACCAAGCATGTGACTTCCTCCCACCTGCTCGAAGGCACATTCAGCTTCGAGGCGTCCAGCCTGTTCAGCCCAGGCTCGGCCTCGCTGACGGCGGGGAGCTTTTCGGTGCATTATTGAAATGTAAAACCTGTTCAAAGTCCTTGATGATGTTGCTTGTTACATCCCTCACAACTAAAAATTATCAACATGAAAAACCTTATTAGCTTTTTCCTCCTCGCTACCCTGCTGCTGTCCTGCAAAAAAGACAAAGGCAACTCCCCCAGCACCTCCAACGCCGACTATTATTTCATCGGCCACCTCGACGGAGCAGAACTAAAGTTTGAAATAACAGCCTCTTCCAACGCCGAGATAGTCACTTCCAACGATGCCAGCCTCAACCCGCCCGACGACTGCACTTACAGCTACGGCTGCGCCATTGGCACCGGCTTCGCTGAACTCAGTGAGAAAAGCATTGAGGTCAGTTTCCCAGCGCTTTACTCCGGCAACTGCGGCGAGCAGGAAACCGCCTTCCCCGGTCTTTTCCCAGTTGGGCTTTTTCCTCTTGGCGAAGATGCAGGGAGCGTCCTTATCACTTATTTCGACGGTACTGAAAACTGGTCGAGCTTCGGCAGCTTGCAAACTTTGGGAGAACATTTTTTTGAGGTCAAAGCCAGCGAGGCTGTCGAGTCTGGTTTTGGGAAATCCCAAAAAGTAAGCGGCGAGCTTTCGTGCCTGCTGGTCAATTTTGCGGGCCAGGAGAAGAAGCTGGAGGGGGTTAAGTTTTCGCTATCGTTTTGGCCGGAGATATAGGCCGAACGACTGAATTTATGTATTTTTTGGACGTAATCTTCAACTATCAAAAACTCACTTCCATGCTATTATTAAATAATTCAGTTAAAGCATGTGCCGTATTGTTGCTGCTTTTCCCTTTAAACCTGTTTAGCCAGTGGACACCAGTTGACGTTGGCACGACGGGTGATTTGCACGCCATTGATTTTGAAGGGAATGCGATTTTCCTCGCTGGCCACGAATTTTGCAAATCCCTTAATGGTGGCGCCAGTTGGAACAACTATCCTTTGCTGGACAATTTTTCAACTTCTATTCTCGGAAGCGAGTTGTATGACGTTCATTTTTTTGACCAAAACACGGGCGTAGCTACCGGCTTTATTTTGACCGGGAACAGCGAAGTGATGCTCCGAACAACCAATGGTGGGTTGAACTGGAGTTTTGTCAATGTCAACAACGGTGGGGCTTGGCCCCGCTTGCTGAATGACATAGACTTCCCGACCTCCACGACCGGATTTGCCGTAGGCACAAACGGGCGAATTCTCAAGTCCACCAATTCGGGGCAAACTTGGACGGCATTGGCATCTGGGACTACCAAAGAATTGCGCTCCGCACATTTTATGAGCGCCTCGATCGGGATTGTGGTGGGGGACGGTATGCTGTTGAAGACAACCAATGGCGGTAGTGCTTGGACCCAAGTGGATTTGCCAGGGGTTTCCGATGTCCATTTTCCAACCCCCATGCAGGGCTATGCACTCACTTCTTCCGGCATTTTTATCTCTACTGATGCTGGAGCGAATTGGCAGTTTCATGCTTCATTGCCTCCTGGCAGTTCGGAGTTGGTTGACTTATTTTTTACAGATGCCAACACCGGCTATTTGCTCGGCAGCGAGGGCAAGGTTTTTAAAACGAAAAATGGCGGGTTACTCTGGGAAAAGACGCAGTTGCAAGGCAATTTCTACAATAATTTTGGATTTCAAGACGCCCAAAAAGCCTGGATTGTAGGTGATGGCGGCCAGGTTAGGAAGACCGCAAACACCGGCGGAAACTATACACCCATCGCCGGCTTCATCGCCGAAGATGGCAACCAATGTGCTGATTCCACACGCAACTTTACGAATACTACCTGGATGGCCCCCAACTATACCTATCAGTGGTGGCTGGACGGAATGCCAATTTCCGCAGATTACAATACAGCCTTTGCTTTCCCAGACCCCGGCACGACTTACCAGGTCATGCTCACCGTGAGCAACGGGGTGGCAACGGACACTGTGCAACAGTTTTTTCAAACTACGCCCTTACTCTATTTCCCGACCGGTGAGTTGACCGTGTCGCCGGAGGGGCAGGTTTGCGCCTATGACTTTGTTGCCCTGCACTATGATTCGGTGAATGCAGGGTACCTTTATCAACTTTGGCGCAATGATTCGCTTATCATACCTGCATGGGTTGACAACTGGGGCTTTCCATTTACCTCGTTTCAAAGAATGACCAACGACACAGCGATGTTTGTGATCAAGGCTACTTTTTTTGACGGATGCATCTACACCCATTTCGCTGATACTGTGCAGGTTGTACCCATTCAGGATGTGTCGGCGATGCAAATCACGGCGGACAAATCCATCCTGTGCCCCGGCGACTCGACCTTGGTTCATATAGGGCCTACGCAGATAGGTAGCAGCTATCAGCTGGCAGGACCCAATCCCGACCAGCCTCCGCAGCAAGGCAATGGGGGTGAATTGGTTTTTGAGACCGGCCCCATGTATTCCCAGTTTGCCTTGCAGGTGCTTACACCGTTGCCCGGATGCGACAGTGATGCGGGCATCCCGATAACTTTGGAAACTCCAAAAGCTTATGCGCAAGCGCAGCCACAGGTTTTTGTCGGAGACAGTCTGCAAATGACAGGTTACTCAGACTTAGCCGTTGGCTGGGATTGGCAGTTCGCCCCCCAAGCCGTGCCGCCCAATAGTAATCTGCAAAATCCTGTCATTACGGTCAACGAACCGGGGACTTATCCTTATCAATTTACCGTGACCGGCAACGGCGGATGCAAAGATTCCATCACGGGCTTAATGGAAGTTTATGCTCATGACGACTGGTCAAACCAAGGCAGCTTGTGTGCGGAGCAGGCGTTGGACATTCCTCAAATTAATGCCTTTTACCTTACCAGGACAACAGATGTGCAGGCAGATGCGCAAGGCAATTATTACCTCGCAGGCCGCAGCTCGGACACGCTGGTACTTTACAATACCATCGAAGAAGTGGGATTTTTGCAAAAGCGCAACGCAGCCGGCCAGGTGATTTGGGAAAAATACTTCATCCCAAATTATGTAAATGAATATGGTGAGGAAGGAGTTGCCCGCTGTCATATCGTGGAGACCGACCCGCTGACCGGCGAGGTCTGGGTGGGCGGCGAGGTCAGGAGCCGGACGCTTAAAGTTGACAATTTCACTTTTTCGTTCCCTTTCCCATTCAACTATCCACGGTCTTTTGTGGCGAAAATCAGTTCCGACGGTCAAGTGCTCTGGGTCAATGTGCTTTACAATGAAGCCTGGGGATTCACTTATGATATTCTGGGCCCAAATGACATCCTGCATGCGGGTAAAGACCGGCTGTACGTAGTTCAGTATGGGCATGGTGGCGTGATACACCGAGGCGGCGGGCAGCCTGACCAAACCTGGGGAGCCGATGGCTCATGGGTTAGTGGCAGCTCCTGGTTTTTACAATTTGACGAGGCGGGCAATTTGGTGGATGACAATCCCTTAGGCACTTCTGGCTACTGCCTTTCCCGCTTTGGAGGAGAGCAGCAATTGCCGGCATACCGGGGTATCCCCCGTGTACGTCTTACGCCGCAGGGGAATTTGCTGTTTTACGGTATCGCAGAGCGAAAATGCGTCATTGGCGATTTCACAATTGACGCTGGCGATGGTTCTTCACCAATGGTGACCAGTTTTATGGCAGTTTGGGACACAACGCAGCACAAGTGGATTTCTGCATTCCCAGTAGTTATTCTAGAATCTTTGGTATCCTGGGACCAGTCGGTGTTCAGTCCGGGCTTCGGTGCAGACGAAGACGGGAACATTGTCTTGGCTTTCTCTCAACCCAATAACTCATATTATTCCAGTGCTGCTGTCAAACTGCCAGATGGAACCCTTTTGCCGGGCAAACAACATAGTTTTATGATGAAATTTAGTCCTACTGGCGAGCGCTTATGGCTGAATGTCAACAGAATACAGCAAATTGTTGGTTTGGATGTTTTGCCGGGCGGCGATATAGCCCAAGTCTCCAATTTTACGGATTTTGATGGATTTAGCAGCCAGGGCGGCTCGCTGATGGGCTTTCCATCCGCTGGCTCAACCGATTGGGCGGTCAGCGTCTGGGGGCCGCAAGGCGATTTGCAATATGCCCAAAACTTTGGCACGGATACGCTCGACCAGGCATATCTGCTGCGCTCGCAGGGTTGCGGGCGCTTCCTGGTGCTGCATACCAACGCTGGATTTATCAATGGGACTTACGAACCGCGCCTCGCTATTTTCTCCCCGAATGGCGACTGCTCTGGCTCGCCGACAGGATGCCTGGCAACCTGGTTCAAGGACGCAGACGGCGACGGTTTTGGCGACACTGACATTTATTTGCAGGATTTCGTCGCACCAGTTGGATATGTTGCAAATCCTGGGGATTGCAATGACCACAACAAATACGCCTTCCCAGGGCAAAACTGGTATCAAGACGCTGACAAGGACGGCTTCTCAAATGGCGTGAAGATTACACAATGCCTCAGACCTACGGGCGGTTTCAGGATTGCTTCGCAATTGATTTCAACTTCTGGCGATTGTAATGACAACAACAAGTTGATTCACCCCGGCGCTGCCGAACTTTGCAACAATGCGGACGACAATTGCAATGGCACAGTGGATGAAAATGCGGCGGGCGGAAAGACCTTTTTTGGCAATGTCAGCCTTCATTACCAGGCAAGCGTCAATAGTTTTAATCCTTGCTATTCAATAATTCATGGCAACCTTGAAATTGCAGGCGACCTTATTTCCCACCTTCACAACCTTCACAACCTGGTTGAAGTAACTGGTAACGTCTGGATTATCAACACGCCTAACCTTTCGGATTTGACAGGATTGCAAAAACTAAAAATTATTGGAGGTAATCTTGTCATCAAGGATGAGGCAAATGATATTTCCTCGTTTTCATCACTCAATGGATTGGAGAACCTCCGCTTTGTCGGCAAAGATGTGAACATTTACAGCAACAGCAGCCTCGACGACTGCTGTGCAGCGTTCAACCTTGCTAATGAAACGCTTGGCTGGCAAGTACATGGCAACTTTTTCATGTCTGGCAACCCCTATCCCTGCAACAGCAAAGAGCAACTCATTG
>JANPLH010000350.1:0-15690 GCA_031426435.1 Saprospiraceae bacterium | reverse complement strand
GCCTGTGCTACCAGTGCCTCCCAGTCTTGCCCATAATCGCCGGGGGCATTTATCATCACGAACCAGTTTTCGCAGCCCGGCGGAGCATCGTTGTGCGCTTCCTTGCTGGTAATGTTGAGGTAAACGGTCGGGTCATTGAACAGGGTTTTGTGCTCAAACAAATGCCCGAATTCCTTTCGGTAATCGCCGCTGAACAGGATATTGTGGAGGTCGAGTTCGGGGAACTGACCACGGATGCCCCAATAGAAAATCACCGCTGAACTGGAGCGCTCTTGGCGCAATGTACGCTCCGGGTGCGGCTGGTCAGGCAGCAGTTTTTTATAAGTGGAGAAAATGTCCATGTTGGACACGACCACCTCCGCCTCATGTTGGCCATCAGCCGTTTTGATGCCAATGGCCCGTCGGTCCTTGACCAGTATTTGCTCGACTCGTTGGCGAAAATGGAAGCGGACGCCCTGCCGCATTGCCAGTTCGTACAGGCTCGTAGTGATGCTGTGCATGCCGCCCTTCGGGAAATAAGTGCCGCGGTGCAGTTCCAAGTGCGGAATCATGCTCATGATGCCCGGTGTGCGATAGGGCGACGAGCCGTTGTACGTGGCGTATCGGTTGAACAGTTGCACGAGGTGCGGCTCGCCGATGGCCGCTTCGTTGAGGGAATTTAGGCTGGTGCCTATGTCCATCTTCGACATTTGGGCCATCGCCTTGAGCGTGTCAACTGATAGATAGGTGCCGAATTTATGCAGCGATTTTTCGAGAAATAAAGGTGCGGTGAGGTCGTATTTCCGTTGGCCATTTTTTAAATAAACCAGTAATGACGCAGCTTCTACGCCAAACTTAGACGCTGCTTCCTTTGCAAAAACCTCTCTATCGGCATTGACGGTGAAGCAGGTGCCGTCCTCCCAGAAATAGTTGCAAACTGATTCTTTGCGGTAGTACTGGAAGTGTGCTTCGGGCTGCTCGCCAAATAGCCCGAACAGCTCTGTCACCAGTTCCGGCAGGGTGAACAGTGAAGGCCCGGCATCGAATCGGTAGCCGCCCAACTCAAAGGCATGGAGCTTGCCGCCAGGGTAGTCATTTGCCTCAAAAACGGCCACGGTCATGCCTGCCGCCCGCAGTCGCAAGGCAGTGGCAATTCCGGCTATTCCGGCCCCGATGATTATGGCTGTTGGCATTTTCTGTTTACACGGTGCCAATATTATTCGGCACGGAGTATAATGCAGGAAGGGGGAAATGGTTTTTGGGATATGGTAGTTTGGGTGGATAAGCTCTAACAGTGGAAGTGCTGTTCTTTGAGCAACTTGACTTGGTTTGGTACTGGAAGGTGTCGAAGAAGAGCCTAAGTTCATTTGTGTTTTTACGTATTGAATATATTATAATTAT
Source organism: Saprospiraceae bacterium (assembly GCA_031426435.1). Lineage (GTDB taxonomy): Bacteria > Bacteroidota > Bacteroidia > Chitinophagales > Saprospiraceae > UBA6168. Next base: position 14,310 of record JANPLH010000350.1, on the reverse strand, counting down.
TTTTTTAAAAGTAGGACGACTAAAACAAGTTCTTATATTTTTATAAAATTGATAATCAATTATTTATAAAATTTAATTTACATTATTTTGTTTATTTTCTAAAATAAGCTCGATTCATCACCTATTTAAAGGGAGGTTGATTACGACGAAAATCATTTTTGTTGAAAAGAAATTCAAAAATAGTTAAACAAAAATTTAGCTTGATTGTCTAACTCACAATTTTCTACAAGCAGCCAAACGGTTCTAAAGAAAAGTATCTTAATCAAGATTTTTATCGGTTGTCCAAACCTATAATTTAGGACAGATGAAGCCTATAACCCATCGATTCAAAGCAGAAAATTTGGTGATTGCCGTCACTGTTTTCGCCATTTTTACTGGACTTTTGTTGCCAAAATATATGGTAACACCCCATCTGATGTTGTTTGGTTTTAGTCTCATCCTAGCCGGTGTACCACATGGTGCTTCTGATTTTTATTTGTCCCGCAGACTTTCGAAAGCCCACGGTGGAAGGCTTCATCCCATAGTGTTCCTACTTGGATACGTTTTGCTAATGGTCGTTTATCTTATAGTGTGGTGGGGATTGCCACAGGTGGCATTTTGGATTTTCATATTGCTTTCTGCTTATCATTTCGGGCAATCCAATTGGTCACGTATCAGTTTTCCTTCGAAGATATTTGAGAAATCGACCTTCCTATTTTGGGGTTTGGCTGTACTTGGTGTGCCAATTTTGCTCCATTTCGATCAAGCCTCCACGATTGTTTCTGAGATGACTGGCTCACCGCTTGTGCTTACAGTCAATTCACGGGCAGCATTGGTTTTCCTATTCATTTTTGGGGTAATTGGCAATAGTCTGTTTCTCCATCAAAGTGGGAGCCTGAGCAAGGAACAATTGGTCAAGGAACTTTGCAATTTCTTGCTGTTAATGCTACTATTTTTCACAACGCCTTTATTGGTGGGTTTTGGGATATATTTCGTGCTTTGGCATTCGCTGGGCGCTATCTCCGACCAATTGAAGGTAGTGCGTGCCACAGACCCAAGTTTTGGCTACAAGGCATATCTGCGGAGTACGGTACCATTTTCTTTAATGGCCTTTGCCGGATTGGGCATGTTCTATTATTTTTTCCATAGCTTCTTTGACAAAGGACAAAACTTAGGAGCACTGTTCATTTTTGTCTCTGTCATCACCGTACCCCATGCCGTGCTCATGGATTGGCTTTATCAAATTGGTAAACCGGTCTTATTGGAGCAAACACCCCAAATTAATACTAATTTTCAATCACAGGAATTACTCAATTTAAAAGCCATCAAAAATTAGCGTATCAGCAAGTCCAGTCCATACCTGGGTTCTTACTATATATTTTTCTAACTAAAAAATGCTTTAAACATGGAACTTTCATTCAATTTTCAAACCATCATGTTGACCATTCTACAACCAGGCGATTATGTTGGTTTCACCTTTTTCATTGGCTCAATGGCCATGATGGCAGCCTCCGTCTTCTTCTTCATGGAAATGTGGAATCAAGAGGGCAAATGGCGCACCTCCCTGTTGGTATCAGGCTTGATTACCTTCATCGCAGCGGTGCACTATTTTTACATGCGGGATTTCTGGGCCACAAACGGCACCTCACCGACAGAATTCAGGTACATTGACTGGATTCTCACCGTGCCGCTCATGTGCGTTGAGTTTTACCTCATCCTGAAGGCTTTTGGGGCAAAACAAAGCTTGCTATGGAAGATGATTTTTTACTCCCTGTGGATGTTGATAGCTGGGTACTTGGGCGAGACCTTGTTCCGTGACAACTCGCCTTTGTGGGGATTCATCTCCACCATCGGCTATCTGGGCATCGTTTACGAGGTATGGATGGGCAGTGCCAAGAAATTGGCCAACAATTCCAACAACCCAGCCCTCCAATCTGCATTTAGCGCATTAGGCTGGTTCGTATTGGTAGGGTGGGCCATCTACCCTGTCGGCTACATGGCCATTGATGGCTCAGGCTGGCTCAGTGGGGTATTGAACCCAAAGAGCTTGGACATCATTTACAACATTGGTGATGCCGTCAATAAGATTGGTTTTGGCCTTGTCATTTATTCGTTGGCTGTCTCCAGTAAAACAGCCCGTGCCTAGTAAGCTGGTTAAAATCATCAAAGTTGTATGGCTTTAGTTGGTTTCTAGCCAAAAGGATGCCCTTGCCAATTGGCAGGGGTTTCCTTTTTAGGCTTATTATCAAACCTGCAATCCGGCAGCAAAAAACAATAAAATGGCCAATTTCAAAAGTCTAAACTGGCTTTATGACAAACTGCTATCCGATGAGACTAAAGAGAAAAGTGAAAAAATTATCCTGATAATTGCAATCATCAGCTTTCTTGTACACCTGGCTCTTATTTACTTGGTTGACTTCAATATCATCATACTGAATCCCTCCAGTGAGCTGCTCAAGAACCCGATTTCGGCTATTTATACCCCTTTTTCATTTATCCTTGTTTATGAGGTTTACCTACTCATCTATTATTTGCCAAAATCCATCACTACTTATATCGGCAAACAATATGAAATCATGGCGCTTATCATTATCCGGCGGCTTTTCAAGGATTTGTCAAAATTAGAGCTTTCCCCTGATTGGTTTCAGGTGACAGGTGATTTGCAGTTTACCTATGACATCATTGCAGCAGTTACGTTATTCTATTTAATATATGTTTTTTATGCAAAAAGCAAGCAAAATCTGAATGGTATAAAAGATGCTGAAACCTTGCCTTCGAAAATATCCAGGTTCATCACTTTCAAAAAAATGATAGCTGTTTGTTTGGTGCCGATATTAGTAGCTTTGGCTATCTTTTCCTTTGTTAACTGGGCCATTGGTACTATTTATACACCGACTGAAACCCCTATTTCTTTCAAAAATATCAACAATATCTTCTTCGGCGAGTTCTTTACAATTTTAATAATCATTGATGTGATATTGCTCCTTTTGTCGTTTTTCCATACCGATGAATTTCACAAGGTCATACGAAACTCAGGGTTCATCATTTCCACCATCTTAATCCGTATTTCCTTTTCTGTAGAAGGCTTGATCAATACCGTATTGATTGTGTTTGCCATTATCTTTGGCTTGTTGATATTGATGATACACAACAAGTTTGAACAAAATATAACAGTGAGGAAGTAAAAATAAATGATTATACGCTGCGCTAATAGGATTTCCGATATCCGGCGCAGGACAGGTCGTGCAAATCAAAAATTATTCCCTGCTACCCCTCCTCGCCTCATTCGGCGGCTTGTCGGGAGAGAGGGTCTTTTGGGGCGTTCCGCCCCAACCGCTGCGCCTGCCCCGATGATGGCGATGTCGTAGTGGGTACTTGGCATAAAGGGTGAAAATACAACTTGTTCTTATAGGCTGAGTAAAAGGAAAATAGCGTGGAATTGTTTAGCGCAAATAAGTCACAAATTTGGATTGTTCATTTTGCACGTTTGCTTACCGTAATAGTGTATGTTTGTGCATTACCATTTTCATTTGAAAAACCAATTTCCGGTGGATATTCAGACAATTGTTCAGCATATCGAAAAAATTATCCCACTCGAAGACAGGGCCAAAAGCGATTTGGCAGCAAAAGTGGCGCATAAAAAATTCCGCCGCCGGCAGTACCTGCTGCAAGAGGGAGACGTTTGCCGACATTACAATTTTGTGCTCCGTGGTTGCCTTCGACTGTATTTTGTGGATGAAAAAGGCACGGAACATGCCCTCCAATTTGCCACGGAAAACGGCTGGATAGCCGACATCGGTAGCCTTCATTCCGAAACGCCCAGCCGCCTCAGCATTGATGCACTTGAACCTACCGAAGTCTTGCGGATTGGCAAGCAGGATTTAATTGAACTGTACGTCAAACACCCAGCCTTCGACCGCTATTTTCGGGTGCTGACGGAGAACGCCTTCATCGGAATGCAACAGCGTGTCCTGCAAAACATCAGCTCTACCGCTGAGGAGCGCTACCTGACTTTTATGGAAAAATATCCTAACTTGGCCAATCGAATCCCGCAGGTTCAAATTGCCTCATTTATTGGCGTCACCCCTGAATTTGTTAGTAAAATCAGGAAAAATATCTCCAGTAAATAGCCCAACCCTTAACCTACTTCAAGGTTTTTTCTTAAACTCCTTCATTGGCCAACGGCTGCTGCGACCCCTATATTTGTGACATCAATTCATTAAAATATTTGCCACATGAAATCTATTTTTTCAATCTTCTTTTTAGCACTTGCTTTCAATGGCAGTGCGCAAAATGACACTAATTCTTCCACCATTAAAAACGTACAAAACATGAATGCATCAGAAAAATCCGCCATTGAATCCTTGCTTTTTGCCTACGAAAAAGCGCTGGTCGCTTCCGACACGAAAGCAGTACTTGGGCTATATGCGCAAGACGGCATTTTTATGCCTTCCGAAGCACCATCTGCTATTGGACAAGCTGCCGTAGAACAAGCTTACAACTTTGTTTTCAGTCAAATCAAACTGAACATCAAGTTTCAGATTGATGAAATCGAAGTACATGGCGACATGGCTTTTGCCCGCACCATCTCCCGTGGCACAACTGATGTTTTGGCCGCCGGCATTACTGTCGCAGAGGAGAACAGGGAATTATTTGTGCTGGTAAAAGAGAACGGTGCCTGGAAAATCGGTCGGTATATGTTCAACAAAATGAAGCCTGCGGGCAAATGATAACTGGTCTTTTAGCGCAAGTGACCGGGTAACATAAAGTTGCCCGGTCATTTTATGCTTAGCTTATTGTTTCACGAGATTGTCAATCATCCCATTGAAAATAAAAAAGTGAAACGGTAGCACGAGGTACCAGTACACCCTTCCCCAAAGCCCACGGGGGCGAAAGGTGGCTGTTTGCGAAAGCACCAAAGCACCATCTTTTTGGGCGATGTTGAACTCCAGCCAAGCTTCGCCAGGCAGCTTCATTTCGGCGAATAGGAGCAGTCGTTTTCCATCCCGGTCGGCGATGAGCACCCGCCAGAAATCGAGGGCATCGCCAGGCTTGATTTCGTGCGGATTCGTGCGACCCCTGCGCAGGCCCACGCCACCCACCATTTTGTCCAGGTGTCCACGGATTTTCCAGAGGGGCGTACCATAGTACCAGCCTCGACTACCTCCAATGCTCCAAACCCGGTCCAGCACCTCGGCTTCGTTGCCAGCGAGGGTGCGCCTTTTTTCGTCGGTGAAACAACCAAATTTGGGCACTTCCACATAATCCATAAGCTTGGGATTGGTGTCGAAGGAGCTGAAGGCATCCTTCCAACTGCTCACCACCATGTTCTGCTCGATGCGCTTGAACGCCATTTCTACCGCTTGTTTGTAAGGCAAAAGTTCGATGCCAAGTTCTGCAGCCAATTTATTAGGGCGGCAGATGACGTTTATTTTCATGCTGTCCACCAGGTTTTGGGCCAAGTGGTAGGAGGTGGACGTGATGAAATAGAGCCAGTACGATGACAGCTTTGGCGTCATAATTGGCACGTTCCAGATATAGCGTCGAAGATTCCGGACCTCCGCAAATTTCAGCAGCATCTGCTTATACGACAGTACTTCTGGGCCGCCAATGTCATAGTCCTGATTGTAGGTGTCCTTCCGGCCAATGACGCCTGACAGAAACTGCACAACGTTGCGGATGCTAATGGGTTGGCAGAGGGTATTCAACCATTTCGGTGCAATCATGACGGGCAGTTTTTCAACTAAATCCCGGATGATTTCAAACGAGGCGCTGCCCGAACCCACGATGATGCCCGCCCGCAGCACGGTAACGGGGATTTGGCCTTCCCGCAGGATTTTCTCCACCTCAAAGCGGCTGCTGAGGTGGTCGGACAATTCTGCTTCATTCACGATGCCGCTCATGTAGATGACCTGCTTGCATTGCGTGGGCTGCAGCAGTTTGCTGAAATTCACGGCGGTGGTGGCCTCCTTGCTCGCAAAATCGCCCTTGCTGCTCATGGAATGGATGAGAAAATATGCCACATCGAGGTCGGGGGGGAAAGCAGTGGTTGCTGCTGGGTTGAGAAAATCTACTTCTATAATTCCAAGATGGTCGTGCACTGGACCATCGAAGCGTTTTCGGTTCCGTACACAGCAATAGACAGTATGCCCTTGTTCAAGCAATACAGGGAGCAATCGTTGGCCGATATAGCCGTTGGCACCTGTGAGGAGTATTTTCATGTATTTATAAACCTTAATTTACGAAGAATGTTAGGCTGGCACAAAAGGAGGTATTTCCTTTTATTGAAAACCATCATTTAGAACAAAGAAATGCAAACGTTAAATGCAATCGGTCTTGACAGTTTAAAAGCCGAAAATCTAGCCGAAAAGCTGAATCGCCTATTGGCCAACTATTCCATCTTCTACCAAAATACCCGAGGGTACCATTGGAACATCAAAGGAGAGAAGTTTTTTGAACTTCATTTGAAGTTTGAAGAACTTTATAATGATTTACTGTTGAAAATTGATGAGGTGGCCGAAAGGATTCTGACCCTTGGGCACACCCCAATGCACAATTTTACGGATTACCGGAAGGTTTCAAAAATTGCGGAAAGCGACCAAGTAAGCGATGGGGTTGCAGCCGTGGGTGACATCTTGGATTCCTTTCAAACGATTATACTTCTTCAGCGAGAATTACTTGTACTATCAGGCAACGCAAGTGACGAAGGCACTAACGCTCTGATGAGTGACTATATTCGTGGACAAGAGAAGTTGGTATGGATGTACTCTTCATTTCTCAATAAATAATGGGAATCATTTTAGTATGTTTGCCAAAAATTCATTTTAAAAATCAAATCATGTTCAAAAAATTCACAGTAACAGACAAGTTACTTTTTATTTCAGCATTTCTTTCCCTTATTTTTTCTGAATATTTATGGTTCAATGGCGAAAAAGATGCTGCCTTGTTCATCGGTCTTTGGGTTCCATCAATCCTTGGGTTCGGTATTTACTTGAAAATTTTAAATTTTACAAAATGACTCAGTACATCCCCTATTTTGCTGGATTGATTACCATATTATTTGGAGTTGGATTTTATTTTGGGTTACAAGAATTCAAGAAGATTGAAAAGTAATCTTGAATGGATGGATTGGCCTTGGAAAAAATTGAGCAGCAATAAATCAGTGAGCAGCATGACGCATGATGCGAGGCTTAAAAGAATTAAAAAACCAATTTTGAGGCAATTTCCGCTTTGAAACAAAAACCTATTGACGGAGCAAAAAAACCATGCTTTATGTCAAAAAACCATCCTATTCTAATCATCGGTGCTGGCATAGCAGGATTGGCCGCTGCGCAACGATTAGCCGCTGCAAATGTCCCTACCATTGTCCTTGACAAAGGAAAAGGCGTAGGTGGGCGCATGGCCACCCGTCGTGTTGGTGAAGCGGTTTTCGACCACGGAGCTCAATTTTTTTCTGCAAAAACACCCGCTTTCCAAGATTTCGTGACCGGTGCAGTCGGGCAGGGTATTGTCAAGGAATGGTGGCCTTCCACTGCCGACAGCAAGCATCCCCGCTGGGTAGGTGTTCCAGGAATGAACGCTATTCCAAAACTGCTGGCCGAAAACTGTACGGTGCTTAAAGGCAAAAAAGTGGTGAAAATCGAGGCAATTGACGATGCTTGGCAAGTGAATACCGAGGATTTCGAAACCTATTTGACCTCAGCACTATTGGTCACCATCCCCGCCCCACAAGCCCTTGAATTATTGGAAAATAGTGGTATTAATTTGTCTGAAAACCCACTGCGACAAATCAGTTATCATCCTTGTTTAGCACTGATGGCCACCCTTGATGGGCCCACTTCCCTCCCCGTTCCAGGTGGCCTGAATGCCAATGGAGCAGTAGTAAGCTGGCTGGCTGATAATTTACAAAAGGGCATTTCCAAAGTTCCATCCGTGACCATTCATGCCTCCCCCGAATTTAGCAGAAAGCATATAGATGGTGACTTGCAAGCAGCGGGCAATTTAATGCTGGAGGTGGTGGCAGACCTCATCCGACCTGCTCATGTGATTGATTGGCAAATCCACCGTTGGCGGTACAGTTTGGCCTTTGAACTGTATCCTGCGCCCTATTTTCAAGCGGATACGGCTGCCCCGTTGCTTTTCGGTGGCGATGGGTTTGGAATGGGCAACGTGGAAGGGGCTTATGTTTCAGGTTTGGCGATGGCCGAGAAGCTGCTAAATGCTTGACTCGTGCAGGTTTCCGAGCATTTTTAAAAGGATTCTGGTTTCAAATGCAAGACTACATGGCGGGTTTTAATCCTTATTTCATCCAATTCTCCGCTTGTATTCAATCGTGATTTCCGAACCTTCTGCGAGCATAATAGAGGTAGGCTTTATTTGATTTAGCTCCGCAAAAATAGGGCCGTACAGCTTCGCAAAATCCACGTCTATCTTATGGCTTTTTACATCGTAAACCTCCCAACGGGGGTGCGTCACTTGGTACTCATTGGTCTGCGTAGCTGAGTATTTAGCGTAGCCCCAATAATGCTCGGTGATGAACTCCGCCTCGCTGCCGGGCAACATGGACAATGCGTTGGTAGCTGCATCAAGGTGGAAAGAATGCCAGCGACTCTGCTTTTTCCAATCGTATCCAATGGTTTGTATATTGCCGTCGTTTTTCCAAACATGTCGCATGGGCACTGTCTCGTAGTGCTCTCTATAAACGGTATTTGCCACAAAGGTAACCGCCATTTTAGGCACCAATTCACTGATAAAAACTGCGCCCCGACGCCACTCGCCATTGGATTTGTAGCGGACATAAAACCGCAAATTGACCTCCTCAAATTCCTTGTGGAATGGAACTGGAATGCCGAGCAGCCGCACGTTTTTGAACATAAAGCCCACCAAACTTGCATAGCAGCGCCCGTTCCAAATATCCAGTTCGGTGCCGTGCGGCAAATAAGGCTTCAGCAGGTCGGTACTTACTTCGTAGTTGGCGAGGGCCAATTTTCGCCATTCAGCGGTCAAAAAGCTCATTGTAAAATGTTTGCCTCCTAAACAGGCCGCTACGTGGATTGTTTATCGCAACGAATAATGCACGCCAGCCCCCAGGTTCCAGGCTTGGAGGTAGTTCTTTACGATGTCATCTTTGTAAATAGGCGTGATACCCCGCTGGTAGCCTGTGGACATGGACAAAACTAATCGGGGTAACAATTGGTAACGCAGGTCCAAGCCGAGCGCATAGTCGAGCGTCCATTTCTCCAAATCGTTCAGGGGTGGCGTGCCCATGGTCGTTTGCCGCTCATGGATAGCGCCGTGGTTGGAGTGTAGGGTGGGTTTTTCGGAAGCTATGCCAAGCACATGATTGGCGATGATGCCCGCTTTTGCACCTACTTGCCAACGGTGTTTTCCTAATCCATAGCGCAGCTGTAAAGGCAGGCTCAGAAAACGGGTCTTTTGTTTAATGGCCAGGTCAAGGTTCATCACCTCGCCTTCTTCCACATCGGCCGTGCTTTCACGGGTCAGTACCAATTGTAATGGGTAATTGCCGAGCGGAGACGGCAGGGAATGATTGTATTGATTGTCGAAATTGCCATCGTCGTGCTGGAATTCACCGGTATGAGTATAAGGCACCGCAAGCGAATAATCTGTTTCTATTCGGGATTGGCTGTAGTCCAACCCCGAAATCACTGACCAATGGCGATTAAAGACCACCTCCAATCCTATGCCTGAGCGCCAGGTCAGCATCGCTTTTTGGTCTCTGATAATGGCTGGTTTTTGACCTGTAAGCTGGTTGCCTGTAAGCGCCAAGCCGCCGAGCAAACTTGTGACGAACTGGACAGATGCACCTCGGTCTTTGGGATTTGACAGGTGCAGGTCAAGCTTTGGCGCTGTGGGCTGGTGGTCAAAATTGGATATGGATTGAAGTGGCAAGAAGTTCAGCAGTCTTTGTTGTTGAGGTTTATGGATTAATGCTGAAGGCGGTTCCGTTGCTTGGTTTTTTAAGTCGGTAGCCAGCGCATTTGGTAATGCACTGGCCTTGTTTTCAAATAGAGAATCACTGGCTATATTTTTAAAAACATGAGTTGTTTTGTTAGGAAACGCTGAATTTTTCGACACCTTGGATTTGCCCATTGGGATACCTGTTTGGTTGGGCGTTGCCTTGTTTTCATTGGTTAATATTTTAGGTGCTTCGGACATTTGGGAGACGCCATTTGCCGTTTGGCCAATATCGTCCGTACCAGCGGATTGCGTGCCTGATTGTCTTTCGTTGCAGGTTTCCTGCAATTTATGATAGGCTTTGGATGCCTTCTCCACTTCCAATTTTAAGCTTGTTAATTGACGCTGGTTCGAGCATTCTCGCCAGCCCAAAATCACCACCAGTGCGGCGATGATAGTCGCCAAACGTGCCACCCAATTCTTGCTCGTCTTGGGCTGGGCATTCGCCCGAACCTCTTCGGACAATCCCGTCCAAACCCCTGGCGACGGAACGTTCCAGCCGTCTTCGGCAGGGGGCAGACCCTCCAATTTCTGGCGCAGCAGCGCCTTTAATTCTTCCGTTTTCCTATCGTGGTCGCTCATGATTCTTCAAGATGAAATTAATTCGGTTATCCTGCGCTGGAGTGTATGGCGTGCCTTGTGCAATTGTGATTTGGAGGTACTTTCCGAGACGCCCAATTGCTCCGCAATTTCCTGGTGCGAATAGCCCTCCACCATGAACAGGTTGAAAACCACCCGGTAACCTTCCGGCAATTGCTGAATCAACTGCACGATTTCCTTGGCCGACAACATGGACAGTACGTCCTCGTTGTTGGGCAATTGGTTGGAGAAATCGGCAACATCGGCACCTGCGAACTGCAGTTTTTTCTTCCGAAGGTGTTGAAGCACCTTGTTCACCACCACTTTGCGCACCCAGCCTTGGAGTGAGCCTTTGGTCGTATCGAACTGGCGCAAATCCCTGAACACCTGCATGAAGCCATCCTGCAAAAAATCCTCCGCCTCCGCCTTGCTTTTAGCGTAACGCATACAAACCATGAACATCTCGGCCTTGTACTTATCGTACAAGGCCTGCTGGCAGCGGGCATCGCCCCTATTACAGCCATTTACAAGAAGTTCGTCAGTCATTGGCCACAATACTTTATCTGAAAAATCTATGTGCAGTTTGGCTCGAAAAGGTTGCTTAGCGGAACAGGGGAGCGCAGAAATGGTTGGCAGCTCCAAATTCCTTGTTTAACTTTTTTTAAAAAAAAATTAAACAGTCAGGCAACCTTTCCGACTTGCTCCACACATAGCATTTACGACAACCAATCTTCACCGAGACTTAAAGGTCAAAAAAACTTTCGAGTTTCTAACCATTAAAATGTAATGAAAAAACTAACAACCTCCCTTGCACTTCTCTTTACCCTGATGATGGCTTGGTCGCAGACTGCCCGTGTGCAGATTATACACAACTCACCGACACCAACAGTTGACATTTACGCAAACGCTGACAAACTACTCGACAACTTTGCTTTCCGCACTGCAACACCTTTCATAGATGTACCTGCCAATGTAAACATTAACATTGGGGTGGCACTGCCAAACAGCACCGTGGCCAGTGACGCCATCGCCAATTTCCCAGTGACTTTCATGCCGAACCGCACTTATGTCGTCGTTGCTGGTGGCGTAGTTGGTGGCGCACAACCTTTCAACCTCTTCGTCTATGACATGGGTGCTGAAACAGCCAACAGCGCTGCAAACGTTGGCATCCTCTTCTTCCATGGCTCACCCGATGCGCCAGAAGTGGACATCACCACAGGCGGCAGCGTATTGTACGACAATGTTTCCTTTGGAGAATTTTCCGGTTACCTCAACGTGCCGGCAGCCAGCTACCAGCTCGATGTGACGCCCGGCAACGACAACTCGACCATCGTGGCCAGCTACAATGCTGACCTTAGCTTCTGGAAAGGCCGCACGGCGGTTGTTTTCGCCAGTGGTTTCCTTGGTGGGGGCCAACCCGGCTTTGAGCCTTGGGTAGCGCTGGACAATGGTGGCACCTTCCCGCTCAAAGCCGTTTCGACTGGCGGTGGCGGTGGAACTGGCGGCGGCGGTAGCACGGCCCGTGTCCAAATCATCCACAACTCGCCTACGCCCACCGTTGACCTTTGGGTAAATGGCAGCAAGTTCCTTGACGATTTTGCCTTCCGCACTGCTACGCCCTATGTTGACGTACCTGCAGGCGTCAACCTCAACCTTGGTGTTGCCCTTGGCAACAGCACGGCGGCCAGCCAAGCCCTCGTCAGCTATAACCTGAACCTGGTGGCAGGAAAGAAATACGTCGTGGTCGCCAATGGAATCGTAGGTGGCAACCCAGGCTTTGACCTCGAGATCTACGACATGGGCCAAGAAGTAGCCGATGCTCCCGGCAATGTGGGCATCCTCTTTTTTCACGGCTCACCCGATGCGCCAGAAGTGGACATCACCACGGGCGGCAGCGTGCTTTACGACAATGTTTCCTTCGGTGAATTTTCAGGATATCTCAACGTGCCAGCTTCCAGCTATCAGCTTGATGTGACGCCCGGCAACAACAACAGCACCATCGTTGCGAGCTACGATGCAGACTTTAGTTTCTGGAAAGGCCGCACAGCAGTAGTGTTTGCCAGTGGTTTCCTTGGTGGCGGCAGCCCCGGCTTCGAGCCTTGGGTCGCTTTGGACAACGGCGGTACTTTCCCACTTCGCCCAGCTACCAACCTGAATGGTGGCAATGATGCGAACAAACTCATATTCCCTGGCGGAAACACGTCCATCAGCACTTCATCAGCAGTGGTTTTCCCCAATCCTGCATCGCATTACCTCAACGTGGCCCTCGAAACTGCGATGGAATCGGAGGTGATTCTGACTGTTTTCAACCTCAATGGCCAAGCCCAACTGGTACGCAACATGGGCGTTCAGTCAGCAGGCTCACAAACTGTGGAGCTTGAACTGAATGGCCTTCAAAATGGTGCGTATTTCTTGCGCCTGCAATTGGGCGGTGAAGTTAAAACGACTCGTTTTCAAGTAATTAGGTAAGTAATTCAAATATAGAAGTGGCAACCATTGAGTTGCCACTTAATTTTATTGCACTCCTCTTCCAATCTTAATCGGCAATTCTATTTTTCAAATAAACCAAAAGCGCTGTAGAGAACGCAGGCTTCGGGTTTTCAACCAAAAAAATGTGATGAAAAAAATTATGTTTTTCCTCGTATGCCTATTTGCGGCATATGCAGGGTGGTCGCAGACTGCCCGAGTTCAAATCATACACAATTCTGCCTCCCCGACGGTGGACATTTGGGTGAATGGTACGCCGTTCCTCACTAATTTTGAATACCGCACTGCCACGCCGTTTGTTGATGTGCCAGCGGGAGTTCTTCTGAACATTGGCGTTGCGCCTGCTCCAAGCACTTCCGTCAATGACATTATCGCTAATTTTCCATTAACCCTTGAAGCGAATAAAACCTATGTAGTCATCGCTTCCGGCTTAGTTGGCAGTATGGCCACGCCGTTTACCCTCAATGTGGTTGAAAATACCCGTGAGGCCGCCACTACTTCCGGCGTTGATTTCATCGTGAACCACGGCTCCACGGACGCCCCAGCGGTGGACGTCATCGCCCGTGGCGTTGCCACCATCGTTTCGGGTGCCTCCTACGGCGACGTGACCCCGTACATCACGGTGCCTGCCGCTGATTATACCCTCGACATCACGCCCGCTGGGCAGAACAGCGAAATCGTTGCTTCTTACACAGCTCCATTGAGCGGCTTGGGCGGCGGTGCAGCGGTGGTCTTTGCAAGCGGCTTTTTGGCTCCCGCTGCGGGCCAGCCAGCTTTTGGCCTGTTCGCCGCACTGCCAAATGGCACCGTGCTCGAACTGCCAGCAGTGCAGAACACGGCCCGTGTGCAGATCATCCATAACTCGGCCAACCCGACGGTGGACATCTGGGTGAACGGTGCGCCGTTCCTCACGAACTTCGAGTACCGCACCGCCACGCCTTATGTGGACGTGCCTGCTGGCACGACCCTGAGCATCGGCGTTGCGCCATCGCCAAGCGATGACCCAAGCGACATCATCGCCACCTTCCCTGCTAACTTTGCGCCTAGCGGCAGCTATGTTGTACTGGCTTCTGGCCTTGTTGGCAGTATGGCCACGCCGTTTACCCTCAATGGGGTGGCAAACACCCGTGAAGCCGCCCTTGCCGCTGGCACGGTTGATATCATTGTGAACCACGGCTCTACGGACGCCCCAGCGGTGGACGTCATCGCACGTGGCGTGGGCAATTTGGTGAGCGGCGCTTCCTACGGCGACGTGACCCCCTACATCACCGTTCCTGCCGCCGACTA
>JANPLH010000349.1:0-8649 GCA_031426435.1 Saprospiraceae bacterium | reverse complement strand
GTCGAACCTAGCTTAGATTTTAGCATACTATAAAATAGAAAACTATGACAAACGAAGAATTCAATGAGGCCTTTAGGAAACGAACAAGAGATTTTGCAGTTCGGGTTCTCAAATTTTTGGGTACGATTCCATTCAATACGGCCACTAAGATAATTTCCTTCCAATTAGGAAAGTCAGCAACTTCAGTAGGTGCCAATTTCAGGGCATTTTGCCGTGGAAGGTCAAAAAATGAGAAATACTCCAAAATTTGCATCGTAGTAGAAGAAGCAGATGAAGCTATTTATTGGCTTGATTTATTTGATGCAACCGGCTACGGTGATAAAGCCGAACTGAATTGGTTATCAAACGAAGCCTTGGAAATCCTAAAAGTAACAGCCAAAATCAAATCATCTTTGGCCCCTTAGCACTCTCTCACTCTCTCACTCTCTCTCACTATAAAAGTCCAGGTAATATAGACCTTGGCTACCACTTCGCCTTGAGGGTTTCGGCCAGTGCCAAGCATGGTGAGGGTTTGCGGTTGCTGCAATTCCACGGCTTTTTTTACGGCTTCAAAAACCTTTGTACCATCCTCGCAGGTAAAGGTGATGGTCGAGCTTGCTTTTTTGACAAACTCGGCCCGCTGCTCCAATACCAGCATGGAAACATTGCCACCAGACATGCGGGCGAGGTTGGCCATGACGCCCGTCGAAAGCTCGCCAGCGCCCGCCAATGCTGCGAAATAGATGGACTGGAAGGGGTTTGTCGTTCGCCAATTATAGGGGATGGTGATTTCCGTGGATTCAACGGAGGCCCGTTTTACCCGAAAGCCCCACCACAGAGCTGATGGTAGGTTTTTGAAGAAATAGGGCCGAAGTTTCCATTGGGATTGGATGTCCACGAGGTACTTGGCAGCGGTTGGCGACAGTTGTTGCATGTTTAATCGTTGTTCAAATCGAGCAAATATAATGCAGCCGGATTGGATGGCTTTGGTACTTTTGCCCGATTGAAAACTTTATTTTTTAAACGTGAATTCAGCATTCGCTTCGCTTCCAAAAATTGAACTGCACCTGCACCTCGATTGCTCCCTGAGCTACGAGGTGGCAAAGGTCATTGATCCAAGTTTGGACTTTGAAACTTACCGGGAGTCGTTCATTGCTCTGCCCAAATGTACCGACCTAATGGATTACCTAACGAGGGCCATCAAGGGTTTTCAATTGATGCAAACCCCGGAACAGTTGCGCTTGGTGACCTTGGATTTGTTCCAGCAATTAGAGGCGGATAATGTGATTTATGCGGAAATCCGGTTTGCGCCGCTGTTACATTTGGAGCATGGCATGACCCCGCAGGCAGTAGTTCAAACGGTAAATGAAGCGGTAACGGAAGGTATGCTCGAAACGGGCATCCAAGCGGGCCTCATCTTATGCACCTTGCGCCATTTTGACGAAGCAAAAAGCATGGAGACCGTGCAGCTGGCGGAACAGTTCAAAGGCACTAATGTCGTGGGTTTTGACATCGCTGCGGATGAGGCAGGTTACCCTATTGATGCCCATAAAAAGGCGTTCAACTATGCCAAGGCAAAGGGTTTAGGCATCACGGCACATGCCGGGGAAGCTTGCGGTGCCGACAGCGTTTGGGAGACTTTGGCACATTTCCATCCCAGTAGGATTGGCCACGGGGTACGCAGCATGGAGGACGTGAAACTGTTGGATTATTTGAAAAAGGAAGGCATTCACCTTGAGGTATGCCCGACGAGCAATGTGCAGACGAATGTGGTTGATGCCATCGAAAACCACCCCGCCGACCAGATTTACCGCCACGGCATTTCGATGAGCGTGAACACAGATGCTCGCACTATTTCTGATACAACCTTGGGCAAGGAATACCAGCTTTTGCAGCATCATTTCAATTGGGGAAAGGCGCATTTTCTGCGTTGCAATTTGGAGGCAATTAACCACGCCTTTACTTCGGAAGATAAAAAGGATGCATTGCGGCAGCGGATTATGGAAGCGTACGCTTGAACAGGTTATTCCAACTCCAAAAGCATCGGAGTGCCATCGTCCGGCAGCATAATCTTTGTCGTACCACCAGCAAGTTTGACAGGAATACCAGCCCCATCCAATAGCAAAGCTGTTTTCGCTTTTTCTTGAATATTCAGCCATTCTAACTTGCTTTCGGCTTTCTCTCCAACTGGCCGCCATGCCACCAAATGTGTCACTTTGCCGTCAGCATCACCAAATCGGTAAATCCATGCTATTTCGTCCTCTCGCTCTACCGAATGAAAATATTTTTTACCCAAATGCTTCACCAATAACTCCAGCGCAAAAAAGGGTTTTTTCTTCGCAAATCCTGTATTGGCCGAGCCGAGCAAGCCGCTGCGGGTATAAAGCGAGGAGCCAGTTTTGTCGTTTGCATGGAAGAACCATGTCGCCCGGTCAATGCCCAACCGAGCAGCAATGAGCGCACCCCGAATGGCATAATTGGCGGCAGCAGCCTCGCTCACACATTCTTGGTGTGTGCAGTCCTCCCCTGCCCCATCGCTGTCCCAGCCCCATTCCGAGAGGTAGATTTTCTTGCCTGGCATGTTCTGGTTGCGCCAGCGGATGGCGTTCAGCATTTCCCAGAAACTGCTCGCCGGATGCTCTGGATGCACGGCCTGGCGTTTGCCATTTTTGTCAGACGTGTAACTGTAGCAATGTATGTTGATGCCATCGAGCAGCTTCGCAGACTCCGGTGTAATTCGGTCGCCGATATAGTTCTTCCACGGGCCGTGCTTTTCAGCGAGTGGGTCAACAGCTTGCAGGGCGCAGGGAAAGACCTCTACGGTAGGGTCGCCAGCCTCAGCGCCTTTGGCCATGCCAAGCAGGATTTCCCGATAAACATCGGCGGGGTACGCCCATGGCTCGTTGCCCGCTTCGATGGAACAGATGTAGCCGTTCCCCTTTTTTTGACCAAAATGCTCGATGAATGCCTTTGCATATCGGAAGCCATCTTCTTTCGGGTTTTTCCATTGTTCTGGCTTGAACTTGTAAATCTGGAGGCTGGCTTGCACATTCATGCCAGCGCCTTCGTGCCAAGCCTTATACTCTCTGTCCCAATTGAGCCATTCGGTGGCAGGGGTTCCGCCTCCCTTGGCCATTTTTTCAAAGTCAATGGGGTCGCTGGGCGACTTCAAATCCCAAGTCAGGTCATGGTAGTTTCGGAGGTGACTGGCGACAGGTTTAAAACGGTACGGCCCGCCTTCTGGGCTTAGTTTGTCGGAATATTCGTCGGTGCCGAAGCTCCAATAACCGTTCACGCCAAGCAATTCCTTGATGGTGGTATGGCCTTGCGTCGGCGGTTCCATTTGACCAAACGGCCCAAAACGGTCGTATGCCTTCACCTCCCAGATGAAAGCTTTGTTCCAGTCCCTCATCACCATTTGGTGTTCCAACCGGAGGTAGCGGGCAGGTATTTCCTTTTGTAAAATCGTGACGACTGTGTGCAGCGCATTAGGGTCAAGTGCGGCGATATTTTGCCAATTTTTCCCGTCGGTGCTTAGGTAGAGCTGCGTGGCGGTGGCCGTGCCCGTCTCCCCCGCCCAGTGCCGGGTGTAAATTTGCCCGACAGGGCGAACTTGTCCAAAGTCAATGGTCACGTGTTCAGATTTGCCATCTGTCTTACCCGGTACAACCCCTCCCGACTGCCAGTGGGTGTTAGGGTCGCCGTCGAGGACTTTGGCAGCATCTTTTGCATTGGAGTTGGCGGTGATGGTGGCACCTTCTGTCCAGGAGGGAATGTAGCCAGCATCAGGGTTCCAGGTCGGTGTGCTGAATTGCATCCACGCTGCACCTAAGCAGATGACAACAGCCAATATTGCCGACAATGCTATAGTTTTCTTTATCTTAATCAATTTTATCAAGGTGGGGATATTTTGGATGAATAATTACATGGTTGATTAGGTATTATATCTGGCCCCGTTCTATCAACAGCTTCGTTTTCAGTATGGCCACCTGCGCCAGCCCATCGGTGATTTCTCCCCGCAGCACCATGTCCACCGCCTCGTCAAGGTGAACCCGGCGAACTTCGAGCTGCTCCGTGTCTTCTGGATTGGCTTCGCCAAAGGAAAGGTCTTTTGCAACGAATATCAAGCCCCGCTCATCGGTCACGGAATTGGAGGTATGGATTTCACCGATTTCAAGCCAAGTACGGGCGTTGATGCCCGTCTCTTCGTGAAGCTCCCTTTGCGCAGAAAGCAATGGCAAATCAATGAAGTTGCCCCCTCCTTCCGGCACTTCCCAGCTGTAACTTTCCAAGGTGTAGCGATATTGCCCGACAAGCCATGTATAGCCTTCATCATCAATGGGCACGATGGCGATAGCCAAGTTTTTGAAATGCACCACGCCGTAGATGCCAGGGTTGCCGTTGGGGTTCAAGACGTTTCGATGGGTGACTTGAATCCAGGGATTTTCATAAACGGTTTGAATGTCGAGGGTCTGCCAAGGGTTTTGCATGAGAAGGATTGAATTATTGAAGAATTGAAGGACAATTCGCAAATATCAGACCTTCTTGTAACACGGACTGCCAGTCCGTGCTTTCATGCAAACGGACTGGCAGTCTTTTTAAATTGCACATGTGGAAGCACGGACTGGTAGTCCGTGTTACTTGGCAGTCATTGTTACTTTACAATTTTGCGTTGATAAACCCTATCACCAGATTTTACCCGAAGGATATAAACACCATCTCCTAAATTACTGGTATTCAGGTAATTGGCTCCTGCTGTAGTCCGCATCAACAGCTTACCTTCGATGGTAAACAGTTCTGCCATTTCGATACTTGCGGCGTTTGGCAATTGGAAATTTAGCTGATGCTTGACTGGATTAGGAAATACTTCCAATGCACTTTCCTGTTCCTCATTGGTACCATTCAAGGTCAAGTCCACGGATTCGACTGGTTTGCGCAGCGAAACCAATTCCTCGTTCTTGCGAATGGCTTTTACATCCGTGATTTCAATGCTTATGCTCTCCTTCCCAGCGATATTGTCAATGATGCCAATGATGCCAGCGATTTGGCCATGACCGGATACGTTGTTGTGGTCGGTGCGAACCAATGCGACTTTGACTTCGCCTTCTGCTGCAAAAGTATGGTCAATTGCCAGCAAGTTAATAGATTGAACACCCAACCAGCTTGGGTCATATTGCAGGTCAATGCTGGACGGGTTTACGATTTCCGGGTCGAATTTCAAGGTGAAGGCAATGCCATACACATCGTCGAGCGGGAAGTCGGCAGCGCCTAGCATCACGGGTGCGCTAAAACTCATGCCGGGCTGCAAGGCACTTGCTGACGGTAGGTCAACATAAAGCGGCGGTGAGTTTTCGTTGCCTTCGGCAAAAACGGCTGGTTGAGGCGTCCCATTTGTTTCACCAAAATTCAAAAGAATGGCAGCCATGTCAAAGTCATTCACCACGCCATCGCCAGTGCAGTCGGCGTTTTTGGCGTTCACGCCATTTTCAAAAATCTGTAGCCAGTTTGCGGCCTCCAAGCCCGTCCATTCCAAGCCCTGAGTTGAGCGGTGGGGACCTTCCCAGCCGTAACCAAGGCCAATGTTCAACAGGTCAAAATTGTCGCAAGCATTATCACGGTTGCCATCGCCCGGCCAAACGAGGCCGTCGCAATTGGGGGCTTCGTAATGAACAGTCATACAGCAATCGGGGTGGTCATTGATGCAGATTGTCAGCGTTTGAAGCGGTTCGTCGTTGGCCACCAAATGCTGCAATGTCTTTGGAATTTGGGTCAATGGATAGGTACCCACCAAATCGCCATTGTGGAAGACATTGTAGTAGTTGTTGCCGGGGTTTTCAAAAGTGAACCAAAACCAAAGATTGTAAGTATCGTCGGGGTTGCAGTCATCACTGGGGTCAACGATGAGGTCGTTCACATCACAGTCGCCGCTGCCATTGCACTCAATGGTGCCAATGCTGAGGTCGTCCCGGCAGTCTTCATTGTGTATGTCAATGACCACGAACTCATAAGGCGTGGTGCCATTGCCGAGCAGTGGACCGATTTCTACAGGTAAATCATCGTAACTGTAAATGCCATAGAGGTTGCCATTGCCCCGCACCTTGAAATAGCCACTGGTGTTTTCATGCTGAAAGTTCAGCGTGACATAAAACATGCCGTTTGGCAAACAAGGATGGACGTCGGCCACCAGGTCAGCTATGTGGCAATCACCGCCACTTGGCTGGTCGCAATCGGGCACTTGCACAACAGCAAAGTCATGACAATCGGGGTGGCTGGCATCAGCTGCACCAAACTCCAACTGCTCATGGTTAGTGGTCAATGGACCTATTGTTACAGGCAGGTCGTTATAGCTGAAATAGCCGTAAACATTGCCATTTCCATAGATTTTGAAACTATCGTCACCCGTGTTTTGGTGTTCAAAATCAACGGTAACGAAGAATTGGCCTTGGTCATTGCAGTCAGAAACCTGGGCACTCATGTCGTAAATATGGCAGTCACCGCCACAGTTCACCGGCCCAAAGACATAGATGCCTTTGCAAAGCTCATACTGAACATCCCGCACCACTATTTCATAAACCACTCCTGCATTCAGTGGGCCTAGTGTATAAAAGGGCTGGCCGTAGGCAAACGGGCCGTACCAATGGTCGTTCGCTCGTATCTTAAAGCCCTGACTGCCTGTGTTTTGCGAAGCAAACTCGACATCGAGCATGAATTGTCCAATGGAATTGCAGGGGTGTGCCTCTGCAAAAACTTCGTAAATATGACAGTCGCCGCTTGTTCCGCAATCAGGAGCGGTAAAGGTTTTATGGGCGCAGCAATCAGGTACGTCGTTGATGCAGACATTAAGGACCTGGCTCGGTTCTCCATTGTCGTTGAAGTGTTGAATCGTTATCGGCAGTGCAGACAACAAGAAAGTGCCGATTCCCTGGCCTTCGTAAATTACCTCGAAATAATCATTGCCGGGGTTTTGGTAGTTGAAATCCAAGGTTACTTCATAGGTACCATCGGCGTTGCAATCGCCAGTTGTCACCACAAAATCAGTAATGTCACAAGCCCCTGACTGACAGTTTGGCGCTTGGAATTCATCAATGGCGCAGCAATCGGAGTCGTTGATGCAAACCTTGATAGCCTGGTTGGTTTCGCCGTTGTCATCAAAATGCGTTAAGTGGATAGGCAAGTCGGCAATGGCGTAATAGCCTATGTTTTGCCCTTGGTATATCAAGTCAAAATGCGTGTGCGGTGGGTTCACCACTTGAAAATCAATGGTCAAAGCATAAGTGCCGTCCGCATTGCAATCGCCGGGCTGTGCCACAAAATCGAAAATGTCGCACGGTGCTGTCCCACAATTGATGGGCCCGACCGTAGCAAAATCAGAGCAGTCCGGAAATTGCAGGTCACGGGCCACAAACTCATAGACCGTGCTGCCATTGCCAGCAAAAGGGCCAAGGGTAATCGGCAGGTTGGCATATTGAAAATTGCCGTAATTATTGCCATTTCCCTGCACCTTGAAGCCGTCGTTGCCCACTCCGGAGTACTGGAAGTTGATGGTAACATAAAACTGGCCGTTGGTGCAATCGCTGTGCGTTGCCACAAGGTCATAAATATGGCACTGCGCTTTGGCGGCGACCATGCTAAACAGTAAAAAAGTGGTAAAAAGGATATTTTTCATGCTCGACAGAATTTGATGATACAAAAGTGTAGCATCATCAGCTTTGGAGGAAATACTTTTTTGGGCTATTTTTGGATTTTATAAAGGGTAAAATTAAGCTAATTTTGTCACAGTTGTTTAACTATCAATTATTTACAAAATTTTCACCTTTCCTTTTTTTGGTTTTTTTATTTATTGCTTATGAAAAACAATCCGCTAATTCTCCAATTATCCGCCCTTAACCGCAAAGAGATGACCCGGTTCAAGGATTTTGTGGATTCGCCATTTTTCAACAAGCACAAAGAAGTGAGAGCGCTGGTAGGGATATTGAGCGAAATATACCCCGATTTTTCGGAGAAAAACTGTAGCCGCACCACCCTATTTCAAAAACTCTTCGTTGGCGAACCGCATCATCAGCCGACTTTGGCCATCTTGTTTAGCTATGCCATGCGCTTGCTGGAGCAGTTCATGGTGGCAGAGGGTTTGTCAGAAACGGGTGCCTTCCACGACAAGACGCTGTATTTCAAGCAATTGCGCAAGCGAAACCAAATCTCCTTTCTGCGGGAAGACCTCGGCAAAACGGAAATCAAGACCACTAAACAAGCCAAACAAGCTCAGGCTTTCCAAGGCGAACCAGCTATAGAATATGAACGAAAATACCGTGCCGCAGCTGAAAAAGATGCTATTGCATTGGTTTTGGGGCAGCCCGGCATGGCCAGTTTGGCGGAAAAGCAGCTTTACTTAGACGCTTTTTACCTAACCGAAAAACTTAGGGACGCTTGCGAATTGCTTCAACGTAGCTTCGATCATGGCTTCCCGGTCTTTGGCAACGGACAAGTCTCCCATCAACGCAAGCACCTGATTCCCAAAGGTTTTTATGTCCGCTTCGGCAGTTCTTAATGTCGCTTCATTCCTACCGCAGATGATGACTTTTGCGCCTTCTTTCGCCAATTCCAGTGCCACACTTTTACCAAGTCCCTGACTAGCGGCAGCTACAAATGCCACTTTGTTTTTTAATCCTAAAT
>JANPLH010000348.1:0-9945 GCA_031426435.1 Saprospiraceae bacterium | reverse complement strand
TTTGTAGCAGCGGCCCGCCAGTGCCGCTTCGCTCAACACTGGCTCGAGCTACTGCTTTTTTCACCGTTGTTTATGTACTGCTAAACTGGAAAAGTAGAAGACTTGCCACAGCAGAGGTTGCTGCAAGTGGCCAGCGGCGGCACCCTGCTATTTCCAGTCTGCCGAAAATTGTTGAAAAAGATAGGTGCCGGTTGTGAACCAAAAGGAATGACAGTATGTTTTGACCGCCGTTGGAAAGAGGCACAATCAAAATTTGCTGATTTTTTACTCCATTTAAAAATTGTCTTCTATGAAAAAAATTTTGTTCTCAACATTTATCGCAGCATCGCTTTTATTCCTCAATTCTTGCGGGGTGAACTATGCCATGATTGACAACCAAAACCAAAATTCTACCCAAGTCCATTTGGCCAGCAACAATTTCAAGGTGGTGGAAACAGTCTCCGGGAGTGCAGAACTGGCGTATGTGCTGGGTTTCGGTGGCATGAACCGGAAGCATCTGTATGAAAACGCCTATTCGGACATGGTGAAAAAGGCGAACCTGATGTCAAGCTCCAAAGCCCTCATCAACATCGTTACGGAAGAGCATGTGGGTGGCGTACCTCCGTTCTATTACAAGCGGACCATTACGGTCAGCGCCAATGTGATTGAATTTACAAAATGATGAAACCGTAGCCTGCTGACGCTGGCCCTGCTGGCGCATGGTCTTCTCCGTTGTGGCAAGTCTTCCAAGCCTTCACCAAACCCCATACATTTCCAGGAAAAAAGCGCAAGTTCAAGCCAGTGTTCCCAAAGGGACAGGTAAGCGCAGCGACACTGGCGGGTTCATGGTAGATTGCCGCAATCCCAATAGCTTTCGGGAGCTTTGCTTTCCTGTCTCTTTGGGAGCGCTAGCGGAACGATGGGGTATTTCACGGATGGTTTGTAGCTTTGTTGGATGGGGGAGCACTTGCGACAACGGGTAAAAATTTTCAATTTATACCCAAAAAACACCCCAAAACGTGGGAGGAGAGAGAAAAAATTCATTGCTTCTCTCTCCTCCCACTCCCTACTAAGTAGCTACAATTGAGCTAACACCGCTCGAAGTGAATGTTCCGACTCAGTGGATATTGAATGCGATGCGTTAAAAAGGCCTTCAATAACATCAAAGTTCTTCATCTTCACCGCTTCTTCTATCTTGATGAGTTCTTCTTTTAAACTTTTGATTCCCATAAAATCAGCCTGTGGTTTTAGGGAATGTGCATTGATGCGAAGTTGCTCCCAATCGCTATCTTGGAGATTACGCCGCATTTCCTCAAATATTTTTGGAGCGACATCAAGGTATAACGAGATGTAGCGTTTCATTTTCTGAGGATCGTCTTTGGCAAAGTTTTTTAAAAATGTTAAATCTATCATTTAAACATTGGCTTTAATTAGTTGGAAAATCTCTTCGAAAGCCTCTTGCCCTTTAACCACGTAATGTACTGCACCATACATGATGGTTTTTGTTGCAGTCCCATAACTTTTTTGACTGGATAACATGATGACTGGTATCGCCTTGTTGTGCTTTTTGATTTCTTTCAGAATATCAATACCATTCGCTGCATCTTTTTCCTTTGAGTTTAGATAATAGTCCAAAACGACAGCATCTGGCCCTTCATCCATACTCAGTAAGCAAGCTTCGCCAGTTGGAAAGGATTTAATATTGAAACCAACATTTTGGTCCATTAAATAATCGGTTAACATTTCGGACAACAATGGCTCATCATCTACGATGAAAATAGTTGGATTGTTTTTAGTCATGACTTTTTATTTACTAAGTTAAGAATCTTTTGCATTAATTCATTGGTATCAAAGGGTTTCCCAATAAAATCATTCATGCCAGCTTGGTAGCACAAATCTACTTCTTCTTTGAGCACATTGGCCGTCATGGCAATGATGGGTGTAGTGGCTTTTTCACTGCCCAGCTTTCGTATGGCTTGGGTGGCTTCAAATCCATTCATGATAGGCATTTGCACGTCCATGAGAATGACATCAAAAGCGGATGATTTTAATTTTTCCACCGCAATCAATCCATTTTCGGCAACCTCTACGTGAACACCTTCAATGGCGTCTTCCAATTCTTCCTGCGCTACCACCACATTGAAAGCATTATCTTCTACGAGCAGAATCCGTGTGCCTTTGAGTTCATCGGCTTTATTGGCAGGTAAATCTTCCGCTGGTATAGTCTCAGCTGTAGTTTCTGCTAGGGCATAAGGGATGATAAAATGAAACTGACTGCCTTTGCCCTTTTCGCTTTCCACCCAGATTTTGCCGCCGTGAAGTTCAACCAGTTTTTTGGAAATACTCAAGCCCAAGCCTGTTCCGCCAAACTTCCGGGTGGTGTCGCTATAAGCCTGCTCGAATGATTCAAATATTTTATCCATACTATCTTCATCAATGCCAATGCCCGTATCAGAAACGGTGAAGTGCAGGTTCAGTATTTCGCCAGTTGGCTCCGATTTTAGGGAGGTAGTAACCAATCCTTTCGCTGTAAACTTAATGGCATTTCCAATCAGGTTGATGAGCACCTGGCGCAATCGGGTGGCATCTCCTTGAACCATGAGATTTTCTGCCGGAATATCTTTCAGAAGCCCCAAGCCTTTTTCTTCAGCTTTGAACTGCATGATGGTATGTACGTTATTCACCAAATCATTTACAGAAAACGGTTCCTGCTCCAGTTCCACCTTGCCCGCTTCAATTTTTGAAATATCCAGAATATCATTGATGATGACCAGCAAGGAATCGGAAGACTGCTTGATGCCGTCCAGGTATTCTTTCTGGTCTTCTTTTGGGTTGCGCCTGATTAATATATCGGTCATGCCTTTTATGGCATTCATGGGTGTGCGTATTTCATGGCTCATATTGGCCAGGAACTGATGCTTGGCTTTTTCACTCGCTTCGGCCTTTTCTTTTTCGGCTTCAATGATTTCGTTTTTCTGTTGTAATAATTTTTGGGTTTTTCTGGTATAACGAAGTCTGGCATACAATCCCAAAGAAAGTAAAAAGGCTGAAATGCCTAAAAACAGGATCCAGTTTTTAGTGGACTTTTGTTTGTTCAGCTGGGTTTGAAATACCAATTCGGATTTCAGGTGTTGCTGGGTAAATTGATTCTCCAATTCCAAACGGGTTACTTCACTGCCATTTCTCCATACAGCCAATGAATCTTCTACCTGCACATACAGTTTGTAATTTTCTAATGCCTTTTTATCGTCACCCATGGCTTCGTATGCTTTGACTAGAATATCATACTGGTCTGATTTAGTTCTAAACCAACTGGTTTCTTTTTCAATTGGAGTGGTTAGTGTTTTGATCGCATCATCATATTTTTTCAGACCCATAAAAGCATTTGCTTTTTCAATGTAAAAATCAGGTTCCAGTTTTAAACCACTATTTTCTTCTTTTGAAAAATTTTCAACTTCGTTCAAATCTGTTAAAGCTTCTGAATAGTTGCCAGATAAATTCTTGATGCCGGCACTTACAATTTTTGCAATATTATAACACACCTCACATTGCTTAACATTTTTCATGAAATGCATGGCCGAATCTATATAGACTTTTGCCTGTACTTCATCTTTTGACTTTAACTTTAATCTTGACACGCCTATATATGAACTTCCAATGTAGAAAGTATCTTTTAGTTGATGAGCCAACGCTAAACCTTTAACAATGTACTTTTCCGATTCTTTGAAATTTCCTATGTTGGTATGAATAGCAGAAAGCGATTCATTGGTTCGAATGTAAGGGCCGTCATATAATTTTAATTTTTCAGATAGACGTTGACTTTCTCTTAGGCATTCTAATGCTTTAGGAAATTTGTTGTTACTCAAATACCATTCTCCTAATAGAGAGGTTAATCCTCGTAGTGTATTATTATCTTCAGGATTATCAGATAAGGTCTTTTTTAATTTATTAAATTCATTGGTCACATCTTCTTCCTTAACGTTTTCCTTGCATTGGTCAATTAAAGTCATGTATGCGTAAAAAATAATCGGCAATTTGGAAGCATTGGCTACCTTGGCACTTTCTATTGCCTTTTTGGCCGCAGTACACATACATTCTGTGTTGCCAGCACAAGCTTCTATTGACATCATATAAAATAGTGGCAAGTACCCCTTTTTGTCGTTTTTTATAGCCAATTCAATGGCTTCTTTAATTTCCTTGTTCCATTTCTTCCACCAGTCTGGTTCTTGATTGGGTAAGGAGTCGATATCCATTCTCTCCCAGATTGCTTCCAGTCTCTCTGTTTCCGGTTTCGATTTATCTGACCAGATGGCATACAGCTCCGCATCCGTTTTGGTTTGCCCGCAAAGCATGGACTGAAAAAGCACTACAAAAAGGGAAGTGGAAAACAATAACCTACCTTTACTTTTTGGAAAGTAGGCAACCCTCCCAAAGGTTTTCAAATGAAAACTGGGTAGTCTATTTTTTACTTCGTCCCAAACCTTTGGAAGCAGCAAAAAGGAAAATGAAATTTTGGTTGTTGTCATCGCTAATCAATTATTGTTGACCAAAAGTAGGGTGGATTTTTTGGAAAGCTACGTTTGAGTTATCGTAAGGTAACTATTCTTATCAAACGGTTCGATAGGGTGCATTTCAAAGTTTCACAGCCACACACATTGGCCCCTGACCCCTAAAGGGGAACCTAATCCAGTGATACCCAGCCAATCCGACCACGGCCTTAATGGATTATGCCCCCCTTTAGGGGTCAGGGGTAAATACCACGAGCGAAACTTTGAAATGCACCCCGCAAATGATTGCCCTTTCTACCGAGGCCGAACAGCGACGTAAAAATCAGCTTATCTTTGCATTGGCTTTGAACTTGAAAAAATGAACCAATAGTAACGATGATGTCGAAGAGACTGTTAAAAGCGCTGATAGTAGAAGACAATGCCTTTATGGCAACGGTTCTAAATGATTTGCTCAATCAACATGCAACTGATATTGCTGTTTTTGATACAGCCAATACTGGCGCAGCGGCGCTACAGTTAATTGCCGCCAGAAAACCCGATGTTGTTTTTCTGGATATTGAATTACCTGATATGACGGGTTTTGAACTACTTCAGCAGTTAGAGGTCATCAATTTCCAAACTATTTTTACCACTTCGCACAGTCACTATGCTATCAAGGCATTTCGATTTAACGCCTTGGACTATTTGATAAAGCCAATTATTGAAAGTGAACTTGATGAAGCTATCAAGCGCCTTCTGAAGTCTTCAGGGAACAGTTTGGAAGTCAAGAATGCGTTGTCTAATCTTGAAACACAATCGGTTGAAAATCAAAAGCTGGTATTGTCAACACAAAATGGATATTTGAGATTGCCATTAAAACAAATTACACATATTGAAGGAGAGCGCAATTACAGTTACATTCATTTGGCAAACGGTTCCCGGGAGTTGTCTTCTAAAAATCTAGCATACTTTGAAGACATACTCCTTGATAAAAGCTTTTTTAGGAGCCATCGTTCCTACTTGGTCAATAGATACCATATTGAAGCATTAATAGGTGAGCATTTTGATTTAAGAAATGGTGTTGAAATACCAATTTCCAGACGAAAGAAAACAGAAGCCGATACTTGGTTTTTTAGTAAAGAATGAAATGACCAGTTGTGTCAAATCTTCCAAGCCTTCACGAAAACCACACACTTTTCTTGAAATAAAAGCCAAAGTTCAAGCCAGTGTTCCCAACTGCCTCATTGTCTTATCCAGTTGCCGCAAGTATGATTACGGCAGCCTCTAAGTCGCTTAGTTCTTTCAAGTTTGCAACCTTATCTGTCCCATATCTTTTCTAGCCTCAGCGGGGCGCAATATTTGTAGAATTTGGGCTTAACCCAAGTTTTTAGCCCCAGCGGGGCGCAATATCATAGCTTTTCTTGACAAGATTTCGCTCCGCTGGAGCTTGGGGGAATGGGTTATCGGCATTGCTACAAATATTCCGCCCCGCTGGGGCTTTCAGGCCAATTTTATGGGACAGGATAAGGTTTGCAACTTGCAAAGCTGTGTATGAGCGGTTTTGCAGGCTTTTTCTGTGGCGTCAACTTGACCTAATGCAACTTCAAAAATCCTTTCACCTTTAGGGGGGAGGAGCATAAGAAGTTATTCCTCATTTGCAGCGTAGTTGTTAGATTCAGTATAATATTTTGTTGGTGTCTATGTCAAGCTATGAAATAACAGATTGAATACAAAAATAGGATAGAATATTAGGATGAATAGAACATTTCGAAGCTCCTCCGGTTTATTTTTTTATCGGCTTACTTAGCCTCAGACCTTTTTGTTAACTTTTCTTGACCTGTTCCTTAGTTTCTAAAACCCTCCTTGATTTTCGTTGCTAGGCTGCCAACATTTCAGCCTATTTGCCTGTAGTATTCAGCTCCACGATCATTTTGCAATTATTGGCAATCCCTTGACTTCCGACTACTCGGCAGTGCAGGTAAGTATTTATATCATTAACCAAAAAATGTTTCAATGAACAGTTTTACAAAATTTTCACGTGGGCTATTGGCAGCCCTAATTGCCATTTTACAGTACCTACCTACCGAGGTAAAGGCAACTGAGACAGCAGCTTGTGACGATGCTGCTATTACTATCAATGTGGTTTCACTAATAGATGTTACCTGCTTTGGTCTCAACACGGGCGCAGTGACCGTTTTGGCCAGTGGAGGACTGCCACCTTACACTTATTTGTGGTCTAACGGAACGATCGGCCCGGTAAACTTGGCACTGAGCGCAGGCGTTTACACCGTTACTTGCACCGACCTTTTAGGGGCTACCGCTTCCCTCTCCGTGACGATTGACGAACCTGATCCGCTCGTAATATCGGTTCTATCACAGGTAAATATTGACTGCAACCATGCTACTGGCTCCATCTCAGTTGGCTCAACTGGAGGCACCGGCTTAGCCGTTTACCTTTGGTCAAATGGACAAGTCGGCCCTGTTGTAACTAATATTTCTGCCGGGGTGTATGTTGTGACTGCCACAGATGAGAACAACTGCATTTCCGTTAAATCCATCACCGTAACGTCCGACATTACCTTGCCCGCCGTGAACGCTACCGTGAATGCCGAAATTAACTGCCTGAACGCAACGGTCACCCTAAACGGTACCGGCTCTGCGGTTGGTTCAAACATTGGTTACCTCTGGACGACGACCAACGGTCACATCGTGAGCGGTGCCACCACGCTGAACAACTGTGTGGTGGACCAGCCGGGCACCTACGTGCTGCTCGTCACCAACCTGCTCAACGGCTGCGCTGCCAGTGACGAAGTGACGGTCACAGCAAACATTACCTTGCCCGCCGTGAACGCTTCAGTAAGCGCTGAGCTTAATTGTTTAAACGCTACGGTCACCCTTAATGGCACCGGCTCTGCGGTTGGTTCCAACATTAGTTACCTCTGGACGACGGTCAACGGTCACATCGTGAGCGGTGCCACCACGCTGAACAACTGTGTGGTGGACCAGCCGGGCACCTACGTGCTGCTCGTCACCAACCTGCTCAACGGCTGCGCCGCCAGTGCTTCGGTGATCGTCAATCTCAATGTTCAACTTCCAACCGTTCAAATCGCTACGCCTTCAGCACTCGGTTGTCAAAACTCGACTGTGATACTGAACGCTGCTGGTTCTTCGCAAGGAGCGGGCATGATTTACCTTTGGACGACCGTTGGTGGGAATATCGTCAGTGGTGCCAATACCATGAATGCCACCGTCAACGCTGCTGGCACTTATACGTTGACCATAACCAACTCCATCAACGGCTGCACCTCAACTGGCAGCGTCGTCGTTGTTGGTACGCCGAGCGTGGTGGTTTCCGTTCAAGCCATTACCCATGTTTCTTGTTTCGGAGGAGCCAATGGGTCGGTCACGGTAGCTGCCAATGCTGGCGTTGCTCCGTTTGCTTACTTGTGGTCAAACGGTATGACATCCGCCAGCATATCTGGGGTGGCGGCTGGACTTTATTTAGTTACGATTACGGATGCCGCCGGTTGTGCCGCAGTTGTTCAAGTGAACATTGGTCAGCCAGCCCTGCAACTGCAAGGCAACGCCACAGTGATTGGCGTATCCGCGCCCAATTTGCTCGATGGTTCGGTTTCTCTGTCGGTGAACGGCGGAACAGCACCTTATGCCTACCTGTGGTCAAACGGCATGACCACTGCCAACATCTCAAGCTTGGCAGCGGGAAACTACTCCGTCACCATCACCGATGCGAATGGTTGCACGACCACCGTCCCGGTCATTGTTCCTGGCTTCAGTGGTTGTTTGCTCTCGGTGAGCCTTGCTGCACAAAGCACGGCTTGTGGCCAAAGCATGGGCAGTGCTACGGCAACTGTTGCCAATCCCAGCGGTGCGGTCACTTATCTTTGGTCGAACGGTATGACCACAGCCACCATCAGTGGGCTGGCTGCAGGTATTTATTCCGTAACAGTACAGGATGGCAACAACTGTCAGGCAACCGCCAGTGCCGTAGTAAGCGTGGCAACCGACATCACACCACCTATTGCCATTGCCCAAAACATCACCATAGCTGTTGACTCCAACGGTGCAGCAGCCATTACTGCTGCGATGATAAACAATGGCAGTTCCGACCTTTGTGGCAACATCACGCTTTCCATTAATGTCACCTCGTTCGATTGTGACGACATGGGCGCACAACCCGTTGTGCTGACCGTGACCGACGCAAATGGCAATACCGCCACTGCCACTGCTACTGTGACGGTGGTGGACAATACACCGCCCGACATGCATTGCCCCGACAACATCACATTGACCGGTTCTAACACGGCCACTTATGCGCTACCGAGCATTACTGACAATTGTTCTTCCACCTCAGGTATGGTGCCATTGCTCATAACCGGTATTCCCAGCGGTTCCATGTTCCCAGATGGCAGCACCACTGTGACGTACGCCCTCATGACGCCTTCGGGCATTCAAAGTTGTAGTTTCAATGTCACAGTAACTTCCTCAGTCATAACAGTGGTTACCATCACGCCTCCGGGCTGCCCTGGAATGAACGACGGTTCCGCCACGGTCTCCGTTAGCGGCGGCTGCACGGGTCCTTTCACTTATTTGTGGATGGATGCAAATGGAACGCAAATTGGTACGACGGCAACCGCCACTGGATTGGCTGCTGGCATTTACACCGTCATTGTGGCCGATATCGCTGGTACTTGCTCGACGATCCAAACTATCTTCGTCAACGACCCAATAGCCATTGATATTGACATCATGGTGATATCCAACGACTGTGCGGATGAACCTGGCTCGATTGACCTAACGGTAAGCGGTGGCACACCGCCCTATGCTTACCATTGGTTCGATGAAAACGGACAGCTCTTCGCCACTACGGAAGACCTTGACCAGGTGCCCGCTGGTGATTATACGGTCGAAGTGACCGATGCCAATGGCTGCATAGTCACTTCCGGAATCCTTACTGTTGATTTTTTGAATGGAACCATCAACCTAAGCCAAGCCGAGGGTAGGGTGGAAGTTTTTCCAAATCCAACTTCAACGGGCATGGCCAAGGTAGAAATAGAAATGCCACAGGAAAGCGAGGTATCTGTTGGGGTTTATAGCCTCCAAGGCAACTTGCTGAAATCGGTGCTGGAAGAATCTTTCAAAGAACGCAGTATTCCGTTGGACATGAGCGATATGCCTGCTGGAAGCTATCTTTTAAAAGTGCTGATTGATGGTAAACCCATCACAAGAAAAATCGTGCGCCTCTAATAGAGCGAATGAGAGTTTTATTTCTTAAAGCAATCCCCTTGAAGTGTTCATGCTTCAAGGGGATTCGCTTTGATAATAGACTTGCACGGCATTGAAAATCAATAAATTAGATTATTTTTGCCCAAAAAAATGACCTATCAAGGAATAAGAACAGACCGCCAATTTAAATCTGCAACAGGTTACAGTAAAGCTGACTTTGAAAAATTGTATGCTG
>JANPLH010000347.1:0-8101 GCA_031426435.1 Saprospiraceae bacterium | reverse complement strand
CCCCAATTAGCCTTGGGGCACTGTCCTTCGGACGTTTGTTTTGGGGTCCCAACCCAAACATTCACTACATTTTTTATTTCACCAACTTTCCGGGCTTAAACTCCACGTACTATTGTTTCACAAAATTAAAAAAAAAACGCCGCTTTTTACCCAAGAAAAGTGAGAAGCGGCGAAGTGCTGGAATCCACGTTTACTAAACCTTCAAAGTTCAGTAAACGTGAATTGTATAAAGATTGCTCCTCATCCGCTATTTTTTGGAAACGCAGTAAATGACATTCTTCCCGGCTCCTGAAACATAGATTTTGCCCAATTGACCAATGGCTATGCCATCGAAGCTCCAAGTTGGTGGAAAGCCTGTAAGTGCGGGCAGCCCAAGTTTAAGGCCATCCACAATGGTGGTTGCCTCTCCTGTTGATAAGTCAATACGGGATAGACGGGCAGCCCCTGTTTCA
The DNA here is from genome assembly GCA_031426435.1 of Saprospiraceae bacterium. Lineage (GTDB taxonomy): Bacteria > Bacteroidota > Bacteroidia > Chitinophagales > Saprospiraceae > UBA6168. The sequence goes on along the minus strand of JANPLH010000347.1, from coordinate 7,649 downwards.
ACGACGACCAGGCTTCCGTCTTTATCCAAAGCCAATCCTTCCGGATTCATCAAGCCTGTTGCAACAGCAACGGGTGCATTTGGTGTATTGCCAACAAAACTGATCTGCCATATCGTACCCGTGCCCCAGTCGGCCACCCACAGGAGCTCCCCATCGGTAGCCAAACCACCAGGTGCAAATACCGTTGTGTTGTCTATCGGGAGTATCATTGATTTATCGCTTGCCCGCACTACACCGCCAAGCCCCAAATCAACTACCACCAAATCATTCTTGAACCGGATGGCATTGATAGGAACTGCCATGGCATGTTCTTCAAGTACCTTTTTAGCGTTCGGGTCCCAGACTTGAACCAATGCATTAAACCAAGAAGCAACAACGAGATTATTTCCATCTGCTGAAACCGTAAAAGGTGTTGTCAGCGCATCTGGCTCAGGGAGTAAGTATCCTTTATCAACACCTATTTCCTGGCCATCGAGGCCATTCAATTCTCTCAACCTGAACAGGTCGGCCACAAACAAGGCATCCTGGTTATTAGATGCCGGTAAGACTGCCAGGCCTCCGGCGCCAATCATTCCTCCGCTACTGATGGTTCGGGTTTGGCCATCTGGTTGCACCTCTATAATCCAACCATGATCAGCATTGGAGACAAACATGTTTCCATTAGCATCAAAAGCCAGGTTGTCAAGTCCTTCCTGAAGGGTGACAAACAATGTTTTTGCTCCGGTTTGAATATCTATTTTAAAAACCTCACCTGTTTGGTCTAATACATGAAGCACCCCTGCTGCATCGAACTTTGCAGCAACTGGCCACCTGAAGCCTATTGCTAATGGTGTTATGGTTCCATCGGTCCACGGGCTTGAAGAAAAAGGCTCACCAGCATCACCGACATCCACACTGACCACCATACCTGCAAGAAACAGCGGTCCGTACAAGCGTCCGTCAGGGCCGAAGTCGAATGCATTCATCCAGCCGAGTGGAAATGGATTATCTGGCGTGGATTCTATCAATGCTCTGGGGGGATTGACGAGATTGGGGTCAAGTTCATAAAGCCCATCACCAGGCGTAAAGTCACGTGCCGTAAAGAGGCGTCCGTCCGCTGAAAAGGTGATGGGGTTGACACCCGAGGCCACGTATTGTCTGGTTACAATACCTTCCGGAGTCATTCGTACTACCTCCCCTAAAAGGATGTCCGTCCAATAAAGCGAACCATCCGGGCCAAACACAAGATCGTCAGGACTATTTGCCCCCATATCTCGTCCAATCCGCTTGATGATCGTGCCGTTTTGCTTGTTCATCACAATGATTTCCTGGCCAAAAAAACTAGCGATGTATAGATTGCCATCCGGTCCAATGTTGAGGCCATTGGTTCCGTCCAGGACCGCTCCAGTGCCTATCTCTTTTACTTCGTAAGTAGTAACTTTGGGAGTATCATCATCTTTTTTACAGGCGGAAAGGGTTGCCAAAATGAAGAATACTGACAAAATAAAATGCAGGTGAATTTTCATAAAACTAGGAATAAATAAAGTTAAAAATTTCAATGGTATCAGTCATCAAAAGATGCCGAAAAACGATGCGGTAAAGGTGAGCTGCTTGCCTAAAAACCCGGTTGGACAGAGATGCCATGAATAGGACTGAGAGTGCATCTTTTGGAATTTGAGTGCATTTTGGGTAAATACATTTCAGAAAAACCCAAAAAAAACGCCGCTTTTCACTCAAAAAAGTGAAAAGCGGCGTAGTGCAGATTTCCGAAATTTTAAAAATTTCGAAAATCTTGTCTTGGAAAGTACTACCCGGCGTTTTGCTCCCGCCACCCTTGCGGTGTCACCCCAAACTCTTGTTTGAACACCCGGCTGAAATAGGCAGGGTCATTGAACCCACAGTCCATGGCAATCGCTGCAATGCTGTACCCTGAACTGGTTATCATCTCCTTGGCCTTTACCAATCGGACATAGCGCATAAAATGGGTAGCGGAAAGTCCGGTCAAGGCGGAGAGCTTGCGGTGGACTTGCGAGTGGCTCATCGCCAAGGAACGGCAGAGTTTTTCAACATCGAAGTCGGTGCCGTCCAAGTGGGCTTCAATTGTTTTCCGGACTTTTATGACGAAGGCGTTTTCCAGGCTGTTGGCCAAAGGGATACTTGGGCTTTTGCTACCCTCGTCAGCAGCTGTAGAAATGATGCTGCCGGGAGTTGGCGTTGGGCTTTCGGGAAGGAACGGATGTAATTCGGATAAACTGGTCTCCAAGGACAAGCGGTAATATTGTTGCAGTTGTCGCCGCAATTCAAGCAGGTTCCTGATACGCAACAAAAGCTCTTTCTTGTGAAACGGTTTTGTCAGGTAGTCGTCAGCGCCCTGCTCCAGGCCTTCCAACCTGCTGTCCATATCCGCCTTGGCTGTCAGCATGATGATGGGGATATGGCTGGTGCGTTCATCGGTTTTCAGCCTTTTACATACCTCAAAACCGTCTTTGAAAGGCATCATCACATCCAGTACAATCAGGTCAGGTGTGGTTTGGAAAGCCAGGTCTTCACATTCCTGCCCGTTTTTGGCAATCTCAACAACGTAGTCATTTTTCAAACAGGCTGCGATATAGGCCCGGACATCCTCGTTGTCGTCCGCAATCAATATATGGGGCCTATCACTGGTGCTGCTTTTGTCCGTAAGAACTTGGGGGGTCAATGAAGACAATGCACCGTCATCCATTAGAGCAGCGGTCTCCACGATTTTATTCGTTGTCAAAAGGGAAGCTTTCTGGGGCGTTTCGTCAAAATTCGAAATTTGCCACAATGGGAAGGTAACTTCAAATTCAGCACCTTTGCCCTTGTAGCTTTTGGCAGCAATGGTGCCGTCCATTAGTTTCACCAACTCACGGGTCAATGCCAACCCGATACCAGTACCTTCTCCTTGCCTCGTATGCGTACCATCTGATTGGTAAAAACGGTCAAAAATAAGCGGCAAGTCAGCTTCGGCGATACCAATGCCCGTGTCTTTTATTTTAAGGATAAACCTGTCTTTATTGATGCTAGACGATACATACACATGACCTCCTTTTGGCGTGAATTTGATGGCGTTGGATATTATATTGGAAACAATTTGCTGCAATCTCACTTCATCAAAATCCATGATTAATTGTTCTGCCTCCGGGATAAAGTGAAGCTGAACGCCTTTGTTTTCGGCTAAGGAGTGAAAGCTTTCGACAATATATTCCAAGAAAGACACAATATCTGCCCGCTGATAATGCAAGGTTAATTTACCGCTTTCCAATTTGCTCAGGTCGAGCATTTGATTAACGAGCGTCAGCAGATTTTGCCCATTGCGGATAATCATTTTCAGACCTTCCCTAAAATGGTCCTTCGGATTATCCAACACTTGTTGCGCCATGCCCAGGATAACCGTCAATGGCGTGCGGAATTCGTGGGTAATATTGGTGTACAATTTAGTTTTTACCTCATCTAATTCTTTTAAACGCAGGGCTTCCGCCTGTTGCAAACGCTGCTTGAGTTCAAATCGGTAAAATGTGTACATAGTCCCGCCAATAAGAACAATATAGCATAAATAAGCCCACCAAGTCCGCCACCACGGTGGGCGAATGGTAAACAAATAGCGTAATTCTTTGCTCCAAACACCTTCCCTATTCATGGCTTTTACCTTGAACGTATAGGTGCCCGATGGCAAATTGCCATAAGTAGCCTCGGTTTGGGTGGTCAAAGCGCTCCATTTGTCCTCAAGTCCTTCGAGTCGGTGCTGGTATTTCACCATCCCGGGCGATTGCAATGTGATGCCCGTGAAATGGAACGTGAGGTAGTTGTCGTTACAAGCCAAACTTAAACCCTGTGGGGCATTGTACCATTTTGATACACTATCCAACTGATAATCCGCTAATTTTACGCCGTTTCTCAGCATAAAACTGGTATCTTTTTTATGTGCTAAATCGGCCCATGGGATGTTTTCGTTAAACAATGCCACATTCGTTAATTGCAGGTTAGGCGCAACGGTATCCGACTTTAATTCTTCAGGATGAAATACAGTGAGTTTGTCCCCTGTACCGACCCAGATAGCTCCATTCTTAGCTTCAAAAATAGATTTTCCAGTGTTGTTTAACCCATCTTCAGCGGTATAATTTATGAAAAAAGTATCGTTCTCTTTGATAGTCTCACGTTTGGTTTTCCCAGCAATTTCAGCCTGTCTGTCGTGCGTAAGTTTGGAGAGTCCTGTACCGGTGCCGAACCAAAGGTTGCCACTTTTGTCCTCCATAATGCTCCAAACATTATTATTGCTCAATCCTTCCTTTTCTGTAAAATACGTGAAGTTTTTTCCATCGTATTTCACAACGCCACTGCCAAGGGTACCGAACCAAAGATTGCCATCTTGAGCAACTGTAATACTCAAAACAACATTGCTCAATCCTTCTTTTTTTGTAAAATGCGTAAAATGTTGCCCATCGAATTTAGTAACACCACCGCCCTTGGTTCCGAACCATAAGTTATCGTTTTTATCTTCTTCAATACAAGAAACAATATTATGGCTAAGCCCTTCCTTTGTGGTAAAATGGGTGAAATTTTTTCCATCGTATTTTGATACGCCACCAAAATCAGTACCTATCCAAAGGTTTCCAATTTTGTCTTCCTTTATACTCGTAACTCGATTAATGCTAAGCCCTTCTTGTTCGGTAAAATGAGTAAAATTTTGCCCATCATATTTCACAACGCCACCACCCCATGAACCGAACCAAAGGTTTCCACTTTTGTCTATCAACAAACTCGTAACAGAATTAGAATAGCCGGGGTCTTTTTCAGTAAACTGCGTAAAATTTTCCCCATCATAATTCAACATGCCACCGCCATAAGTGCCAATCCAGAGGTTTCCACTTTTGTCTTCTATAATGCCCTGAACAGAAAAGTTAATTCCTTCTTTTTTGGTAAAATGCCTAACTCCTTGACTATTGTATTTTGAAATGCCATCGCCACCAAACCACAGGTTACCGCTTTTATCTTCCAAAATACTTTGGACATTATTAGAAGGCAGCCCTTTTAATACCGTAAAATGCGTAAAATTTTGCATATCGTATTTCACAACGCCACCGCCCCAAGTGCTGAACCAAAGATATCCGCTTTTATCTTCAATAACACTCAACACAAAATCATTGGGCAGCCCTTCTTTTTGGGTAAAATGCGTAAAACTTTGCCCATCGTATTTTGAAATACCCCCGCCTTGTGTGCCAAACCATAGATTGCCTTTTTTATCTTCCGTAATACAAGTAACAATATTATGGCTGAGCCCTTCTTTTATCGTAAAGTTCGTAAAAGATTTTCCGTCATATTTCGATACACCACCGCCATCTGTACCCATCCATAAATTCCCGCTTGTGTCTTCGATAATGCTCAGGATGCTGTTAAAGCCAAGTCCTTCTTTTGTGGTAAAATGGGTAAAATTTTTTCCATCGTATTTTGAAACACCACCTTCCAAAGTGCCAATCCATATATCCCCGCTTCTGTCTCCCGTGATGCTAAAAACATAATCATTACTCAGTCCTTCTTTTGTCGTAAAACGGGTAAAATATTGCCCATCGTATTTCGTGACCCCGCCGCCCCAGGTACCGAACCATAGGTTCCCGTTTTCATCTTCATATAGGCACGAAACATTATTATTGCCAAGCCCTTCATTTTTGGTAAAAATGGAGAAATTATGCCCATCATATTTTGCTGCGCCACCGCCATTTGTGCCAAACCACAGATTCCCACTTTTAGCCGCTAGGATAGATAGAATATTGGTGTTTTGTAAACCTTGCAGCTTGTTAAAAGAACTGAAATTCTCCGGGTTAGGGTCTATGCTGGAAACCTCTTCTGCTGGTATAACCTTGGGCAATCCTGCTACTACGGGGTTGTCAATAGCAGGTACTATTTTGGGAAGGAGAAAACTGTCCTTTCCGGGCGTACACACTTTAGGTATACCAGCTACAACAACTTTTGGGTTATCTGCGGAATTTACACTTGCAGGAGCTGCTACAATTTTATGTTTTTCAACGGGTACTACTTTAGGGTTGCCAACAGGTATTATTTTGGGTGGCGATAAACTGTCTTTGGGTACTTCATAACCCTTTGCTTCCACCGTTTTCAGCGGATACATTCCCCTAGGTTCATTAGGTTGCCGTTGACAAGAAAAGAGCATGCTGCCTATTATCAACAGCATACCTAACCAATAAACCTGTTTTTTAAGGTGTGGCATAACTGTACATTTTTTCTAACTACTTGGCAGGGGTGTTTTTTGCCTGATTCGCAAACCTAACCAAATTCCTGAACCATCCAATTCCGAAATACGCATTCAACAATCCAAAATACGAAAGCCCCTCACCCCTTTATCAACGCCAACAGCTCCTCCGCATTCAGCTTCCCGCTCATCTCCGTGCCGTCCAGCAGGCTGTCCGCCAGTTCACGTTTGTCGGCGTGGAGCTTCACGATTTTCTCCTCGATGGTCTCCTCCGACACGAGGCGGTAGATGGTCACTGGGCGCAGTTGCCCGATGCGGTGCGCACGGTCGCTGGCCTGGTCTTCCACGGCGGGGTTCCACCACGGGTCGAGGTGGATGACGTAGTCGGCGGCGGTGAGGTTGAGGCCGAAGCCGCCCGCCTTTAGGCTGATGAGGAACAGGTCGCCCTCGCCCGCTTGGAAAGCCCGGATGGCCTTGTCACGCTGTGGCAGCGGGGTGCTGCCGTCGAGGTACTGGTAGCTGATGCCCTGCTTCTTCGCCCATTCTTCGATGAGCTTCAGGTGCTTCACGAACTGGCTGAAAACCAGCGCCTTGTGCCCGCCCTCTAACAGTTCCTCCACGGTCTCGGCGAACAGGTTCAGCTTGCTGCTCGGCAGCTCGCTGTCCGGCTGTATAAGCCGGGGGTGGCAGGCCGCTTGGCGCAGCCGCATGAGTTCCGCCAAGATTTTGAAGCGGCGGTCGCCGCCTTCAGCGCTGCCGCCTTCGATGTTCTCTATGGCCTTGCGGCGCAGCGCCTCGTAAAACGCCCGCTCCTCCTGTGAAAGCTCCACGGTGAGCGTGATTTCCGTTTTTTCGGGCAGTTCGTCCAACACGTCGTTTTTCCGCCTTCTGAGGATGAACGGCTGGATGTGCCGCCTGAGTTGGTTGCGTTTTTCTCGGTCTTGCAGCTTCTCTATTGGCACGGCGTAGGTGTCGTTGAAGCGGTCGAGGGAACCTAACAGGCCGGGGTTGAGGAAGTTGAAAAGGTTCCAAAGCTCGCCGAGGTGGTTCTCTACGGGCGTGCCAGTGGTGATGACCTTAAAATCGCCCTGCAACAACATGGCCGTCTGCGAGCGCTTGGTCGCCCGGTTTTTGATGGCTTGCGCCTCGTCCAGTACGATGGTCGTAAAATGCTTTTCGGTCAGCGTCTCCGCCTCCTGTTGCATCAGGCCGTAGCTGCACAGCAGCAGGTCGAAAGGTTGCAGGTTGTCCAGCATCTCCTTGCGGTCGCCCTCGCCAAAGATGAGCGGGCGCAGCGTCGGGGTGAATTTGATGGCCTCGTGCCACCAGTTGCGCACGACGGAGGCAGGGGCGCAGACGAGCGCCGGACCTTGTTTCGCCCGGTCGAGGAGGAGGGCCAGCGCCTGCACCGTTTTGCCCAAACCCATGTCGTCGGCGAGGCAGG
>JANPLH010000346.1:0-15435 GCA_031426435.1 Saprospiraceae bacterium | reverse complement strand
GTTTTAAAACAGTTTCTAAGTAAAATACGCACCCGCTTTTGTCCAAATTAGGAATAGCAACGCCACAAAATTTTGCGACTTGCTTTGTCCTGTTTTTTAGGTTTCCTCATTGTGTTAAGTATGATATGGCAAATTTATGATAGACTTTCACAAATCCAAGTCATCTAGCGGGGTTTTTATTTTTCCCCAACTTTTTTTTGTGATATGGGGATAGATTTCGGAGGGCTTGTTGCTTTCGTGCCCAAGCAATTCTTAGATGTATCTCATATCATCCCATTTTTAAACCAAATATCACTTGTTTGATTTCAAAATCCCCTTAATTAGCAAGCAATTCCCTCCCATATTCGCAACTTGCGTATTTCCCGACACCAGTTCGTCTTTTCCCGAAGCAAGTATGCCTTTTCCGGATACTGTTTCGGCCTTTCTTGACACTTGTAGAGCTTTTCCCGAAAGCAGTACACCTTTCCCCGAAGGATGTACGCCTTTTCTGGACGCTGGTACGGTCTCTCCCGAAGCCAGTTCGGTCTTTCTCGAAGCTGTTACGGCCTCTCCCGAAGCTGGTACGCTCCCTCCTATCGCCTTACCAGCACCCCCGCCCGTTTCCCCGTCGCCTTCCCGTTCTCGAACACCAATTGCCCATTCACCCAAACCGCCGTGATGCCGCTCGAAAGGGCGGTCGGGTTGTCTCCATTGGCATTGTCCTGCACGGTGGCCGGGTCGAAGAGCACGAGGTCGGCGAAGAAGCCGTTGGCCACCAGCCCCCGCTGTTGGATGCCCGTGTGCTCGGCGCACAGGGAGGTCATTTTTTGGATGGCGGTTTCCAGCGGGAGCAGTTTTTCTTGCCGCACGTATTTCGCCAGGATTCTTGGAAAAGCGCCGTGCCCCCGTGGGTGGCTCGTCGGGGCGCCGTCCGAGCAGATATTGGTATGCGGCCAGGCGATGAAATTGGCGATGTCGGTATCGAGCATGGACTTGCCCATGATGCCCTCCGTCCGGCCCTCGGCGTCGGGGTGGGCGCCATCAAAACGGTCGGCCTCGGCGATGAGCCAGACCAGCGTTTGGGCGGGCGTTTCGTTGCGCAAGCGGGCGACTTCGGCCACGGTCTTGCCCTTGTAGCTGGGGTTGGGCAAAAACGCCGACAGCCTCGACTGCGCCGGGTCGAAGAGTTCCCGGCAGGCGAATTCGGCGCTGGCGAGGTTGTCGTAGTCCCGGTTCGGGAACAGCACCTTGAGCGTCGAAAGCCAGAAGTCGTAGGGGTAGCAGTCGGCGGTGATATCAATGCCCTCGGCACGGGCGGCCTGCATGGCGGCGATGATGCCCCGGCTCGATTCCCATTTGCTCTTCATGGCCACCTTGATATGCGAAACCTGCACGGGCAGCTTCGCCTCCCGCCCGATGTTGATGATTTCGTCAATGGCGTCCTCCAGGTTGATGTCCTCGCTGCGGATATGGCTCATATAGCGACCGCCCGCCTCGCCGGCGATTTTGGCGAGGGACAGCACCTCGTCCCGGTTGGAGTAAAACGCCCGCTCGTATTCCAGTCCCGTGCAAAGCCCCAGCGACCCTTTTTCGAGTTCCGATTTCAGGCTGGCCTTCATTTTTTCCACCTCGGCAGCCGTGGCGTGTCGGCGGAAACCGGCCATGCCCATCGCATCCAAGCGCAGGGAAGTATGGCCCGTGTAGGAGGCGACGTTGATGGAGATGGGCTGGCGCTTCACGGCAGCTTCGAGGCTGTCCATGGGTTCGCTGCTGCCGTCCTGCCCCGTGATGATGGTCGTGATGCCCTGGCTGAGGGCGGGCAGCAGGCTGGGGTCTTCGTCCAATGCCCAAAAATGGTGGCTGTGGGTATCAATGAAACCGGGGGCGAGCACCTGCCCTTTTCCATCGAAAACAGGCTCGTTTTTGAACGGCGTGAGGTCGCCCGTTTCCCAAATCCGGTTGTCCTTCAAGCGCACGGACGCACGGCGGGCAGGCGAGCCGGAGCCGTCCACCAACTGCACATTGTCAATCAGTTGCGTTTGAGGCAAGGTGATTTTATCGCCTTTCATGAATTGCTGACCAGCCTGAATCCCTGCCGCAGACCCACCACTCGACAGCACGACGAGCGTCCGTTTTTTGTCAAAATCCGTCCAGAGCAGGTTCAAAAAACCGACCCAGCCGCCTGTGTGCGCTGCGCAATTGGTGCCGCAATTGAAGCCCAACCCGAAGCCGTAGGGATGGGTCGTGCCGTCGTTCAGCGGGGCGGGCTTCCTCATTTCGGCGTAGGAGGCTGCTTTCAGCAATTTGCCGCCGTGCAGCGCCTGCGTCCATTTCAGCAGGTCTTCAGCGGAGGAATAAACATTGCCGTCGCCCACGATGCCGTCGAATCGCATGAGGTCGTCGAGCTTGTTCCGGCCGTCTTCCCGATGGAAGCCATAGACCCGGTTCTGGGGCGAGGCCTTCATTTTCAGGTGAAAAATATAGGTGTTCTTCAGGCCCAGCGGGCGGGTTATCTTTTCGGTGAAATAGTCGGCGATGCTTTTCCCGGACAGCTTTTCGATGAGCAGGCCGAGGACGACGTAGCCCGTGTTGCTGTACTGCCATTTTTCGCCGGGGGCAAAGTCGAGGGGCGGCTTCACTTCCGCCAAGAGCTGCATAATCGCCTGGTTGTCAAGCGTGTCCAGTGCCCCGGTGTAGCGGACGCTGAGGTCGAAATACTCCGGCACGCCGCTGGTATGGTTCATCAATTGGCGGACGGTGACGTCGGGATAGGGGAATTCCGGCAGGTGTTTTTGCACCTTGTCGTCGAAGCCGAGCCGCCCGCCTTCCTGCAAGAGGCAGACCATGGCACACATAAACTGCTTGGAAATGGAGGCAAGGTTGAACGCCGAAGATGCCTGCAAGGGCTGCGGACTGCTTGCCCCCATGGGGCGTATGTCGGTGATGCCGTAGTTTTTTTGGTACACGACCTTGCCGTTTTCCGCCAGCAGCACCATGCCGTTGAACAGGGCGTGGTCGTGGAGGTAGGCAAAAGCGCTGTCCAATTGGGGCGCTTGGGCGAGGGCTGCTTGGGAGATGAGAAGGAGGGCTAAGAAATGGATTTTTTTCATCAGTAAAAATTTGCCCCAAGAAACGGAATCCTAATTTACCAACTTCCCCGTTTTATCCACATACTGCCAAGCCGCGCTCTCCCACACGCTGTGCTCGCCATCTTTGACGGTTTGGCACTGGTTGCTGACCTTGGCTTTTCCATTTTCAAAAGGAAAGGCACAATCGAACTGTGGCTCGATGACGATGGCGTATGTCTTGGCATCGGCATAACCGATTTTGCCGTTTTTCATCACTCGTATTAGTCCTTCAGAATCATAATCGGGGCCGTTGTCGAAAATGAACACCTCATAGAGCGCCGTTTTTTGGCTGTCCATGATGACCCATTTGCCATCGGCAGTCTGCTCCATGGTCAGTGGCGTGGTGGTAGCGGTCGTGGCAGGGGCGGCGGGAGTGCTTGCCTCGTTCGATTGGTCAGCGGAGCTTTGTTTGCAAGCCGTGACCGCAAGTATAAAAACGAGCAGGAGGAAGAACTGAAACTGATTTTTGATGGAAGAAATCATAAGTAATGGTGAATTGTGAATGATGAATTATGAATAATACAAAGTCTTGATAATCTGCGTATTGTGGGAATATGCCGCCCCCGCTACCCCCATTACGATTGCTGCATTTGCTGCTCGAAGCTGATCACGATAAATTCTGCGGGGCGTGTTAACGCAACTTGGACCGTGATGCGCATATAACCGTCCAAAATATCCTGCGGGGTCATGGTTTCGCCCAAGCCGACATGCACACTGAATGCATCGTCGGGCTTGACGCCCGCCAAACAGCCCTGCTGCCAAACATTGGTCAGAAAGTTGACAATCAAGGCCTTTACATTGACCCAAGTGGCGGCGGTATTGGGTTCGAAAACATAAGCTGCTATCGCATATTTGATGGACTGTTCGATAAAAATAACCGTGCGCCGTACATTGATGTAACGCCAATCTTGGCTGTTGCCGTCTAGGGTGCGAGCACCCCATACCAATACGCCCTTGCCGGGAAAAGTGCGTATGGCGTTCACAGACTTGCCGTCGAGGGGGACGTTAAGGTCTTCCTGCTCATCGTTTGTCAGGTTGACCACCGGGTGCACTACAGAGCCAACGCTCACATTGGCTGGCGATTGGAACACGCCCATGTTGTTGTCCACCATCGAATAAATGCCCGCCATAGCCGCACTGGGCGGCAGCAGGTTGATTTGTTCCAACAAGCTCGACATGATGGATTTGTAGATGGGGCTAACGGCTATAAATACTTGGTGTTTGGTTGCAATGAATTGTGCTTCTTTCGTAGCCGCTGCTGTATCGGTTGGGGTATTCGGTTTGTAGTCGTTGACAAGTTTTATTTCGTTGCGGATAGACTCCGCCCGGTCGGCTTTCATACCTCCTGCTTTTTCCGCTTCATCTACCTCCGCCGTGAGGGCAGCCACGAGCTTGTCTTTAGCACCAGGTTTGAGATTGGTAAAATTCACTTCATCGGCGCTGGCGATGGTGGTATGCAGCCAAGGGTAATAGGCGGCGCCCCATTGGAGGTTGTTCATGCCGATGCCGTTACGGAACCGGTCTATCACGTCCTCATCATCGGGGCTGCGTTTTTTGAAGCCGTCATAAACGTCCAAAATACCGATACGGCTGCGCGTGGCTTCGCCACAATGTTGCAAGATGGATTGTTGCAAAGTATGGCAATCTTCTTCGCTGAGTGAAATGGCCTCCGGTATCACCACCATGGTCGGTTCGGGTTCTTTGAGCAGCGCCCGAAGCCCCCACTGTTTAGTCACGCCATTTTCGGTTGTTTCGTTGTCAAAGTCCTTGAGTTTGAACCCACTTGTGTAATTGCCAACGGAAACGATGTAGCAATCGGAGCCGCCGTTGGCAAAGAACATTTTGATGCACGGAAAGAGCAGGTGGCGAGGCCCTGTGGCAAGCGAATAAACCTTGTTGGGGTCTGCGTCTTGGACAATGTCGTACAAGGGTTTTGGACCTCCCCCAAAGTACAACAGGTATTCCCCAAACGAGGAAATACGGGTCGGTACCTGCGTGATATCCTTTTTGCTGCTGATGGCCTTTTCTGTGTAACCAATAAAGGCAGGCACCGCAGTGGCTACGGGTACGGCGGAGTTCGGGAATGCACTTTTTTCATCGATATAAACCCCGGGTGTTGCGTAAACTTTTGCCATAGGTTGAAGAAATAGGTTTTAAAAAGACGGCAAGTTCCTCATTTTTCCGAAAAATCCACCCGCTTGTACGCCGACTCATCGGGCGGCCCCGCCGTGATTTGGAGAAAAGGCTTGCCCGTCAGCGTCATAATGACCGAGCCGAAGGTCAGTCCCCATTGATTTGGGGCAACGCAAATGGGGAATTTCTCGTCATCCTTGGAACGCAGCGCTTCCATGATGGTGGTATCGCTGATAGTTCCGCTTGGAACCACCCGGCGCTGTACCGCCGCCAACCGGACAAAGCTATTTGAATTCACGGGCTTTTCTTCCTCCTTCAGGGTCGGGTCGTATTTTTTGAACCACGGCTTCACGTCGTCGTTCACCAGCGGGTGGTTGGTGTGCCAGACCGTGCCGTTCTCGTTTTTCGGGTCGAAACGCACCACCTTGTTGGCGGAAGCCTCAAAATCATAGACCTCGCCCTTGATGCCGATGATATAGTTCTGGCCAGAGGCGTGGGGCACGTTTTGGATGAAATCCAGCAGGTTGCCCTTGTCGGTGCTGGTGAGGATGCGCCGCACGATGAACGCCACGGGCAGTCCGGTCGTGCTGGCCTTCAGTTGCATCAGCGTGTTCATGCAGGCGCCGATGCCCGCCTCGTTCATGCCGTTTAGGGCAATGCAGCCGGGGTGTGTCAGGATGAGCTGTTCGGGGCGGTCGCCGTTTCGGGCGATGCGCAGCAGCACCTGGTAGCCGTCTGTGTATGCTTCGATGTCCATGTTTTGGGCGATATAGCCGGGCTGGCCATTACGGGCGGGTACGCCCACGCCGCTGCAATGGTGGTTTTCGATATTATCCTGATAGACCCAAAATTCATCGAGGAGGCTGAACACCATCACGTCCTTGAACGGCTGCCCGGCACCATCGGCGATACCCCGCACTTCTTCATAAAGCTCTGGCGTCCAATGTTTTATAGCAGCATCAAAACTTGTTTTTTGGTAAAAATCGGCCAGTACCTTGTTGGCATCCTTGCCCAGTTCATTGGTTGTTTTCTCTTTGAACTTGGCGATTAGTTCCCCGATTTCTTTTTTGAAAATTTGGCCGTGCTGCAGGCCCAGCTCGTATCCCGTGCCAGAGAGTGTCACTTCCCGGATGGGTTGGCGGTGGGTTTTGGCTTCGGTGGTGGCTATGGCACTTAGGCTGTTGTTTTGTGCAAATGCTTGATTTGCGAGAAAAAGGCAAAGTGCGAAGATTGCGAAGTGAAATTGAGTTTTCATTAGGATTGATTTTTTGCGAAAGGTAAAAATATAAGCTAAGGTGTACCTGTTCAGCAGCGAGGTGACATCTTTTTTCGCTACGATGATTTGGCAAATCAGGAGTGTGTTTGCAGCGAAAAAAGGTGTCATCTCTCGGAGACCGCATTAAGATGACACCTTTTTTCCTTTTAAATATTGTCTAAAATTGAAAAATGCGAGCAAGGAAAAAAGATGTCACCTTAAAGCTGAACAGTTACCAATTATTTGAGAATCACGATTATTTAAAAGCATCCCACTCCTCTCGGGTAGCCGCAGATTTTTGGAATTCCATCAAACATACCCACCTGTCGCCTTGCTTCACCAGCAATGCTTCCAAATGCGTATAACTTTCCGAAAGGAGCTTCCCCGTGCCATCATGGGAAGTGAAATAGAAAATCCCGGTTTCATGTGCCGTGGTTCCGCCGCCTATTCTTTGCGAAAAGCGAAACTGGACATTATCCATTTGCTTTCCTTGATTGGTATCCATAAATCCCTGCTTCCAACGGGCAAGCGCAGTGGTCATTGGTTCTGAGCGTTTATTTTTCCCAGCGGTAGTGACCAGCACGGCATTTTCATGGCAAGTGGCTTTGTAGCCTTCATAATCGCCTTCTTTTACCGTTCGGGATATCTCCGCCCAATAGCTTCTATCAATTTCTGCGATTCGCAGCAGGTCGGCAGCTGTTTTTGTCGGATTACTGGTTGCCCCATCTGCTTCCACTTCCACGATAAGCTCCACCTCTACGGCTATATTCATCGGCAAAGAAGACATCCCCACTGCCGAGCGGGCATGTTTGCCCTTTTCTCCAAAAACCTCGACCATTAAATCCGAAAAACCATTCATCACTTTGGGCTGCTCGGTGAAGGTATCCTCACATTGCACCATGCCCAATACTTTCACTATGCGCTTGACTCGGCTTAAATCGCCCAGTTCATTTTTCAGCACTGCTATTTGCGTAATGGCCACCGAACGGGCTGCCTGTTGACCTTCTTCCACAGTTAATTCCCTGCCGACTTTGCCTGTTATCGAATTGCCATTCGCATCGCTTGGCCCTTTTCCTGACAAGAAAAGCAAATTGCCTGACCTGACTACGTGGACATAATTGGCAATCGGCGCTTTTACCACCGGGAGTTCGATGTTCAGTGCTTTGAGTTTTTCTTCAGGTGTTTGTGCCAGTGTTTGCATGGCAAACAGGAGTAAAACGATGCAAAAAGGGAGGATTATTTTCATTCTAATTTCATTTATTATTTTTCACTGTCGAAAGAAACGAAATGACATCCGTCAAGAATTCGTCAGGACGGTCATACTTTAAAGCATGAGAAGTCTCTTTGTACACTTTATGCGTAATCAAATCAGGATGCGCTTGATGCAGTTTTGCATTTTCTTCTTCAAAAGCAAACTGGTCTTTGTCCGATACAGGGTCTAAAATCAGCATGGGGACACGCAGGTTCCTATAAATGACTTTAGGGTTTACTAATACGGTTGATACACCAAATAATTTGGTAGAAGCAAAAGGCCTGTAAGCTAAAGTCAGAAATTCAACCACAGAATTTTCGCCACACAATTCCGAAAGTCCCGGATTAAAAACCCATTTTCCCGCTGAATTTTCTTTCATAGATGCCAATGTCTGGAAAATATGTTTTTGGGTATAGGCATCACCCTCTGCCCATTGTTTACTGGCTTTAAATTCAGATTCAAACGTTATTTTTTGAAATGCCTCATATTCGGCAAAGTCCTTTTTTATTTTCACCGTAAATGAATCTATTGATTCTTTATGGTCATTGCATACCCAGGCCGCCGAACCGCCGTCTTCCAGAATGAGTCCTAAAACACGGTCAGGATAAGCATCGTAAAAAACTGTAGAGATGGAGCCGCCCCGTGACCAACCACCAATAATGGCCTTTTTTATTTTTAAATGTTCGAGCAGAAATTTTATATCGTCCGCTACATGATAAAGCGATACTTCCTTGTCGGGGATTGGCGTAAACCCATGCCCGTAATAATCTATCGAAATCATAAAACAACCCTTTTTCACCAACGAATCGGCAAACCCAAGCATTTCATAAGCATTACTGCCCGTTCCATGCACCCAAACGATGGGTGTTCCAGTCGGTTTCCCCCATGTCAAATAATGCATTTTTACATTATCGGTCTGGATATAATGGCCGTGCGCTTGTTCAAATTTTGCGAATTCGCCTTTTGTTTTTATAAAAAAAAGCGAGTCCTGAATGACCTTAGCGCTTTCCTCAAGGGTCATCGCCTTAACTGGCTCGGCAGCACCCATTTTCACCAACATATCCCTCGCATTGACATTGTTCGGATTAAGCTCCAGTGATTTTTTGTAGTTGGCGATTGCTGCTTCTTTTTGCCCGTCTTTCATCAGTGCCTCGGCATAGCTGTCATAAGCGTTGAAAGACTTGGGATATTCATCCACATTTATTTTCAACAAAGCGAGCGCTTCAGCCATTTTGCCATTGCCCATATAAGTGTATCCAAGTGAATTTATAGCATCTTCGCCAAATTCATACGTTGCTTTGTCCTTTTTCAATTCATCATAAGTCTTTAATGCGGTGGCTAAGCCTTGTGTTTCAAGGGCTTCTTTAATAGCCGCTACCCCCGATTTTTTAACCTCAATGAGTTTGGCTGTTGAGTTGAGCAAACGAAACCCAATGTCGTCCGCACCCCTATCAGAATTGGTCAACACCACTACCCCTTTGCCCGTTTCCTTCACAAATCCGGCGAAGGTGCGATAACCACCCGTGCCGCCATTGTGCCAATAAATATTACCTTCTTCACCTTTTGAAATAATCCAGCCCAGCCCGACCCGAGTGCCGCCGCCCGCTTTATCATGGCGGGGTTGATGGGTGAGCTGCAATGCCGCCTGTAAGTTGGTTTTTTCAAGCCCCAAGTTGGCGGCCACGTACCGCAACATATCATACAATGAGCTTCGGATAGCCCCCGCACCAGCCAGTGTGGGGATGTCCCAATTGGGTACCTGAACGCCATTGCTGTGGCCCATGGCCAGGTTTTGCTTCATGGCTTCGTCGAAGGTGATTTTTGTGGCTTTCATGCCCAGTGGCAGGGCAATTTTATGGACCACCAAATCTTCATAAGACATGCCTGATTTTAGGGAAAGGATATGCCCCAGCAGACCTGCCGCCAAATTTGAATATTCCATCGCTGAACCAATGTCACGGGTTAAGGCATAATTGTTCAGATAATCATACATCAGTTCCACGGAATAATCGGCGTATGGGTTGGCGGGGTCTTTCGGCGCAAAATTATCCGGCATTCGTGGCAGTCCGGAAGTATGGTCGGACAAATGCCCCAACGTGATTTGTTTACCATCCTTTATCGGCATCTTTACCGTTGCAGGGAGGTAATTTTGGGCGGCATCATCGGTTTTTAACTTTCCTTCCTGCATCATTTGAGCCAGCAAGATGGCCGTAAAGGTTTTGGAAATGGAGCCGATTTCATAAATGGTATGCTCATTTATGGGCTGTCCACCGATGGCTTTGGTACCGAAGGCGTAGAATTGAGGGCCGTTTTTATCAATGATGCCCACTACATAACTCGGCGAATGGCCATACTCGATGCGTTTCTGAATGCTTTGAACAATGTCTTCCGGCAGTTTTTGTTGCGAAAATGCGAGGTTGGCCAAAAGGCAAAAAAGGAGGAATAAGGTTGTTTTTTTCATTTTTAAATTGATTCTTGTTTAAAAAAAGTCGCTCATAAGGTTTTAAGGAAAGCTATCAATGCGGCTTTTTCCTTTTTTGTTATTTCCAGTCCAAACTCATGCCCTTTCACGGCCATTGTTTTTGAAAAGGCAGGTTTAAACCCAGTGGGAACATAATAATCGTCAAGCCTTCGTTTGTCAAACCAATCTTCCAAGCTTGCAACATGGCCGCTATGCCCAAAAGGGCCTCGGTACCAGACGCCCAATAGCGATGGCACTTTGTAATATCCCGTGCTGCGTCTTGTATATAATGCCAATTCAGGATTCGTTTTGACAGACATATCAAGTATATCGTACAAATCGTAATGGCTGGTTGGAGGTTTAAAACCATCCACGGGGGTCAGTTTATTGTTTGTATAAAGTGGTGGTGTATGGCAGGTCGCACAACCTTCCCTTTCAAAAATCAACTTTCCTTGCTTGACCATATCTGGGGAACTGGGGTTTGGATTTTTCGGAGGTTTCAATGAGTACAAGTATTTTCCAAGGGCATACAATTGAATTTCGGAATAACGATTCCCTACTTTGTCAGGCTCCGGTAGCGTTTTGAAGTCAATACCATCAGGGATAAAGCCGCCATAACTATTGAGAAAATCAAAGCCTTGATTAAAAGCTGCATAACGCATCATATCACCTATGTTGCGGTGCATCATCAAGCCTGTGCGGTCAAGGTATTTCCTGTCCTTGATACCAATTAAATCAGGAATAGTAGCTGGCTGATTGAAATTAGACCCATGCCTTATCATTACCCCTGGCGGTATTGCCTTTAAATAAGCAATAACCCTTGCTGCACTGATAGTATCAAGTTCCATTTGAGAAGCATGGCGAATCCAAGGTGCTTTTTGCAAACTTTGCCGACCTGTTCTCACCCCATCGTCAAATTCTGCGAGCTTTTCTTTGGATAAGGTTTTTAAGTAGACTTCACCATTCACTCCATCTCTCCTGTCCATTGGGAATGTACCTTGCGCCCCCTTTATAATTGAGCCGTCAGGCATAACACGGGTATGGCACATCGCACAGGAGAAAATGCCAACCTTGACTTTTGATTTTTCATCTACAACATAAGTATAATAGGGGAACGTGTTATTTGAAACCGGGATTTCAGCAGATTTGACGGATTCGTTTAAATCTTTAAAGAACTCCTCTGAATAATCAAATAAAAACAAAGGCGCATTGAATACTGCTTCGCCCAATCGCACCAGGTCTTCCTCTGTTTGTGGTTCGTTTTGAAAATAGTCAACTGGGTCGAGCGTCATGAGGGAGTCTATGTATTTCCGGTTTGCCTCCATGTCGGTTAAGCGTATCGGATAGCTTTTGAAAACCTTCATTTCGGGAAGGCTATAATAATAGCTTTCAGAAACAGGCCTTATTTGCGTTACTCCGTCCGGCAGAGGAAGCAAAAATTTGTTTATTTCGGCGATGTCCCATGTTTTTGGAATGTCAAAAAAGTCTGGCTTCAATTGAAATCCAAGAATTAACACCGCAAATGTGCAGATGCTTATGAATGACACGAACTTTCTGCGTTCCATGGTATATTGTTTTGAATTATTGAAAAATTAAGAAAACAGGGAGAGTATATTTAATCAGAAAATCGTATTCCCCACAAATCTCACTATAGCCTGCCACACTTCTGAATAACGAGCATGAAAGACAAGTGTGTTCAAGAGAATTACAGCAGTTATAATAGTAGAGGGAATTGCGTTGTTCTTCTTCAAAATATCATTAATTAAAAGTAATATTGACATTAAAGAACAAAAGTATAGCGGTATAAAGTACTCATACGGTTCAATCGTTTTTCCAAAGTTGTTATACAAAATTCTGCTAAAAATAGCCATTATCATAGGAAACGAAGTGCTTATCATATACCGCATGTGTTTAGAAACATCATTTTTATTGATAACAGCAAGCACATAAAAAACCAAAAAGCTTATCGGTTCTATAAAATTTAATGCCTGAATATAAGCTACGTCTTTAAAATCTATTTCCGCAACCGTAGTAAGATAATTTAGTCTTGTTACCAAGAACATGGAGATGAGCATTAATGGTGCTATTACATAAGAAATATTACCTATAAGCCTGTGGATAGGGTATTTCCTTTTATAAATTAGATAGGGTTGTATTACCAGCATAACCATCCAGCACATCATTAAAAATCCATGCGTGTGGTGCAACCAGTTAAATTTTTCAAACCCTGGGAAATACTGCAAGTAGGTTGGGTGAAAGCCTATTTGCAGGGCAATAAACAGGAGCACCATACCCAAGATAATAGCTTTGGTATTGATGGATGCTGGCTGATTTATCTTGTCAAGTTGCATGCTCAGATTCATTTTTTTGATAGCGAAATCAAGTTCACCCCAAGCTCAAACCCCACCTGGCTCAAAAGGAACAAGTCTTGACCACTGCTCGCTTTGTCGTTTTTAGCCACGAAATACACGTCATGCTTGCCAGTCAGCGGCTTTATCTGGGCGGTGTATTTTATGGGCGGCCCCATTGGGTTAAGCTCCATAGGCAAAGTGCCAATTAATGTCCCCGTGGGCGAACCCAACCGTACCTCCACCGAGCCGCCGACATTATACCAGTCCGAGGCCGCAATGCCCATGAGTGTCACTGCTCCGATGCCAGTCAGGTCAATGCCTTTATAGGCGATGTATGCCCCGCTTTTCTGGGCAACCCGCCAATTGATGCCTGAAGATAGTGCATCGTATTTTTGGATGTCCTTGAATTCATCACAAGCGGCGGCGGGAATATTGGCGGCATTGCGCAGCACGATGACCTGCTCCGAGCGGATGCCGGGGATCTTGTTGGCCCCTTTATCGGTGTAGGTTGCCCGCAGGAGGAACATGCCATCATTGCTTTCACCCTTCGGAATGGTAGCGGTGTAACTGCCTTTGAGCGGCAAGGAGTTGGTTGGTTTTTGCGCCAGACTGAGGATATAGCGCACCATCTCTGCTGCTTCCTGCTCGGGCATGGGGTGTGGCACCATCATCGTTTCGCCCCAAACACCCCTGCCGCCTTCCATGATTTTTTTTGCCAAATATTGCAGCGCCTTCAGGTCGGTCTTGTACTTGTTGGAAACGTCCACAAAGGCCGGCCCGATGGATTTTTTGTCGAGGGCGTGGCAGGACTTACAGTCGCTTTTTTCTATCAAGTTTTTGCCAAGAGAAAAAGCCGAAAAACCGCCACCTGTCTGTATAGCCGCTGCCAGTGCTTCCTTGTCGTAGCCCCCCGGCAGGTACTCCACCGTTACCCGTACAGCGTCCGGCGGAATGCCGCCCGATTCGGTCGAGCCGTCCTCTTTGTCGCTTACATTCACCTGATAATCAAAGGGTTGCCCAGGGAAAAACAGGCTCGTATTTCCACGGGTGATGACAAATTCCACCACTGGCGGCTCGTTTCCTGCCTGTACCTCGGTGGTCGTAACGGATTCGCCACCATTGCCGTCCTTCACGGTCAATTCGACCTGATAAATGCCCGGTTTTTCAAAAGAAAAATCCAAATCAGTAGCAATGGAGGTAAGGAGCGATTTGCCCTCCGGCGATAGCACTTCCCACTGGTATTGTAGTTTATCATTGTCGTAATCCACCGTGCCTTTGGCGCTAAAACGGGCGACAAACGGCACAGCGCCCTGCGTTTTTTCGGCGGCAATTTTCGCCTTAGGCTTGCGGTTTCCGGCATTGTACTCGATGCGCAGTAGGCTGGCTTCTGGTTCGCCCCGACCGTACTGCAAAAGGTACAAATCACCTTCTTTACCAAAGGCCATGTCAATAGGATTGTGGAATTTATGGCTACCCATAAACGGTTCCATGCTCGCATAATCGCCGTTTTCGTCAATCGTCACCGCCATAATCCAGCCCCGCACATAATCGAAAAAGAAAAGTTTACCGTCGTAAAAATCTGGGAAGGCCCGCTTGGCATTTTTAAAATCTTCTTTGTAAAAAACGGGGCCCGGCATGGCGATTTGCCCGCCGCTGCCCAGCAATGGAAACTCTTTCGACTCGCCATGCGGATACCAAATAAAGGGCGGGGCAAGTGCAGGCAGTTCGGTCAGGCCCGTGTTGTTGGGCGAGTTGTTGACGGGCTTGGCGGGGTCATAGTTGGCGCCGCTTTTTTGGGTCGCATAATCGTACTCCACATAAGGGCGATTGCCGCCCGTAAAATAGGGCCAACCGAAATTGCCGGCCTTTTTGGCTTGATTTAGTTCATCATACCCCATTGGGCCAAAAGTAATGGAGTCCGTAAAAGCATCAGGTCCGACATTGCCCCAGTAGAGGTAGCCCGTCTTTTTGTCCACCGAGATGCGGAACGGATTGCGGTTGCCCATTGCATAGATTTCGGGGCGGGTTTTGGCCGTACCCGTCTCCGGCGGAAAAAGATTGCCTTCGGGAATGGTATAGGAGCCATCGGGTTCGGGATGGATGCGCAGGATGTGGCCACGCAGGTCGTTGGTATTTCCGGCCGTGCGCTGGGCGTCGTAGCGGCTGCGACCGGGGCGTTCGTCGATGGGGGCAAATTCTCCTTCTTCGCCATAGTCGGTATCGTCGCCAATGCTCAGGAAAAGGTTGCCCTGCCCGTCAAAGTCAATGCTGCCACCCGGCCGCCAGCCCAACTGAGGCTCTACCAGGATTTCGAGCACAACTTTCCTGGATTCCCGCACGAGTTTTTCATCCCGGAGTTCGTAGCGCAGCAAAGCGTAAATGGCTGGATTCTCGGCTGGCGAGCAATAGAAATAGACGAGGTTGTTTTTTTCAAAATCAGGGTCAACCTGCATGCCAAGCAGACCTTCCTCCGTTTCCACAAATTGCCCCTTTTCATCCATGTACCCGTGCCTGACGGGGATGGTATCCACGACCATCACCGCCTTTTCTTGTTGGTCATAAATCTTCAACGCACCATACCGCTCAATGAAGAGCACATTGCCGCTTGGCAAGATGGCAAGTTCGAGTGGTTCGTTCAGCCCCTCTGCCAATACGACCTTGGTGAAGCGGTTTTCCTCGGGCGCACGGGGCACCTCTTTTTTGCAGGAAGCAAAAAGGAAAAGCAGGGCTAAGGAGGAGAAATGCAGGAAATTGGATCTCATGAAAAGACTTGAAGTTGGTTCAGAATTGTGTTTTTGGTATTGGCATCATTTGACTGGCGCAGGCACTTCGAGAGGGCGGGTTATCAAACCCGCCAGTTCCGGAACTGGCGGGTT
>JANPLH010000345.1:0-5782 GCA_031426435.1 Saprospiraceae bacterium | reverse complement strand
GTTGGCAACGACCTCGCCAGTTTTTTTCAACGAAAAAACTTGCGCCGTGCCGAGTGTGACCACCAGCCGATTGGTGCCTTCCAGAAAAGCCTTAGCCGTTGAAAATGAATGGTTTATGCCTTCCAAAACTGCATCCCGGTCGGGCTGTGAGAACCTACCATGGTGCTCGAAGCTGTGCCAAAGCCCTTGGTGCTTGACAAGGTCGGCATCGGTGAATGGAGACTCCTTTGGGTTCATTCCCAAAGTGGCAAGCAGCCGTTCCAACGACTTACCGATGCTCACTGGGTTGAAAACGATTCCGAAGGGATTGACAAGCGTGGGGAATTTTAGCCGCTCCAGCCGACCGCCCATTTGCTCCGCAAAACAAGAGCCGATGCAAAGCACCCGGTCGGTGTGCGCGATGCTGATTAAGCTGCGAAAGGAAGGAAAAACGGTGCGGAAGGGTTGCATGGCGTGGAAAAGAAATTGAGAAATTAAGAAATTGGAAATTGAGTGCCATAAACTGCGATAGATAATTTCTCAATTTTCAATTTCTAATTTCAGCTTTAGCGTTTCACCGCAAACTTCAACTTATAATCAGCCTTGCACTCGCCGTTGCGTATCTTTTCAAGCTTGCGCTTAATGAGCTGTTTTTTGATGGGCTTCAGTTTCTCGGTGAAAAGCACGCCCTCGATATGGTCGAACTCGTGCTGCACCACCCGTGCGTTCAGGCTGTCGAACACCTCCTCGTGCTCCACGAAGTTTTCGTCGAAGTAGCGCAGGCGAATGGTTTCGGGCCTGTCCACGTCGCCCCGGATGTCGGGGATGCTGAGGCAGCCCTCCTCGAATGCCCAATCCTTGCCTGCCTCCTCTACCTTTTGGGCGTTGATGAAGACTTTTTTAATCGGCACATACTTGAGCGGCTCCTTTTCTTTCTTCTCGTCCTCTTCTTCGTCCTCCTTCGGGTGGGTGTCAATGAGGAAGAGGCGGATGCCATGCCCTACCTGCGGCGCAGCAATGCCGACGCCATCGGCCAAGTACATGGTTTCCCACATGTCGTCAATCAATTTTTGAAGTTCCGGGTATTCCGGTGTGATGTCGTCGGCCACTTTTTTCAAAACTGGCTGGCCGTAGGCATAAATTGGCAATATCATTTTTCACGATGGACGGGAGACGGCTGAAAGTTGACGGAGCTAATCTCCAATCTCCAATCACCAATCACCAATCACTGCTTACTGTTTAAGAAATCTTCCAGGATAAGGGCGGCACTGACCTTGTCCACCAGCGCCTTGTCTTGCCGCTTTTTGCGGTTGGCCCCGCTTTGCAGTATGATTTGCTTGGCAGCCTGCGAGGTGTACGATTCATCTTGCATAAATACTTGAACATCAGGGTGTTGCTGGCGTAATTTGTTCACAAAACCCTTTACGTGCGGTGCCAATTGCGCTGGGTTGCCGTCTGGATAAAACGGCTCGCCCACCACGATGGCCTCCACTTCTTCCTCCTTCAGGTATTTTTCGATGAAATCAAACAACTCTTGCGTCGGTACAGTTGTGAGGCCCGAAGCAATGATTTGCAGCGGATCGGTCACCGCTATCCCGGTGCGCTTGGTGCCATAGTCAATTCCCATTATTCTGGACATGGCCGCAAAGGTAAGAAAGTTGGCAGTTTAGCAGGCCAACTGTTGAATTGCCAACTTACAAACCGGCGTTCTTGAACTCATACTCCTGTAGGAGCCTCATGAGCTTTGCATCGGAAAGCATGGCCTTGATGCCTTGCAAGTGGTTGGCATTGTGGAGGTCCGTGCCAAGGAAGTCCACCATGTTGTTTTTCAAAAACTTCATGGCAAGGTCCCTTGTTGGCTTGCCGTATTGACCAGAGAGGGAAAGCAGGTTGACCTGGAACTGGCAGCCGAAGTCTTTCAGCTTTTCGAATTGCCCGAAGTCGCTGGCATAGTAGCCGTAGCGCTCTGGGTGGGCGAGGATGAGGTTGTAGCCCTTTATTTTTAGTTGGAAAATAGTCTCGAAAAGGTTCGGCGGGGCCGAGTAGGTCGAAAGCTCGATGAGGAGGTGCTTGCCAGAGAAAGTGAGCAGGTTGTTGATGTCCTGCTGCTGCAAGAACTCATAGTCCACAAAGTATTCTGAGGCCATTTCTACCTCAATCGGCAGGTTGGCCGAAGCGAGTGCCGCCTTTAATTGTAAAAAACCGACTTTCAGCGCCTCCTGTGTGTTGGGAAAATACTCTGGCCGGGTATGCGGCGTGGTGAAAATTTTGCGGTAGCCCAAGTCCATAAAGCCCCGCAGCAGTTCGAGGCTGGTCTCGACGGAGTCGGAGCCATCGTCCACGCCGGGCACGAGGTGCGAGTGCATGTCGGTGCCGAGGAACGAAAAATTGCCTACGGCGGCAGCGGGCTTGTTTTTTTTGAAAAGGCCGAACAACACGGTTGATTGTTTTTGCGCAGCAAAGATAGCATTTCAGGAAGGCAGGTGGCCTATGATGTTTTACCTAAAAAAAAGGCGGTAGCCCGAAAGCCTCCGCCCAAACTATTTGTGCTATAAATCTTTTGCAATTCTATCGTAGGTCTCCCCAACAAACCTTCATACCTCATACCTCCATACCTACCTTACTTCCCCAAATCGGGATATACAATTGCCCGTTGAGGACATTCCTTGAAATCACGATGCGCTGCACCTCCGAAGTACCTTCATAAATCTGCGTGATTTTCGCATCCCGCATCAGGCGCTCCACGTGGTATTCCCTCACGTAGCCGTAGCCGCCATGCACTTGCACTGCTTCCACGGTATGTTTCATGGCCGCTTCGGAGGCGAAGAGTTTTGCCATGGCGCTGGCTGGGCCGTATTCCATGCCTTGATCCTTGAGCCAAGCGGCCCGATAGACCAACAGTTTTGCAGCTTCGATGTCAGTGGCCATGTCGGCCAACTTGAAGGCGATGGCCTGGTGCTGCGAAATGGGCTTGCCAAAAGCTGCCCGCTCCTTTGAGTAGGCCAAAGAAAGCTCGTAAGCTCCCCCGGCGATGCCCAACGCTTGCGCAGCAATGCCGATACGACCGCCTTCGAGGGTGCGCATGGCGAACTTGAAGCCGAAGCCGTCATCGCCAATGCGGTTTTCCTTGGGCACTTTCACGTCGTTGTACATGATGGTATGGGTATCGGAGGCCCTGATGCCGAGCTTGTCCTCTTTTGCACCGATGACCACGCCCGGCCAGCTCGCCTCCACGATGAGGCAGTTGATGCCCTTGTTGCCTTTCTCTGGGTGGGTCTGCGCCATCACGAGGTGCACACTGGAAGTGCCGCCATTGGTAATCCAGTTCTTGGTGCCATTGAGAAGGTAGTGGTCGCCCATATCAACGGCGCTGGTGCGCTGGCTGGTAGCATCGCTGCCTGCTTCTGGTTCGGAGAGGCAGAAGGAGCCTATCCATTCCCCTGTGGCGAGCTTCGGCAGATACGTCGCCTTTTGCTCCTCGGTGCCGTAGGCTTGCAGGCCCCAACAAACCAATGAGTTGTTGACGGACATGATGACGGAACTTGAGGCGTCCACTTTCGAGATTTCCTCTATCGCCAGCACGTAGCTGAGGGTGTCCATGCCGCCACCGCCGTATTCGGGGTCAACCATCATGCCCATGAAACCCATCTCGCCCATTTGGCGGACTTCTGATTTCGGATACTTCATGTCCCGGTCACGCTCGATGACGCCGGGCTTGAGAACGTTTTGGGCAAAGTCCCGTGCGGCTTGCTGCACGGCCTGTTGTTCTTCTGTCAGTTCAAAAAACATACGATTAAATGGATTTGGTTAGGTGTGAAAATACTTGAAAATAGCGTTTGAGAGGTAGTTTTGCGGTGCAAAATTAAATAAAAAATTGTCCGATTTTCCATGTTTTTTATGGTAGTAATTAGACAAGGGTTGTCCACCTGCCTGCTCGTTCCATTTCGCCACCGAACTTGGTTTTATACGGTCAATAAATAGTGTCTAAAGACCAATAATTGGTGCAGTTCAACTCATCAAGGAGTACACGATCCAACTGCCCAAATACGCCAATACACCCATGAACGTGAACTGGACGATGGGCCATTTCCAACCGCCTGTTTCCCTCCGTACCACGGCCAAGGTGCTGACGCATTGCAGCGCAAACACATAGAAAATAAGCAGCGAGGCCGCCGTGGCCCTGGTATATACCTTCGCCCCGGTTTCGGGGTTTCGGGCCTCTGCGAGGCGGTCGTGGATGGTGGCTTCGTCGTTGCTGCTGCCGATGCTGTAAATGGTGGCCATCGTTGCAACGAAGACCTCCCGTGCGGCAAAGGAGGTGATGAGCGCAATGCCGATTTTCCAGTCAAACCCCAGCGGGCGAATCACTGGTTCTATGAACTTGCCGAGGTGCCCAGCGTAGCTCGATTCGATTTTATAGGCCGCCACGAGGTCGCTCTTGGCCGCTTCATCCATGTTTTTTTGCTCCGCAATGGCTGTGGCAGCCGCCTCCGCAGCCGCCATTTTGGCCGAAGGCCCATAGCTGGCCAAGCCCCAAAGTATCATGCTGGCCACGAGGATGACCTTGCCCGCCTCCAATACGAAGGTCGAAGTTTTCTCCCAAATCGTCTGCAAGACGTTGCGCCAAACTGGCAAGCGGTAGGGTGGCAACTGCATCATCAGCCAAGAGGGCTCGCCCGATTTCACGATATTTTTGAAGACCCAGGCTGAGCCGAGTGCTGCCACGATGCCCATCAGGTACAGCCCCATAAATGCAAGCCCTTGCGCATTGAACACGCCCAGCACCCTTCCTGGCGGCACCACAAATCCAATGAGGACGGTATAAACTGGAATCCTTGCGGAGCAACTAATGAGTGGGGTAGCGAGTATGGTGAGCAGCCGCTCTTTGTAGTTGCCAATGGTGCGGGCGCTCATGATGGCCGGAATGGCGCAGGCCCCACCCGCTACTAAGGCCACCACACTGCGCCCGTTCAGCCCAAACTGCTGCATGAGTTTGTCGAAAATGAACACGGCACGTGACATATAGCCCACTTCTTCCAGCAAGGTGATGAGCATAAAAAGGATGGCAATTTGCGGAACGAAGACCAAAATGCCGCCCAGCCCAGTCAATACGCCATCGGTGAGCAGGTCGGTGGCCCAACCGGCAGGGAGGTTCGACTTCAGTATCTCGTCCGCCCAAGCGAAGCTTGTCTCAATCCAATCCATCGGGTAGGCGGCCCAAGCGTAGATGGCTTGGAACACGAGGAACATGATGACGAAAAAAATCAGTGGTGCAAAAATCCGGTGCGTCAGCACGGCGTCGAGACGGTCCGAGCGGGTGGGTTTTTCCGGTTTTCTTTGGAGGGCTGCCTGCAGTACAGGCGTAAAAATCCCGTAGCGCCGCATCGTTTCCTCGATCTGGAGCGGCAGGCTTTTGAAGCTTTCTGCTTCGCAAATGCGGCTAACGGTTGCTTTTTCTTCCTTCGTCAAAAACGGCAACCGCTCGGCGTGGTGTGCCACGAGCAGCGCCCGATAAGGCGCTTCAATACCCAGCGTTTGCTGCACTTGTTGGACGACCCGTTGCTCCACGGGCGTGGGCTGGTAGAGTGGCGGTGCCGCTTTTTTGCTCCCCAAAGGAGCAGGCCGTAAAACAGCTGAGACGGCCTTCCGAAGTGCCTCCATGTTGAAGCCAGTGCGGCCGCTTACTGGCACGACTGGCATTTGCAGGAACTCGGAGAGGCGACCCACGTCGGCGGTCATGCCTGAGCGTTCGGCCACATCTGCCATGTTCAGTGCCAGCACGCAGGGGAGGCCAAGGTCTTTG
>JANPLH010000344.1:0-7097 GCA_031426435.1 Saprospiraceae bacterium | reverse complement strand
CGCCTTGTCAACATCAGTCCTTACTTCACCACGCTCAATGCCCTTTTCAAGGGTTCGGATGATGCGGCGCTCCCATTCGGTCAGCGCCAATTGCACTTTGTTTCGTAGGTCAGGGAGCATATCGTCGGCCTCCACAGCGGTATTCTGAATGGGGCAACCGCCTGCCACTGGTGGGTTTAGTATCCGTTCCCGGTAGAAATAGACGACCGCCTTTAGCTTGTCAAGGGTGTTTTCAATCACCCCAGTCCGCTCTTTGAGGGCATCGTACACCTGCCCCACGGCATGGTCGAAAGCGGCGAGTGCGATTTCGTCCTTCACGCCTTTTTTGTCCAAACCTTCCCGCTTGAAATTGCCGTAGATGCCACCCTTGGACAGGCCAGTGGCCTCCATGATATCGTCCAAGGTGGTCCCATTGTAGCCCTTCTGGTTGAAGACTGCCGCCGATTTCTCGATGATGAACAGTCTTGTTTTTTCGGATTTTGTCATGTGAAATTGAAACTTGGTGCAAAAATAAACTATTTGGTCTATTTCACAAAATTGAAATAAAAAAAGCCCCACGAATAGATGCCGTGGGGCTGCCTGTTTTGGTTTCTTTGGGTAAAATAAATATCAATCATCGCCCTCGGCTCCCCAGCTTCTAGTCACTGAACCGGAGATGGTGGTTGCATTTCCGAAGACGGGTTCTGGGACTTAAGTAACCATAACTCGAGCCCTCCAGACATCTGGCATTTCTTCGGTAAAACGGTGAGGATGCCCTTGCTGGTCAAAAATAATGAAGAAATCACGTTCCTCATCCAGTTGCCATCGCTGGAAGGTCTTGGTCTCCGTTCTTGAAACTGGGCCAGCTGCTGCGTGAGGTTGAAGGTGGTAATTGGCAGCACTTCATTATCATTGGATAACAGGCTGACTCTTACTTGAAAGTTAGCCCTTGCGTTTACTTCACCTTGGTTGAACGTGACTTGGGAGTCCACTGTCACAGTCCGGGAGGCCGTTGGTGCTTGTTGAAATGGGGTTTTCTGGATTTGCAACTGAACATTTGAAATGTTTGGCATGACGTAAATTATTTAAGGTTAAAAAAACTTTGGTTGTATGTTTTTGATGCTCATTGCTTCACTATTTGGTGTGTCGTAACCCCAGTCGTGGTAGTCACCGTCACCGAATACACCCCCGCCGCCAGCCTACTCAAATCAATCTTGGCATCCACTAAATTCGTTTTCCGAAACTCCCGCCGCTCCACCAACCGCCCCTGCGCATCGTTCACAAGCAGCAGAAAATCAGTGGGTTGCACAGATTTCACGTGGATAGAAACAAAGTCAGTGGTAGGGTTCGGAAACACTGATACTTTGGCGTCAAGCGGCTTGCCGGAGAGCAGGCCGGAGAGCGGGTCGCCTACGTACTTGTACATGCGGGTCGGGTGGTCGGCAGGCTGCCATTCTCCAGCGTAGCCAAGGTTTGGGCCAGCGAATTGGGCATTGCCAGCATGTTGAGACCCATCGCCGATTTCCATCCAAGTTTGCCCTAAATCGGTACTGAGCATGGTCTTGAAAAGCCCGACAAGGTTGTTGGTGCGAAGCACCGCCACGATGTAGCGAGAGCCAGGCACCATGGCGAGACTGGTCAGGTAGCCCAAATTGAGCGGGGGCAGGTCCGTCCAGGTGTCGCCGCCGTCGGTGGTCAGGCGGAGGTCGTTTTGGACGCTGGAAACTTGCTCTGCACCTATCCCATACTGGCCGTCGGCAAAGGAAAATGGCCAAACAGCCGCAAGGGCAGCGGTCCAAGTTGCACCCCTATCAACAGAGCGGAACAAACGGATGGGGTTGAAATTGCTGGAATTGACCGTACCAAACCAGACGGTGTCGCCCCGTGCGTCGTACAAATGGTCAATACCGAACTCATTGGGCATTGCAGCGGGGAGGTTGTCGCTGCTGACCCTCGCCCAGTTCTGCCCACCATCGGAGGTGGTATAGACTTCAAAAAATGGCGTTGGCTCGGTTTCCGATTCGGCGGGGTCGCCCATGGCGACGCCATGCAGGGCATCAAAAAAATGCACAAAGTCCACGTAAGAAGTGGCACCGATGAAGCCGTCTTCGAGGTGCCGTGTCCAAGTCAGGCCGCCGTCGGTGGTTTGCAGGAGGTAGTTGGTGTAGTCCACGTCCGTGCCAGTCACCCAAGCGGTGTTGGCATCAATGGGGCAGATACTATTGCCAAACGGTGCCATGCCCATTGGGATGGTGCCACCTTCCCAGGTCTGCCCGCCGTCGCTGGTTTTGGTGAAAACGAGGTTCTCCATCGGCTGCCAGGTGTAGCCATTGGCAGTCACGCTGTATTTCATGCAGACCGTCCACGCCACGTTTTTATCGCCGGGTGCGATGCGCAGGTCAAAAGTGCCGACCACTTCAGGCAGGACAGGCTCGTATGCTTGCCAGACTTGGGCGTGGAGATGAAGGCAGAAAAAGAGCAGAAAAGGGAGTAATGATTTTTTCATTTGATTAAGATTTAAGTTGAAAGTGTGATTGGTTATTGTTTCAAAACTTTGCGGATAGCCACCCCGACCTTTGTGCGCACCTTGAGCAGATAGGCCCCAGCTGCCCAGTTTTGCGAAGCAATTACATAGTTCCAAACCTGTTGATTGTCAATGCTTTGCGTGAAAACCTGCCGCCCGTTGAGGTCATAGACTTCGAGCCAGCCGCTGGTTGGTTTTTCAAAATCAACTTGCACGTTTAGCGTTTCTGAAAAAGGCGAGGGGAATGTTTGAACCGAAAGGTTTTTCAAAATAGGGGAAAATAAGCCTGAAGTCGTGCCTGTGGTATCCGTGTAGATGTCCATGGTGGCCAAAACCTGTGAAACGTTGAAATTCGTGCCACCGGGAAAAAAGGCCTGATTGCCAATGACAAGAGCTTGGTTGTTGCCATTCGTTATCCAGTACCGGGCTTCGTTCATTTCTGAAAGCTCCAGCCATTGACCCGTCTCGGTATCGTAGGTTTCCACCAGCTTGGTGGCTTCGTTGCCGTCGTCACCACCAGCGATTACGATTTTGCCGTTCAAATAAAAAGCGGAAGGCTGAAGCCGGGGAATTTGCAGGTTTTCCGTCCGCCAGGTGCCTGCTGTGATATTGTAGATGTCAATGGTGTCGAGGTAGCCGTAGCCACCAATGAACCAAACCTCGTCGGGCGTACTGACTGTTGTCCTGCCATAGCCCCTTGTGTTTACAAATGAAAAAGATTCCCATTCCTGCGTGAGGGTGTTCAATACATGACAATTGGCCTCGGCCCAGAGCAGCAGCTTATCACCACCAGCGGCTGCACAGTAATTAGCGGCTTCTGGGATGGTGTCCAGCGTCCATTCTCCGGTAGCAGGGTCGAAGATGTCGAGGCGGTCGGAAAGGATGGCATCGGGGTAGCGGCCCCCGGCGAAGTATGCCTTGCCGCCCACCACTGCCGAACATACCCATCGGCGTGGGGAGGAAAGGTGCTCGATGCTCCAGCTGTCTGTCATGGCATCGTACACATCCACCGTGTCCGTTGTGCCGACATAGCTGCTACCGTTCCAATAGTCGGCGCCTCCTGCGAACAGGAGCTTGCCGCCTACGGTGAGGCCCTGCATGGCGTGCCGTGGGTTGTTCAGTGGCTGCTCGGCCCATTCGCCAGTTATGGCGTCAAAAATGTAAATGCTACCAGAAAGGGAAGCGGGGTTGTCCACAAACCCCGTTGCGCCTCCGACGACGTAGAGCTTGGTGCCATGGGCGGCAATGGCCGAGCTGTAAACAGCGCCGGGCATTTCGGTGAGGCTCCAGACTTGGGAGTGGAGTGGGTTGAGTTGTAGGCATAGGTATGCCAGAAATGGTAAGGTTGTTTTCATTATGATGTGAATTTTGTGATTTGACAATTGTTGCTTCTACCGCCTGCTCCTACTGCTTCATCAATTTAGCCATGCCTATCCGCTCGCCATTTTGTATTTTCATAAAATACAATCCTGGTTGCAGTTGACTGATATTCAGTTCCTTATACGCTGTTTTCTCAGAAACTACCACCCTGCCAGCAGCATCAGCCAGGGTGATTTGCAGCGGCTCGCCGGTGTTGTTTTCAAAATCAAACTGGACGTAATTTCCGGCAGGGTTTGGATATACTTTCAAGGTTGAATAAGCTGGTTCTTTTACGAGGTTCAGCACTGGTTGCAGTTTCAAATGTGGCCGAATCATGAGCGTTTGACCTTCCGGCCAATTGAACCAAGGATAGCCGCCGCCAGCCACAGGGGACGTTATCCAATAGCCAGGATTGGTGCGGTCGGAGTCCATGCCATGCCCCATGATGCCCTGGATGGTATCCTGCCCAACGCAGAAGACGTAGTTTCCGGCAGCCAGTGGCAATTCATTGGACAATGGGTGGTAAACCCAGTTGGTGAACCCAGCTTGAATTTCTGTGGGGCCACTTTGATAAATCACCGTATTGGGTTTGCCGGAGGCATCTTTTTTATTGACTGTAAGGTTAAAAGAACCAGCAGTTTGGGTGGTCATCCAGACGGAGATGCCAGTTAGGGTGTCGTTGGCGCTCAGGTCAAACTCGCTGCCATAGTAACCGTACCAGGCTGGGTTGCCAAATGACATGCCGATGGAAACGTCCCGTTCACTGTCGTCTTTGGCGAGCGTGGAGTCTGAGAGCTCGAAGGCATTGGGAAGTGATTTTTGGTAAAAATCGGCGCCAAGAATGGCATGTGAAGCGTTAAATTCAAGGTGGTAAGCCCCTTTTTCCGAAGGGAAAAACTGGAAGGTATCCAGTACCGACGCTCCAATTGGAATATTGATAAAATGAGAATCAACTGCTACTGTGCCTTGGCCGGGCAGTGCCGCCACCATTTCCAATTTTAAATCGTTCACTGCCTGGATCCCGTAGTTTTCGATTTTATGGACAAAGTAAAGTGGCTGCCCATCAAGCTGGCGGGGCGTGGAAATGGTATAGTCAAGTATTGTCGGAAAACTAATCAGGCAAAAAAAATCGGGTGTCACCTCCAGTTTGACATTGTCAATGCCACAACCATAATTCCAGCCGTCGTTGTCGTCGTACTCAAAAGCGAGGTGGATTTTTAGGTCTGCGAATGCATCTCCCAAATTAAGTAGAACGGACTGCCATGTGCTGCTGCCTTGTACTTCATACAAAGTACCCCAGCTCTGCATGGCATCGGTGCTGATGAGCACCCGGAAAGTTTCGTCCGCATCGTAATCGCCATCAATAAAATAGGCATCAAATTTAAGCAGGGCTGATTGGACCCCCGTTAGGTCAATTTCTTTGGTGATAAGGAGGCCAAATGAAGGAATGCCTGCTCCTGGGCCATCATCATTTACGCCAGCAAATTGGGAGTGGGCAGGAAAATTGAAATCCGAACTGGAAAGCGTGGAAGCCGTGCCGATTTTCCACACAGGGGAAGTTATCCAACTGTTTGGTTCAAAATCGGATTCAAAGTCTTCATTAAAAATAACCTGCGATTTAGCGAGGTTGATTTGGAGGCATATTAATGCCAAGATGGGTAAGATTGTTTTCATAAGGCATTGATTGTTAGTGAATTAATAATAAAAAGCAAAATCAGTTTTAAGCTTTATTTTCTGATTAAATCGTCTATCACTATCCCGCTCTTTCTGCCGCCAGAACAGAGCGTCTCGATGGTGAGCCGATAGGGTTTACCCTTTATCAAGCTGTCAATTGTAATAGAATTACCCGTTACCGTTTGCTCCAAAAAGGGTTGTAGTGGCTCGCCTGTGGCCGAAAGCTCCATCGCTTTTACCAAGAAGGAATTCACTCCAGTTGGGGCAGTCCAAGTGCTTACGCAGGTACGATTGGAATCGGGCCCACTGCAATTATGTGAAATAGAATTTTCATCTACTTTCGGGCAGTCGCCAATAGCACTAGTTTCGTCGGGCGTAGTCTGATTCTCTTTTTGGCCGAAACGCTCGCACGATTGAACAAGACAAGCAGCCAAGAGGACTAAAAGGAGGTGAAGCAAAACGTTTGATAATTTTTTCATTCTAATTTCATTGTGGTTTTGAGCAAAAGTATAAAAACGGGGTTGGCCATTTCAATAACAAAATTTCTCCCTTTTCACACAACACAGTATCTTGGCAGCAAAGAACCACTGCATCAGAATTATGATGAACGAAACCCTACTTTGCCAGACTTTGAAGGCAATGACAAATGATGAATACCGACAGTTTGGCGAGGCACTCCTTTCGCCCTTGTTCAACCATTCCCGGCTTTCCGCCAAATGCATCGAATTGCACCGTTTTTTCCAACAAAATGGATTTGATTTCACTGTTTCTTATAAGGAGGCATTTGCTGCTATCCATCCGCACAAGCCCCTCCATAAGCACTCGCTCGACAATGTGATGTCGGCACTGATGGATTCCGCAAGGGAGTTCATTGCTTGGCAACAATGGCGAAACCAAGCAGGGGAAGTGGGCGTAAGGCTCGAAATGGCCCGCTTTTACCGGGAGCGCAGCGTCGAACAGCGCTTTGCGCAAACCATGGAACAGGTGCGGCGCCTGCTCGAAAAACAAACTACCGTGCTTTCTTCCGATGCCCATTTCCAAAAATACCAAGTTGAGTCGGAGGTGTATAACCATGCGGCTACCATCAACGACCTACAAAACGACCTCAACCTGCCAGCCACGGCAGATAGTTTTATTCAATACTATTTGACGCAGGGTTTGGAACTGGCACTGCGGCTTGAGCACCAAGCCAAGTTGACCGCACTTGATTTCAGCCAGTTTGGAGCACTTTCAAAGAGCCTTCGTGCCCATGCTTTGGAAACCGCTTATTGCCAGAACCCATTGATAGAATTACTTGACCTGGCTTTTCAGTTGGTAAGCTATGAGGCTTCGGATGAAGTGTTTGAACGGTTCGTTTCATTGCTCGATTCCGAAGGCAATCGGTTAAAATTTACCACACACTTTTTCTTGGCAACAATATCAAGGCATTATTGCCTGGGGATGATAAACCGTGGGCAACCTCTATTCAGGCCAATCCTTTTCGGGCTTTATAAAACCCATCTGGCAAAAAACCTTTTGTACGAACAAGGGAATATACTGCACAACTCCTTGCTGAACATCG
>JANPLH010000343.1:0-8294 GCA_031426435.1 Saprospiraceae bacterium | reverse complement strand
CTGCGCTTGGACGGCAAGAAGGCCATAAAGTTTAACCCACTGGAAAACATTGCTTTTATTTATGAAAAACTGCCTTTTCATCCCAACGCTTTGACCTTTGTGGCGCAGTTCGAGAATGGAAGAGGAATAGCCGAAACCTATTATTCCATCGGCGGCGGCTTTGTGATTCAGGAAGACAGCAAACCTACTGAAAGTCAATCCATGGTGCTCCCCTACCCCATTGACCGGGAAGCCGATATTCAACGCTATGTGGATGCGACTGAGTTGGCCATCCATGAAATTGTTTGGCAAAATGAGCTGGCCTGGCGAAAGGAGGCGGACATCAAGCAGGGCCTTCTGACCATTTGGGACACCATGCTCAGCTGCATTTACAAGGGCTGCCACTCCGATGGCGAATTGCCGGGGGGCCTGATGGTACAACGCCGGGCACAGGCCATCAACGATAAGTTGCTCCAAGGTGTGGAGTACACCACCATCAAAGGCTGGATGAGCACCATCAAAATCAGTGGGGCCTCCTTCGATAATGTAACCAAATGGGTAAGTTGCTTTGCATTGGCAGTCAACGAGGAGAATGCCTCGTTTGGCCGGGTAGTCACCGCCCCCACCAATGGCGCTGCGGGCGTCATTCCAGCGGTGTTGATGTACTACCTGTGTTTTTGCGAAAATAAAGGCGACGATGACATCATCAAGTTCCTGCTGACGGCTGGCGAAATCGGCAGTTTGTTCAAAAAAGGTTCGACCATTTCGGCAGCCATGGGTGGCTGCCAGGCTGAAATCGGCGTTTCCTCCGCAATGGCCGCCGCTGCACTGACCGAGTGCATGGGCGGCACCCCGCAGCAGGCGCTCATGGCCGCCGAAATTGCGATGGAGCACCACCTCGGCCTCACTTGCGACCCCATCAATGGACTGGTGCAAATTCCTTGCATCGAGCGGAATACGATGGGGGCCATGAAGGCCATCACCGCTTCACAAATTGCACTTTCCAGCAACCCTGCATTGGCAAGGGTCAGTTTGGATGAGGTCATCAAGACCATGTGGGAAACCGCACTTGACATGAACGATAAATACAAGGAAACCTCTGATGGCGGGTTGGCGGTGAATGTCTCTGTGCTTGTACCTGAGTGCTAAGAAGCCCTTACTTGGCAAAATATTTGTTCGCAGTCAATTCCTTTTTCGCACCTTTTTCCGATTCAGCGAATTACATGAACGTACTACCAAGTTATTGACTCAAATAAGCACAAATTGAAGTATATAGATTTTTTAAAACCCGATAAAGTTTGGCAGTATATATCCTGGAGGGGTGTTACAGCACAAAATGCCAAAACGCAGGATATCACCGTTCTTATCAATCGTGCATCTTTCCTGACTGCTATTTCGACGATTTTTTACGCATTTTGTGCTTGGTTATTCTTCGATGACAAAGTTTACGCCTTGCTTAGTTTCAGCATCGGGTGCATGTATTTTTTGGCAGTGGTTTTCCACCATTTCAAGTTATTTGCATGGGTACGGTTTTACTTTTCCATCATCGTTCCATTGTGGATTTACCTTGTCCACCTAACCATTGGCGGCCAATTCTCACAGAGTGCAGCAGTTATTACCTCCCTTATTTTGATTTATATTTTCTATGAAAAGGAGCCTAAAAAACTTTGGCTATATATTGGCATCAACGTCACCTTGTTTGTCTTTACCATTATCTATGTTGAAATTTTTGGCACCTTATTACCATCAGATGAGCGGCCTTATGATGAAATCGGTGTTTTCGTGGTGTCCTTGATATGGACCTACATGATTTTGCAAAAACATGACCACGACAAGTCAAGCCTGATCAAAAATTTAGAAGAAAAGAATGCCAAGCTTAAAACGACCACCGAGGAACTGGAGCGATTCACCAATATTGCATCGCACGACCTAAAATCACCTTTGAGGAATATCGTCAGCTTTTTGGGGTTGATGGAACGTGACCTAAAACGTGGCAACCTAGAAGATTTGGCCTCCTACTTGAGTTTTGCCAAATCAGGGGCCCTGCAAATGAATTACCATATTCAGGGCATCCTTGAAATATCAAGGGTTGAAAGCAATGTGAACGCTGAGCGAAATTGGGTGGACTTAAATCATATCATGGAGCAAGTGAAGGTCAACCTGTCGCAAGAATTAGCTGAGGCAAAAGCCATTTTAGATTGCGGGAACCTTCCAAACTGCTATTGCAACGATGTAGAATTCACGCTGCTGTTTCAGAACTTGATTCAAAATGGATTGAAATACAATAAGTCACCAAGGCCGGAACTTAAGATTTGGGCCGAGGCCCTGCCCAATAAGACATTTGATATCCATTTTTCAGACAACGGCATTGGCATTGAACCAAAGTACCACGACTATATTTTTGAACATTTCAAGCGCCTGCACTCCAGTCAGGTGTATATGGGTACCGGGCTTGGCCTTTCTATTTGCAAGAAAATTGTAGAAAAACATGGAGGGAGCATAAGCCTGAAGTCCAACGAGGGGGAGGGCAGCATTTTTACTTTGCGATTGCCGAATCGGGTTCCTTCTGCCGAATAGGGGCAAAAAAAAAATCCGTGGGAATTTGATTCACACGGATTTTTCATGGTAGGTATTCTTCCTATTTCTTGTTCTTGGCATCTTGCTGCGCAAAAACCTTTTTCAATAGGTCAGAATTCCGAAAGCTCACATTGGTTCGAATATCAACCTCTTTCTTTTCGACCAAACCAAAGAGGCCAGACAGCGCCTTGCGGTTCACGTGGTCATCGAGTTCAGGGTTGGTCTTATCCACCAATGGGATTTTGTTGTAGGCAGTTACGGCAGTGCGCCAGTATTCCCTGGCACCCACTTTGTCCAGAGACTCCTGTATTATAGGCATGAACTCAGCGTACAACTGTTTGAAAGTGGCACTTTCAAGGTAACGGGTAGCGGCGTCCTGGTTACCCATGAGGATGTTCATAGCATCTTTGAATGTCATGGACTTGATGGCGCTCAAGAATATCGGCTTTGCCTTCACGGCAGCGTCTTCGGCGGCACGGTTCATTTTTTCAACGAGGTTGGATTCCACATTTTCGAAGCCGGGCACCATTTTCAGTTTTTTCACCACTTTCTGTGCCTCATCTGGCAGCAGGATTTTATAAGTGCTCAGCATGTAGCCATCTTTCTTGGAAAGGAAATCGGCAGCTTCCCCTACCCCATTGTTCAGGGCTTCCTTAAGGCCTTTGCCAACTTCCTCCTGGCTAAGGCCACCGCCTTGTACAGTTTCTTCAACTTTGGCTTTGGCCTTGTTCAGTGCATCTTTGAACTGCGCATTGGCGAACGAGAAAACGAGCATGAAAAAAGCAAGCGGTAATAATTTCTTAGTCATTTTGATTGAGATTGTTGATAAAAATCAATGTCAAGATAGCTCCGGTTTTCACTGAAACACTCAATAAAAAGTCAGGCTTTCAATTCGGAAACAAATAACGTGCGAACTGCGGATTTGTGGTTGGCAAAAAGAAGGTTTTAGTTTTTGTTAACCAAACTGTAGATTGAATTTTGGTTTTTGAAACAAAAAAGGGACTTTGACCCGTTAACGTAATTAGGACACTAATCCTTTCGATTCACAATCAATTATCAGCATGAAAATACTTATCATCGGCGGCGGAAATATGGGACTTACCTACGCTCAATCCTTTCTTCGTTCACATGTCACGACTAAGCAAGACCTCATGATTCTGGAAAAATCGGAGGAAAAATGGCCGGAGTTGGAAAGCCTTGACATTGGTTCCATCTGCAAGCATCCGGAAGATTGCCTTGCCCATGCCGACCTGGTTATTTTGGCAGTTAAGCCACAAGACTCGGCCAGTCTTTTTGCGAAAATCCGTCCGATGGTGGATCCCCAACAGGTGTTCTTGAGCATCATGGCAGGTGTAAAAATGAGCAGCATCGCTGAGGCGCTTGGCATTCGTAAAATTATTAGGGCCATGCCCAACCTCCCTGCCCAAATCGGGATGGGCATGACTGCCTTTACCTCTACCGATGATGTGACCCGAATTGAATTGGTGACTGTTCAGAACCTAATAAATACCACAGGGAAAAGCATCTACGTGGAAAACGAGACATTGATTGACGCTGCTACGGCAATTTCTGGCAGTGGCCCGGCTTATGTTTGGTTCTTCATGAATTCCCTCATTTCTGCGGCGAAGCAGGTAGGCTTCAATGATTCTCAGGCCGAGTTGTTGGTCAGCCAGACTTTCCAAGGTGCAATTGACTTGTTTCACCAATCCGATTCTTCTTGCGAAGAATGGATAAAAAAAGTGGCATCGAAAGGTGGCACAACAGAAGCAGCTTTGGGTTCTTTTTCTAAAACTGATGTTTTTCACGATATTGTGAGCGGTGCTGTGGCTGCATTTGAGCGTGCGAAAGAACTTGGCGCATGATTGGCTATGAAATTTATCACCCGCCAGTTTTTCAAAAAGGTTTTTCTTTGCCTTCGCAAAACCTAAAACGAGTTCGCCTGTTTCACTCAAACAATCGTTCAAATAATGGAACTTTCTAAAACAGCAAGTCTAATCATATATAGAATCCGGGAGCGGGGGCTCGAAGTCTTCATGCTTGGTGACGAAAAACAGCAAGATTGGACGTTGCCCAACCACCAAACCGCCCAAGCCAAGGCACTTCCTTTAGAAGGTAACGATAAGTATATTTCACTGGATCCTGTACAGCAGTCCGACGGGAAATTGGAGGAAGGCTTGGCCGTTGAAGGTGACTGGCACGACATTCCCTCGCTCAAGTCACTTCTAATAGAGGATGTTGAGTACGTAAAGGTCCAAATCAAACAAATGGGACAAGATGCACTTGAGAAAGGTGCCTTCGTGGCCATTAAAGAAGCTTTCAAACGAGTTGCTCCCCATCAATACGAAATGCTGAAAGAACTCAAGGATATTGTTTCTGATAGAAATTCCGTCAAGGATTTGTGAAGTGGTTTTGCCTCAGCAAAAATCAAAAAAGGCTCGACTTGTAAAAAGTCGGGCCTTTTTCGATAGAATAATTGTCCTGTTTCCTGCCTACTTTTGCCCAAAATCACAACAAGCACTGTATGGAATCAATAGAAAAACGGAGCATTAGGCGCACAGATTTCAATTTTCCAGGCCAAGAAGGGGTCTATCACGGAAAGGTCAGGGATGTTTACTCAATAGGCGACCTGCTGGTAATGGTAGCCTCTGACCGAATTTCAGCTTTTGATTACATCCTGCCTCGACCAATTCCCTACAAGGGCCAGGTGCTCAACCAGATTGCAGCCTATTTTCTCGAAAACACAAGGGACATCTGCCCCAACTGGCTTATCGCCACACCCGACCCCAATGTGGCCATTGGTCACCGTTGCGATCCTTTTCGGGTGGAAATGGTGGTGCGGGGCTACCTCACCGGCCATGCTTGGCGGACCTACAAATTAGGGGAAAGGGTGCTTTGTGGCGTACAGCTTCCCGAGGGAATGAAGGAGCACGACTGCTTCCCCCACCCTATCATAACACCAGCCACTAAAGCTGACGAAGGCCATGACGAGGACATATCGAGGGAAGACATCTTAGCCAAGGGTATCGTCAGCGAATCAGATTATGTTTTGATGGAAAAGTACTCGCTGGCACTGTTCGAGCGAGGCACCAAAATGGCTGCTGAAAGAGGGCTTATCCTTGTTGATACCAAGTACGAGTTTGGGAAGAAGGATGGTATCATCCATTTGATTGACGAGATACACACACCGGATAGCTCCCGTTATTTTTACCTTGAAGGGTACGAAGACCGCCAATCCAAAGGGGAACTGCAGAAACAGCTTTCCAAAGAATTTGTAAGGGAATGGCTCATGGCGAATGGTTTTCAAGGGCATGACGGAGACATCATGCCCTTGATGCCAGATGTTTTTGTGGAGTCGGTGTCGGAGAGGTATATAGAGCTTTTCGAGTTGTTGACCGGTAGGACATTCGACCGATCAGATTCAATCGAAATTGCTAAACGGATTGAAACCAATATTTTGGAGTTTTTAAGCCAAATACAGTGAATGGGGCGCACCTTCACTGTTCGAACCTTTAACTGAACAATTTCACAAAATGACCCAAAAATCCAGCTTGCTCCTTTTTCACCACTTTAAGTTGACGGACAAAAGTCATGTCATTTATGAAAATCCAAGCGTGGTGATCCCCAGCTGTACATTTTGAAACATCAATTGTAAGCGAATCGGTACTTTTATCAACGCTATGTGCCGTGGTGGAAATCGTTCGCCCGAATTTATCTTGTAATATGCACTCAAGGCTACAACCAATGCCAAATTTACAAGGTAAGGAAACAGTATCAAAAGGGGATTGATGTTCAGAGAACTCACCTAACATAATCTCATGTGTCAAGGTATCGCTATTCATTCGCTACGATCATTTTTTGTGAAGACACAAAAATTCTTTTAAAGTCACTTTTATGACTAAAGGTTTTGTGTATAACACCTATACTTCAACGTTGCAGTCACACCAATGTTCATCAAAAAGGGCTGGATAGTCGCCAGTTTGTCAAGATTGGAACCCACGATTCATTGGACCTGAATCAAAATATGAGACTGGTCTCATAAAAGGCATTAAGTTTGCCAATGATACTAAACTGACCCAAGCGGACCTGTTTAGTCATAATTTTTAAACCGATAAAATTTGTCCCATGCTAAAAATTTCAGCATCAGCATTAGCAATTTTTCTTTTGTTAACTTCTTGCAACCGAGAAAATCCTGACGTAGTAAATGCAAAACCCGTTGGTGAAAGGGCTACCATTCAATTGGACAGTGCCTCCAATTCTGAGAATTTGGCCGCCAATTCAGCAGAAGAAGGAGATATGAAGGGCGTTGCCACGAAAGCACTCCAACCACTTCAGACGGTTTACAAGGCAGCATCGGGCAAAGTACCTGGTATTGACGAGGTGACGGTCATGGTGGATGACAATCTAAACCTTATCATTGAGAACAAATCAGGGTCGAGCACCACTTCCAGTACAGTCAATTTGATGAGCATTGATACGAAGATGGAAAACATCGAAATCATCCCTGACAAGGATGGCAACAAGTACCCTGGCTTTAGAATCAAAACACTTTCAGGTAAACCTAAAGTGGCTATCCTCAAAAATGGCACCAAGGATAAGGACTTGGATTATTTGGAAATATTCATGGCGGAACGCAAGGATGTCCATAAGGCAATTACATCCATTATTTTTGCTGCACAGGCTGCTCAAAGTTCGCTGCCAGCGGAAGGAGCCGTTAAGAACCAAGAAGCAAGTCAGAAGTAAGTTTCAAGAAATGCCTGCCAAGAAAAACAAAGTCCTGGTCGCTGAAACAGCGCCAGGACTTTTTGATTTAACGAGAACGAGTATCGTAATAGCTTACCTATAACCTAAATTAGAACCTGGCAGTGATGCCGCTATTGAACAAAGTAATACCAGAACCAGCCTCAGCAAAAAGGCCTACGTGCTTGGTCACAAAAAAATTGGTACCTACAAACCCTGAATAGAGCAACCTGCCTTTGGGTGCATTGGGGTCAAGTTTGGTGGGTGCCTCTGGGTTTCTTGAGAAAACTGTACCTGCGCCGGTAAGTTCTGTCCTTTTCTGCTTTAAGTAGCCAAGGGAAGCACCACCATAAACCTCGAAGCGCTGGCCAAGACCCTTTTTAAGCTCTCCACGAACGCCAACAAAGGTCTGCTCCATATTGGTGCGCAATGTTAACCCGTCATTGATGACAGTCGGCTGCGAAGTCGTAGATGTATGACCGCCAAATGCATTCAAGCTAAACATTTGGGTAAATTGGTAGCCCACTTTAAAGGTCAAAGGGATTGAGTTCATCTCAGCGTTGTCCATCAAAGTAGTTGGCTCAAAGCCAATGCCTGCACTAAGATTCAATTTCCCAGTTTGGGCATGTAAGGTTACCATTGTAAAAAGGCTGAAAGCGATGATGAATTGGATGTTTTTCATGGAAAAAAAATTTTGGTTTAACAGACTTTGCAAATGCGTGTAGGGAATTTACAAGAATCTAAAATTTTGAATATGATATGCAATTCTATGGCGCAAAATTGAGAGGTTTCCACTGAAAAGTCAAGTTTAAAATCAAAATTTAATTTTAAATTAACTTGATTTTGAATTACAATAATGATTTTTATTTTGATATTTTTGATTTTATAAAATAAAATACCAAAACA
The DNA here is from genome assembly GCA_031426435.1 of Saprospiraceae bacterium. Lineage (GTDB taxonomy): Bacteria > Bacteroidota > Bacteroidia > Chitinophagales > Saprospiraceae > UBA6168. The sequence goes on along the minus strand of JANPLH010000343.1, from coordinate 95 downwards.
TCATCAAGATTCGTCAATTTTGCGCTGAAGGGTGTGCCACAATCCCGAATGTAAAATATTTACAAATTTTATCGCACCATTTCCAAAGAAGGTGC
>JANPLH010000342.1:0-11436 GCA_031426435.1 Saprospiraceae bacterium | reverse complement strand
ATGTTTCTAAGCTCAATCATGCGACTTTGTTGTGGCCGCCCAATTTTTTGGGCAGGCCGGTGGAGCGCTAACGGCCTGCCCAATAAATTGGGTGGCCACAATTGGGTTACGCTATGTTTTTCTTTTTTCACTCATTTTAATGGTGAGTCATGTTCTACAACGACAAGCCTCGGTTAGCACAATTGCCTTGAACCCCAAGGTTATAGCGTCCTCCAACGAGTGCTGCACTTCCTCTTCCATCGGCATGCCAGCGATATGCAGCTCAGTCACTTTTTGCGAAGCAAGAAACCCAGCCAGCCCCGTGTCTCGTCGTTTGTCTGTATCATAAAAAGCGCTGTGTGGAGGAATCGTTTTGTCAGCGCCCATCAAGGCGGTGAAGGCGATATGTCCCGTCTTCAGCCCCGGTATCAGTTCAGCACCGAAGCTGCCCGGTACGCAATGAGTAAGCTTCAATAGGGTAGGGTGGCCATTGATGGGAATGACCTGCCCTGGCCTGCGCCAAAGATGGTTGGCGGCGAACATCGCATGGTCGGCGGGCATGGCAAAATTGGCGGCTACCACGAAGTCGTAATTGGGGATGATTCCGTTTATTATGGCCACAAGTTCCTGACCGTCAGGCACTTCTGCTGGGCCGCCTGGCAGCAGGTCTACCTGCATTCCGATGATGAGCAGGGCTTTCATCAATAGCCAATTTTGGAGGTCGGCCTTGCCACTTCTTTGCGCAGTGATGCCATACGGATGGCAGTGGCGGCTGCCTCTACACCTTTGTTGCCATGCTTGCCGCCCGCCCGGTCGAGGGCCTGTTGTTGGTCGTTGGGCGTGAGCACCCCGAAAATACAAGGGATGCCGCTGGCAATGCTGAGATTGGTGAGCCCGGTGGCCACAGCGTGGTTGATGTACTCATCATGCTGCGTTTCACCTTTGATAACGCAACCGAGGCAGATGATGGCGTCGAAGCGTTTTGCACCTGCCAAAATCTTTGCCCCAATGGGCAATTCGAACGAGCCGGGAACCTGTACCGTGCGTATGTCGTCCTCGCTGGCACCGTGCTTGAGTAGCGTTTCGAGGCAGCCTTGGTAGAGCGCATGTGTGATGTCAGCGTTCCAATCTGACACGACGATGCCGAAATTGAAACCAGCTGCCGAGGGCAGGTTCGATTCGTCGTAGGCGGATAAATTTTTTAGCGAAGAAGCCATTTTTGATGTGTTTGCGTATTTGTGTGCTTGTGTGTTTAAGTAGATAGGTTCCCATACCTATTTATCCGTTCCCGAAGGGGGAATTGGAATGAGCAAAAGCGCAACAAAAAAAGGCAAGATTCGGTTGAAATCTTGCCTTTCGTTGTAAAATATCGTTTCAGCCACTCAAGTAATTTCGGAAAATAGGTTAGAAAGAAAATTGCACAAATGATTGACCATCATCACAATTTCTTAATTTCCTAATTTCCAATTTCTCTTTAGTTGAGGCTGGTGATGTACTTGTCGGCCTCACGGGCTTCGTTGGATTTCGGGTAATCGTTTTTGATGGTTTCCCAAGCTTTTTTTGCAGCGTCTTTGTCACCTTGTTTTTGGCTCAACATGGCCACTTTTTTCAGGTAAAACGGCGTGATTACGTCGTTTTCATCTGCATCAGCTGCTTTGTTGTAGAGGCTGAGTGCTTTGGCAAGGTCGCCTTTTTCAGCATAAGCATCGCCAAGCGTGCCGTGCTTCATTGCCGGGAGCAGGTTGCCGCATGGGCTGAAATCTTCAAGATAGGAAATGGCAGCGTCGAACTGGCCAAGGTTGAGGCTGCTCACACCAGCGTAATAAAGTGCTGCGTTGCCAGCATCGGTGCCACCGTATTTCTTCACGATGTCCGCAAAGCCGGGAAAGCCGCCGCCAGGATTGGCCAGTGCCAAGGCGAAGGAGTCACGCTGGAACTGGTACTCTGCCTGTGCCATTTGCTCGATTGCCTCTTTTTGACGAGGAGCAGCATAAGCGAATTTGTAAGCTAACCAACCGCCAATAAGCAGCACCAGGCCGCCTCCGATTATGAGAATTTGCTTCTTATATTGTTCAAAAAAGTTCTCGGCTTGTCCGGTCACTTCTGTGATGTCAATCAATACGTCATCCTGTTTCGTTGTCTTTTTGCGTTGTGCCATTTTACGTTGAATCTGAATGTTTAGTTGAGTAAAAACCTTGGTTTGAGCCTTGGGTTTACGGTGAATACAAAAGAAGGTTTTTCAAAAGTGGCGCAAAAATAAAGAAAGTTTGAAACGTAGGGCAAAGATTTCTATCGGAGGGATAAAACTGAACCCTCATTTATTGGAAAGGTAGGCCATTCCTGGCCTTTTGAACTTTAAATTTATTAAGGTGATAATATCCCAATTCTAGTGTTGGCAAGCTTGAAATGGGATAAGCAATGTGCCACTACAGAGGATAGTGGGATATGAATGCCAGAGGAAGTTCAAAAATTCTTGAAAAAGAGTTGAGGTTAAGCAGCAAGGCCGCCTAACCTCAAAATATTTTAGCTCGGCAGCTTCCACCCATTGTGGTACTTCGCCTTCGCCAACGCATTCGCTTCAGGGTCGTTTTTGAACTCGCCCTTTTCGGCATCCCAATATACTTTTCGTCCCAATTTGAAGGCAACGTTGCCCATCGCAGCATTGATGGCAGCCACTGCACCCGTTTCAATGCCACATTTTAAAATGGACGGGTCACCTTTCTTTATGGCCTCCACGAAATTTTGGGCATGTAGCTGAAGGTAGTCGGTACTGCCCTTGCCCTGGTTTGGCAAAGCCTCTATTTTATTGACCCGAAGGCCCTCCTCGTTGCGTTTGGTCTCCGGTATGATGCGCCAGCCTCCCCGGTTCACCATCATAGTGCCGTTGTTGCCGATGAAAGCAATGCCTTCCGTTTCGCCATAGTTGCCGTTGTCAATACCCGTGGCATGCTCCCAAAGCATATTAAATTTATCGTACTCAAAAACTGTTTGCAGGGTGTCGGGCGTCTCGGAAGCGTCATCGGGGTATGCGAGCTTGCCACCGCTTGCCATGATGGACTTGGGTGCTTTTGCCCCCATGAAAAACAGGGCGATGTCAATTTCGTGAACGCCCCAGTCAGTCATTAGGCCGCCAGCGTAATCCCAAAACCAGCGGAAATTGAAGTGGAAGCGATTTGGGTTGAAAGGCCGCATGGGCGCTGGGCCGAGCCACATATTATAATCAACGCCGGGAGGCGGCGTGCCGTCCGGGAGTACTGGTACGGGGTTCATCCAACCTTGGTAGGCCCACACTTTTACCAACCGGATATTGCCCAATTTGCCAGACTTCAAGTAGTTATGCGCTTGGTCATAATGGGTTCCACTGCGCTGCCATTGGCCGACTTGCACCATCTGTTTCGGGTAGCGCTTGGCGGCCCGGAGCATCACGTTGCACTCTTCGATATTGGCGGAGATGGGTTTTTCACAGTAAACATGCATGCCAGCGGAAAGGCTATCGGTGAAGTTTAGGCAGTGCCAATGGTCGGGTGTGCCGATGATGACGGCGTCCAAGTCCTTCATTTCCAGCATTTTGCGGTAGTCCTTGAAGGTTTGCGGCTTGTTGCCCCTCATTTTGAACACATCGTTGGAGCGCTCGTCGAGCACGCTTTGGTCAACATCGGCGAGGGCCACGCAGTCCACCTCCGGGATGGCGGTGAGGTGCGCCCGCATGTCGGACCAGCCCATTCCCTTGCAGCCGATGACCCCAAATCGAATCTTGTCGTTGGGTGATACCAGTTTGTTGCCCCGAAGGGGCGAACCGGAGGCTGCCAAGGATTCCGTTGTAATTGCCGTGGCTAAGGTGGTGCCAGCCAATGCCGTGGCCGACTGGCGAATGAAATTGCGGCGAGAGTTTTTCATCTTTTTGAATTTATATCAATGGTCATTGTGGCCAAATGGAAGCCGAAATCTAAGGCGATTTTATAGAAAACAATGCTTAAAAATTCCACGTAAAATGTTATTTGAATCTGGCACTGTTTTATTTGTGAAATTGCGGCCTTTATGGCTCTTTTGAAAATCCGGTTGAGAATGATTGGAACCAAAACGACCCCATCCAATACTTTGATACTGGCTCACCAATCAAATTATTTTTTTAATGAAATCAATCTCGCTATTTGCATCCACCCTGCTCGGACTCCTTTTGTTTTGTGGCCAAACCGCTACCGCACAGGTTGACATGACCTGGGATACCCACGGCGTAGGCTTCAAAGTGCCCCGTGGTTTTGTCATCGAAACCAACAACGCTGAGGAGTTTTCAGCTGGCAACGACAATGTGTTTGTGACCATAGCTCCCATTCAGGATGAGAACCTCTCTGCTGATGACCTTGCCGATGTGGTCGCCGCTATGGTGAAGGAAATGGACTATGACCTCGTTACCGATGGCGATGCAGTGGACGTGAACAACTTCACGGGCTACTACGTGCGTGGCTCTAAGGACGGTGCAAATGCTGTGGTCATGGCCCTGCTCGACCCGGAGAGCGCCACCAACCTCATCGTTGTGGCCATTTATTCTGGCGACCACGAGGAGGATGCCTTGATGACGGTCAACAGCTTTTATTCCTATTGAATAGGAACTTGGCTTGCCAAATAATTTTGGCGGCCACGACGGGCAGTGCTTGAGGGCGCTGCCCGTTTTTTATTTTGTGGAAAAGAGCCAGCGCAGGTTCTGTGGAATAATTGATTATTGGCTATCTCTGTGGGACTTGATTGCCCTGCAACTCGCAGAAGTCACTTTAACCTTCGGTTAATTCGTATAATTCAGGTAAATCTAGGAACCTGCTTGCTACCTTTGCGCCACAATTCAAAAATGTATGAAACAAACCTTTCTACTCATTTTATTCACTGCAATTTCACAATTAGTTTTAGCTCAAAGAATCTCGATTTATGGCATTGTTGAAGATGCCAACACATCAAAGCCCATTAGCGGCGTGACCGTCACCACAGCGGAAACCGAAGTCATCACCAACGAACAAGGTAGGTTTCGGGTGAGCTTCAAGCAGGCCACTTCTACCTATACCATCAGCTTTTTTAAAGACGGCTATCAGCCGGCTGACCAAGTATTGGCTTTGGGCGATATGACAAAGACGGGGTCGGGATACAAGCTCGACCCTATCCAATTAACTTTTGCCACAGCTACTCCAGAGACCAATGCCAAAGACGTGGTGACAGATGAAGACCGCATTCCGACCGTAACCCTTTCCGATGACGACGGCGACCTTGGTGACCAAAACGTCTCCGGTATTCTTTCGGCTTCTCGTGACCCTTTCGTGGAAGCTGCTTCTTTCAACCTCAGCACAGGCGGATTCGAAATCAGGGGCTACGACTCCGAAACGCCAACCTTGTTCAATGGCGTATTTGTCAACAACCTTGAAACAGGCTCCGTTTTTTGGAGCAGTTGGGGCGGCCTTAATGACGTGACCCGTAAGCGGGAAAACACGTTTGATATCAGCCCATTTGCCTACAGTTTTGGCAGTATTGGCGGTGCTGCGGCGATAGATACCCGGGCCAGTGGTCAGCGAAAGGGCAAGCGGGTTTCTTATATGTTTTCCAATCGCGCTGCCACGGGTCGCCTTATGGCCACCTGGAATACCGGCATGAACAAAAAGGGCTGGGCCTTCTCGTTTTCTGGCTCTCGTCGTTGGGCGGAGGAAGGCTATGTGCCCGGCACCTTCTACGATGCCTGGTCCTACTTTGCGTCGGTGGATAAAAAGCTGAACGACAACCACACCCTAAACCTTACCCTGTTAGGAGCACCAACTCGAAGGGGCACATCCAGCCCATCCATTCAGGAGGCTAACGACTTGGCCGGCACCAATTTTTACAACCCTAACTGGGGTTGGCAAAACGGCGAAATACGGAACGCCAGGGTGGTGAAGACCCACCAGCCATTCGCCGTGTTGCGCCATGACTGGAAGCTGAACAACCATTCTAACTTGATGACCGCTGTGAGTTATATGACGGGCAACTATGGTCGTACGCAACTCGACTGGGCAGATGCCAACAACCCGCTGCCCGATTACTACCGAAAGCTGCCTACCTACAACAGCCTGCCCCGCAATGGGGGAGAAGCTGCCGCCGACATCATGCGGTCGGCCATACTGAGGAACCCTGACCTATTGCAGGTGCAATGGGACGATATTTACGAAGGAAACGGCAGGAATAAGCTGCAAAACCCAGTTGCACTGGATACTTCGAACATCATTTTGGCCAACCAGCGCTCCGACCTCAGCCGCATCAGCGCCAATATGATTTATGAAAGCATAATTGGCGACCACTTGATTTTGAACGGAGGCCTTAGTTTCCAACAGGATAAAACGCACTACTTCGCCGTGGCCGAGGACTTGCTCGGCGGTGACTATTTTACCAATACCGACCCCTTCGCCATTCGGGACAATATACCTGGCCAGTCACCTAAATACAACCTGAACAATCCCGAAGATTTTGTGCAGCAAGGAGATACTTACCGTTGGGACTACGATATCACCGGGCAAAAAATTGGGCCTTGGCTTCAAGGTCGTTTCAGTTATGCAAAGCTTGATTTTTTCTTGGCAGGAGAGGCTTCCAGGACGCAGGCTTGGCGCACCGGGCATTTCCGCAATGGACGTTTCCCTGACAACTCTTTCGGCGATTCGGAGAAGCAGGTCTTCAACAACTATTCAACAAAGGCGGGCATCACGTACAAATTCAATGGACGAAATTACCTCTACGCCAACGGCGCTTACCTGAACCGTGCGCCCGATTTTCGCAATGTATTCCTTTCTGCCAGAACCCGTGACCAAGTGGTGCCAGGCCTTACTAACGAGGAGGTCTTGAGCGGTGAGGTGGGCTATATTTTCAGAACACCTGACATCCGGGTTCGCACTACTTTTTTCTTGACAGAGTTCCGTAATTCCCTAAAAATCAACCGCTTCTATTTTGATGACCTCAATACTTTTGGAGCAAATATTTTCACGGGCATCAACAAGCGGCATGCTGGCGTAGAACTGGCCATGGAGTACAAACTGACGCCAAGTTGGAACATCAGCGCTGTGGCCGCCATCGGCGAGTATATTTACACCAATCGCCCTCGATCGCTTTTTGTGCAGGACAGCGACGGCGACCTTCAACAGGTGGACACGGTGTATGCCAAAAACTTCTACGTGCCGAGCACCCCACAGACCGCCTACTCTGCCACCTTGGAATACCGTTCGCCCAAGTTCTGGTCTGCCAGCGTAACGGTCAACTATTTTGACCGAAACTATATTGACTTCAATCCATACCGACGGACAGCAGAGGCAGTTGTTGGGGATACCCAAGGCAGCGAAATCTATGACCATAAAGTTGACCAAGAGCGGCTTCCGAGTGCCTACACCGTTGATATTTTTGCCAATAAATCATTCAAGGTGAACGACGATGTGTTTTTCAATTTGACGCTCGGTATCACCAACTTGCTTAATGCAACCATGCGCACGGGCGGCTATGAGCAATTGCGTTTCGACAGGGCAGACTTCGACAAGGGGTACAATGTGTTCCCTGCAAGGTATTATTATGCCTTTGGCACCAACTTCTTCGTGATGGGGGCGCTAAGGTTTTAAATTGCTGAATTGTTGGATTGTTATATTGTTGCACAAATGGCGAACACTAAAACAATTCAACAATAAAGCAATCCAACAATCCAACAATCAACTCATTGATAATGAATAAATTAATCAAATTTTTCCTTCCCACGATTTTACTTGGCTTTGTGTTCAATGCTTGTATAAAGGAAGATTTCGACCAACCACCGACCGAGGGCGTTGACCCCGGGCTGACGGCCAATACGACCATTGCGGAGCTGAACGCCATGCACACCCTTGGCCAGTTCGATTCCATCAAATCGGACATCATCATCAAGGGGACTGTCGTGGCGGATGACAAATCCGGCAACTTTTTCGAAACCTTCGTCATTCAAGATGAAACGGGTGGTATCTCCGTAAAAATTGAAGGCGGCGACAACTACCCGCTCTACCCAATAGGCCGGGAGGTTTATATCAAATGCAATGGTCTTATCATTGCCGATTACAACAACCTTATCCAATTGGGCGGTTTTGTCATTTATGACCCACAGCGGGGCAATTCCCTGGGCAATATCCTGCGTGACCAGGATTATATTTTCAGAGGCAAAAAAGTGGACCCACCATTGCCGAAGGTGAAGAAAGTCAGTGAATTGACTTTTAACGATGTGAACACCCTCATCACCGTCACCGATGTGCAGTTCCAGCTCGCCGATACCAGCCTCACTTTTGCGCAGCAAGGCTCCGGAGTGACCGCCAACCGCTATATGGAAGACTGCGACGGCATAGAGCTGATAGTTAGGACGAGCAGCTTCGCAAATTTTGCGGGCACCAGCCTGCCCAATGGCAGCGGTACGTTGACGGGCATTCTCAGCATCTTCCGAAGCGACCTACAGTTCCTCGTGCGTGACCTCAACGACGTTAAAATGGATGGTGACCGCTGCAATGGCGGCGGTGGCGGCGGCGGCGGAAGTGACCCCTGTGCAGGCGGTACTGTTCCCACCGTTGCCGGTGTGGACGAAGATTTTGAGGCAGGCATAAACAACGACCCCGTGGCTTTAAACGGTTGGACAAATTTCAACGTAAAAGGCAGCCGCACCTGGCAGTTCAAGGAGTTCAGTGGCAATGTGTATGCACAGGCAACGGCCTTCAACGACAGCTCGCCGGAAATGGATATCTGGATGGTGACACCGCTGGTGGAAGTATCGGCCGCTGCATCGGTTTTGACTTTCGAGACCGCTACTGCATTCTATACCCACGACGGTTTCACGGCATCCATTTCTACTGATTTTGAATGCGACCCAACTACAGCGACTTGGGTTCCATTGAGCGCAGCCTTGGCGGGCGCTTCCAGTGCCAGCAACGAGTGGGTCGCCTCCGGCGACATTGACCTATCGGCTTTGGTGGGTCAAAAAGTGGCCATCGGCTTCCATTATGTGGGCAGTGGCACCAGTGGGCAGACAGGCACATTCCGGGTGGACAACGTGAAACTCGGTACTGGAGGTGGCGGCGGTGGTGGAGGTGGAAATGACCCTTGCCAAAACGGCAATCCACCGCTGGTAGTCGGCAGCCTGAGCGAAGATTTTGCCACCGGCACCAACAACACGGACATCACCCTCACGGGCTGGACAAACGTAGCTGAAACTGGCACCCGCCGCTGGCAATCGAAACTGTTCAGTGGTAACGTCTATGTTCAGGCAACGGCCTACAATGATACCGCACCTGAAATGGCCGCTTGGCTCATAACGCCCCTGCTCGACATCACCGGGCCAAAAACGCTGAGCTTCGAGACCGCCAAGGCTTTCTGGACGCATGACGGCCTCACGGTTTGGATTTCCACCGACTTCGCTTGCGACCCACTTACCGCTACTTGGGAGGAAATTTCAACGGCCACCCTTGCTGGCATGCCAAATGCCGACCACGAGTGGATTCCTTCCGGTGACATTGATTTGTCGGATTTCATTGGAAAAAAAGTGGCCATTGGCTTCAAGTATGAGGGCGGTAGCTCTACTGGTTTGACCAGCAGCTATCGGGTAGATAATGTGATTTTGCAGTAAGCAACTGGAAATTGGCTGACTGTAACGGATTGTAGTGATAAGCGCCTGAGAAGAGGTTATCCCCAAAATCCAAGGGGGGCAGCGCCCCGTAAAATTTGTAGCATTCGCATACCCGAAAGTTTTGAGGGGCAGCGCCCCGGCATATACCAACTCCAATATTGCGGGGCGCTGCCCCTTGGTGCCGGGGGGTAGCGGAAATAGCTACAAATATTACAGGGCGCTGCCCCTTTTTGGGCATAAATAGTGGCCATCTTCGTTCATCGCTACAATCCGTAATAGCAATAGCCAGAAAATTGCAAATTGAGAAATTGTTGGTTACAGCCGTACCGCCAATTTCTCAATTTCCAATTTTCCAATTTCTAATTTCCCACCGCCCCTCCCACCAGCCACCCCCCCGTCCAAGCCGCCTGAAAATTGAAGCCGCCCGTGATGGCGTCAATGTCCAGGACCTCGCCAGCGAAGTAGAGTCCGGGCTGTATTTTGCTCTCAAAAGTCTTGAAATTCACCTCGTCCAAGTCAATGCCGCCAGCGGTGACGAACTCTTCTTTAAAGGTGCTTTTGCCAGTAACTGGGTAGCGGCCAGCGCCCAGTTCAGTCGCCAATTTGCGCAGCTTATCCTTGCCGAGGTCGGCCCAGCGCAGGTCGGTGGCAATGCCAGATGCGGCCACAAGGCTTTCCCATAAACGCCGGGGCAGGGTAGGGAAGGGGCATTGCGAAGCAACGAACTTCTTTGGCGAAGCCAGTTTAAACTCCGTAAGTTCCTCCACCATTTCTTCCGCTGAGTAGTTCAGCCAACTTACCTCGATGTCGAATCGGTAGTTTTTCTCTGCCAAGATACGGGCGCCCCATGCTGAGAGGCGCAAGATGCCCGGCCCGCTCATGCCCCAGTGCGTGATGAGCAGCGGCCCAGTGGCCGTCAGTTTTTCGTCCAAAACCCGCACTGCGGCTATGGGGACAGAAAGCCCCATCAGTCCATCCAACCGCTTGTCCTTGATATTGAAGGTGAAAAGCGAGGGAACGGCAGGTACAATTTTATGGCCAAGCTCCCGCAAAAGCTCCCAAATGCGGGCGCTGCTGCCCGTGGCAACCATGATGTTTTTTGACTGGAAAACGTTGCCGCTTTGCGCAGCAACCTGCCAAGTGCCACCGGGTGTTTTTGGTGGTGAAAACTGGGTGGCGTTCTCCCCAGTCCTCACCTGCACCCCCGCCTTTTCCGCCGCCTGCATCAGGCAATTGATGATGGTCTGCGAGCTGTCGGTGACGGGGAACATGCGGCCATCTTCCTCAGCCTTCAGCCTTACGCCCCGCTGCTCGAACCAGCCCACGGTATCGCCCGGCTGGAAGCGGCTGAACGGGCCGAGCAGCGCCTTGCTGCCCCGTGGGTAGTGCTTCACCAGCTCCCGTGGGTCGAAGCAGGCATGAGTGACATTGCACCTGCCACCGCCGGAGACCTTGACCTTTTGCAGCACGTCCCGGCCTTTTTCGAGGATGATGACCTTCGAACTGGGATTCACTTCGGCGGCACGAATGGCCGCAAAGAACCCAGCAGCGCCGCCGCCGATTACGAGAAAATCGCAGGAAATTTTTTCAGGCATTGATGGTTGTATTCTGGCGGCAAATTTGGGGAATGTTCTGGCACTATTAACGTGTTTCTTGATTTTGGTGGCCAAGGTGCCTCGTGTAGGCCAATGGGTCGCTGCGCACCTAACTGATTCAGCAATCCGGAGATGGAGCAAATTTGGCCTTGGTCTTTGGTAGGGGCAGCGCCCCAAGAATATTTGTAGTGGCAAATTGAACCAGGAAAGCTGGAGGTGGGGCGCCCCCAAAAAATA